>JAICEW010000592.1 GCA_025923995.1 Vicinamibacteria bacterium | reverse complement strand
GTCCCCGGTCTTGGGCGTGCTGAGGTAGCCCGTGATCCGGTCCTTCTGCACGCCGTAGACGACGATCTCGTGGAGCGCGCGCGAGCCCTTGCGGTAGAACTGCACGGGCTCGAGCAGCGTCTTGTCCTTCTTCTCGATCTGGATGTCGTCCACCACGAGGATCAGGTTGAACTTGTGCTTCTTGGCGTCGGCGTTGTTGAGGCGGAGCGCCACGGGGCCGACCGGAGCCGGCGACTTGGCCTTCGCGAGGTCGAACTCGTAGTAGTCGCGCAGCCCCGTGCGCTTCAAGGCTTCGAGCTCCTCCGCGTTGCGTGCGATGAGCCCGCTCTGCTCGCCCAGGTCGCCCATGGCCCGCTGCAGCTTCTCCTGGGTCTCCGCGATGGCGGCCTTCTGCGCGGCCACGTCGTCCTTCACCTTGACCACCTCGCCGCCCAGGCTCTTCAGGCCCCGCTGGCCCTTGGCCTGTGCCTCGCGCAGCGCCTGCGCCTCCGCCGCCGTCTTCTCCAGCTCCGCCTCGGTGACGCCGGCCCGCTCCGCGATCTTCGAGGTCTGGCCGCGGACGGCGGCGAGGCTCGAGTCCAGGTCCTTCGACTTCTTGTCGGCCTCCGAGGCCTGCTCCGTCAGCCGGGCGATCTCCTTGCGCGCGTCGCGCAGGCCGACGAAGAGGAAGATCGCCATCCCCAGGGAAACGACACCCAGGCCGGTGCCCACGATGCCGAGGACTCCCCCGAGGCCACTTCCTGCGCTCGACGGCTTGGTCTCCGGCGTCTCCAGGATCGAGCTCATGCCCCTCCTCCAGCCCCGTCCCCATCGACGGGAGGCGCGATGCTACACGAGTCGGGAGTCTTTGTGGCAGGGCCGGCCGGAGGGCCCCGAGGGACCCGCCGGTCCCGTCAGAGCTGGGAGACCGTCACCTTGACGATCTGGCCGCCAAAGTCGGTCGCGCCGGGCTTGTAGTCGTCCGAGACCATCGTCTCGTTGTCCGAGCCGACGTCCACGCCCTCGTCCGCCGAGAACGCGAACGGCTGGGTCTTCGGGATGTGCCCCTCGGCGACCACCTGTCCGTCGACCTTCAGGATCGACTTGCCGCCGGTGCCCGGCTTCGCCTCGTCCGGCACGAACTCGTACACGATCGTGTGGGCGCCCGGCGCGAGCGGCGCCGGCGACGCGACCTTCGTGTGCGAGAGCCCGAAGAAGTTGTAGTCGTGCACCACGCGGCCGCCCTTCATGTAGAGCGCCCAGCCACCGAAGGAGCCGGCCTGCGCGATGATCACGCCTTCCGTGGTCGCGGCCGGGACGACGATCTCCGCGGTCACCGAATGGCGCACGCTCTTGATGTTGATGAAGGCGTTCTCCATGATCCCGCTCATGCCGTCGAAGACGGTCATGGTCGTGCGCCCGCCCAGCAGGTCCGGCCGGCCCGCGATCCGGGGATCGAAGCGCTCGGAGCGGCGATCGTCGATCGGCAGCACGTGGTTCCGCTCGGCCTCGCGCAGGAACAGGTCCTGCAGCTCCTTGAGCTTCTGTGGGTTCTGGGCGGCCAG
>JAICEW010000591.1 GCA_025923995.1 Vicinamibacteria bacterium | reverse complement strand
TCGGCCCAGGCGGCGGTCCGCTGGCGCCGGGACCACCAGGAGCGGCGCTCGTCGACCTGCTCCAGGGGGAGCAGTGCGGGCTGGGCCGCCCCGCGCGCGGTCTCGGAGAGCGCGACGTAGGTCCGTCCGTCGGCCACCTCGTCCCAGAGCCACCCCGTGCGCTGGCCGTTCACGTCCTTCGTCATCCGCGTCCAGCGGCGGATCAGCGACTCGTGCGCGATGTCGATCACGTCGTCGTCTTCCAGCGGCCGCCCCTCGACGAACGGCGGGAGCAGGAACGAGCAGTCGTCGCGCCGGAAGCGGTCGACGACCGCGCGCACGTCCGCCTCGGCCTCGCCGGTCTCCTCGACCAGCTGGCGGAAGGACAGGGGGCGCCGGATGGCGCGTCCGTACCGGTCGAGCTCGGCCAGCGCGCGGAAGACCTGCTCGACCGCGAGCGGCACCCGCGCTAGCTCGGGCTCCTCCAGCAGCGAGTCGGCGTGCTGGGCGATCGCGGAGGCGACGCCGCCGACGCGCTCGTAGTCGGCCCCGGTGGGATGGCGCGGGTCGGCGCTCTGGCTCCAGGTGCGCATCAGCACGTGCTGCAGCACGGGCAGCTGGTCCAGCTCCTCCGTGCTCTCGAACAGCAGGCGCTCCACCAGCTCGTCGCCGATGGCGCCGTCGGCCCGGAGGATCGGGCCGCGGATCGCCTCCTCGCGCTGGTCGCGGGTCAGCGAGGGGACGAGGAACTGGTTGGCGGTGACGGCGTCGGGCAGCCCGTGGAAGCGCGCGCAGTCGCCCAGGTAGTCGGAGCGCAGGGTCAGGATCACGCGCAGGCGGGAGTCGGCGCCGCGCGTGGCCTCGAGCAGGAGCTGCACGAACGCCGCCGCCTCCTGGCGGCGCGCGCTCCGCTCGACCTCGGTGCCGGGCAGGTCGGCGAAGCGGAAGAGCTCCTCGAACTGGTCGACGAGCAGGAGCGGCGTGGCGCCTCCCGTCGGCGCGAGGTCGCGGAGCGAGTCGAGCAGGCCGAACGAGGACGCGCGCAGCAGGAAGCCCACGCTCTGCCGGCGACCGGAGTGGATCAGGCCGGCGGCCTCGTCCTCCGCCCGTCCGGGGCCGGTCAGCGCGTCCGTCAGGCGATCGAGCGGGCTGTCGCCCGGCTTCATCTCGAAGCTGCGCCAGCGGGGTCCGCCCTCGGCCCCGGTCTCCGCGGCGAGCACCGGCAGCAGCCCGGCCTTGACCAGCGAGGACTTCCCGCTGCCCGAGCTGCCCACGATCGCGAGGAAGCGTCCGCGGTCCAGCAGGCGGTAGAGGCTGAGGGTCTGCTCCTCGCGTCCGTAGAACCACTGGTGGTCCCGCGCCTCGTAGGGCCGGAGGCCCGGGAAGGGCCGGGCGGGCCCCAGCTCGGTGCTCACGGCGCGGGGACCAGCAGCTTCTGCAGCAGGGCGTCGAGCTGCTCGGGCGCCAGGGCCGCCTTGGACGCGTCGATCGTCCCGTCGAGGTCTTGCGGCGGGAAGCCGAACCTCCGGAGGCGGTCCTTGTCGGGAGTGTCGGGCGGCAGGACGAC
>JAICEW010000590.1 GCA_025923995.1 Vicinamibacteria bacterium | reverse complement strand
CGCCGAGCACGCGCACGCGGGCGAGCCGCTCCGCGCTCGCGATGTGGACGCGGACGCGCGCGAGGTCCTTGAGGGGCTTTTCGCCGGCGAGCAGCGTGAGCTCGACGTCGAGGAGGCGGCTGGCGCGCAGCGTGCCCGGCCGGACGAGGACGTCTCCCCGCGCCACGTCGGACACGTCGAGGCCGGCCAGGTTCACGGCGGTCCGGTTGCCGGCGCCGACGCGTTCGACGGGGGTGCCGTGCACCTGCAGGCCGCGCACGCGGGTCGGGCGGCCCGCCGGCAGCAGCTCGACCTCGTCGCCCACCGCCAGCGCTCCCGAGACGAGCGTGCCCGTGACCACCGTCCCGAACCCGCGCAACGTGAAGGCGCGGTCCACCGGAAGCCGCAGAGGTCCGCTGAGCGGCCGCGTGACCGCGCGCGCGGCCAGGCCACCCAGCGCGTCGCGGAGCTCGGGCAGTCCCTGACCCGTGCGCGCGGACACGCGCAGCACCGGCGCGCTCTCCAGGAAGGAGCCCGCCAGGAGCTCGCGCACCTCCATCTCCGCCACCGTCTGGCTCTCCGCGTCGGCCACGTCGCACTTGGTGAGCGCGACCACGCCCGCGGGGATGCCCAGCAGGCGGCAGATGTGGAAGTGCTCGCGCGTCTGCGGCATCACCGACTCGTCGGCGGCGACCACGAGCAGCACGGCATCGATGCCGTGGGCCCCCGCCAGCATGTTGCGGACGAAGCGCTCGTGGCCCGGCACGTCGATGAACGACACCACGCCCGGCGCGCCCAGGTCCAGGTGCGCGAACCCGAGGTCGATCGTGATCCCGCGCTCCTTCTCCTCCTTGAGGCGGTCCGGATCGGTCCCGGTCAGCGCGCGCACCAGCGCGCTCTTGCCGTGGTCGATGTGCCCGGCCGTGCCGACGATCAGCGACCGCATGGCCAGAGGATACGAGCGGACCGCCGCCGCGGGAAGCCGCGGGGCGGCTACTCTTCGCGGCTGGAGACGCCGAAGACCGCTTCCGCGGTCTTGTGCAGCTTGGCGGCCAGGGCCAGGCGGGCCTCCTTCTCGGTTCGGGCGATGAAGGAGTAGTTCTCGCGGGCGACCTTGATCAGGAAGAGCAGCTCGTCCCGCGTCAGGTTCAGCACGATGCGGTTGGCGTTCTGGTCGAAGAAGCCTTCCAGCAGCTTGTCGCGGAGGCGCAGCCGCGCCTCCTGCTCCTCGTTCGTGATGAAGTGGTACTCCTGCCGCGTGACCTTCTGCAGGAAGATCAGCTCACGGCTGGAAAGGTTGAGGGCGACACTCCGAACGTCGGACATCCTTCGACCTCCCTTGTCCGTGATCCCGGTGACGGGCAGCGATTCAGGTTGTTTGGGCGTGGGCATTGTATCGGATGTCCAAAGAGCTCTGCACCCCAACTAGAACCCAGGCCGGGCCTTAGCACGTGTGCGCTGCGTCACACGTCCGCTGGTTCCCAACCAGGGCCCGTCAGCGCCGGCGGCGGGGTCGGCCGGGCGTGCGGCGGCCCGCGGGCCGGCCGGCACCGGAGGAACCCCGCGTCCCCCGGGG
>JAICEW010000589.1 GCA_025923995.1 Vicinamibacteria bacterium | reverse complement strand
GGGTGCCGGCGACCGTCTTCAACGCCGTGCTGAACCGTCCCGACACGCTCTGAGCTGGGGCGGACCCGCCGTGGAGCGCCCCGGCGCCCACCCATGCAGCCATCGCGCGCGGTGTTCTTCCTTGCGAACAATCCGCCCCGCCGCGCACAGTGGGCGCATGATCGACCCGCTCTTCGACGACCTGCCTGGCCTGCTGTGCTTCGCCCGCGTCGTGGAGCGCCGCTCCTTCACCGCGGCCGCGGCCGGGCTCGGGGTGTCGAAGTCGATGGTGAGCACCCGGGTCGCGCGCCTGGAGGAGCGCCTCGGCGAGCGGCTGCTCGTGCGCACCACGCGCAAGCTCACCGTCACGGACGCCGGCATGAACCTCTACGCCCGCTGCGCGCGCGTGCTCGAGGAGGCCGCGGCGGCGGTGCGGGGCGCGTCCGACGCCGACCGGGGCCGCATCCGGCTCAACGCGCCGGTCAGCTTCGCGCAGATGTACCTGGCGGAGCCGCTCTCTCGGTTCCTGCGGGCCAGCCCGGGCGCGCACGTCGAGCTCGTGCTGAACGACCGGCTTGTCGACCTCGTGGAGGAGCGCGTGGACCTGGCCATCCGGATCACGAAGCTCAAGGACTCGAGCCTTGTCGCGCGAAAGCTCGCCACGACGGCGCTGCTCGTGGTCGGCGCGCCGGGCTACCTCGAGCGGCGGGGGCGGCCCGAGCAGCCGGGGGATCTCCTGCGCCACGACTGCCTGCGTTACCTCCACCTGCGCGCCGAGGACGAATGGCGCTTCTACGGGGCCTCGGGGCGCGTCTCCGTCCCCGTCTCCGGCCCGCTCACGGCCAGCAACGGCACGGCGCTCCGCGAGGCGGCCGTGGCCGGGATCGGCCTCGCGGTGCTCCCGCGCTTCATGGTCGACGAGGACCTCCGGGCGGGGCGCCTGGTCCCGCTGCTCGACGCGTTCGCGCCCCGGCCCATGGGCATCTACGCGGTGCACGCGGCCGGCCGGCGCCCGCCCGCGCGGGTGCGGCGGCTCATCGAGCACCTGGCGGCCGCGTTTCGCGGGATCTCGTGGGCGTAGGGCCAGATCGTTCTTCTGCGAGAACAATTCGTTCCCGGGCGCGCTCTACCGTCGCGCGGCGCCGGGGCTTACTCCTCGGGACATGGAGGCATCACCCATGAGCCGTCTCGACAAGATCCTCTCCGTTCCCCGCTCGGCCGAGCTGGCCGCGCTGATATTGCGTGTCGGGCTGGGCGCCGTGTTCCTGGCGCACGCGCTCGCGAAGCCGCTCGTGTACACGCTGCCGGGCACCGCGGCGTTCTTCGCGGCGAGCGGCTTCCCGGGCTGGACGGCGTACCCGGTGTTCCTCGCCGAGCTGCTCGGCGGCGCGGCGCTCCTGGCCGGGCTCAGGACGCGCCTTGTCGCGCTGGCGCTCCTGCCCGTGATGGCCGGGGCGTTGCTCGTGCACCTCCCCAACGGCTGGATGTTCGCCGGCCAGGGGGGCGGCTGGGAGTACGTCGCCTTCCTGATGATCGCGCTCGGCGCGCAGGCGCTCCTCGGCGACGGAGCGCTCGCC
>JAICEW010000588.1 GCA_025923995.1 Vicinamibacteria bacterium | reverse complement strand
GACGTGCTCGCGCGGCCCGAGCAGGCGCCGTTCGTCCTGGCCACGTTCCTCGACGGCAACGGCCTCGTCGAGCGCGCCGACGCGTTCGCCAAGGATCCCACAAAGGCCAGGCCGTTCGACACGGTGGGAAACATCGGCACGTCGAGCGCGCACCAGGTCGTCATCAACGGCAAGATCACCGAGGACGGCGATCACTACGTCGTGCCGCTGCACACCTGGCAGCAGAGCTTCTCCATCAAGGTGAAGAAGGACGCCCTGCCCTCGCTCTTCCCGGTCTTCACGTACGGAAATTATCTCCCGTCGGGAGCGCCAGGCGCGAACGACGCCACCCAGAGCCAGGCGCCGGAAAACAACCCGTGGACCCAGCTCACCACGGGAGGCGACGACAAGCTCGGCACCGGAGGACACGGAATCGCCGGCGCCGTCGCCAACAAGGGCGTCGCGGCGCGCGAGCAGGCGCTGGCCGCGAAGTACAACCTGCAGATCGGCCCGGGCAACGACGCCGCTGGCAAGCACTTCTCGCACAAGATGCTCGACCGCATCGAGAAGGTGCTCGGCGAGCTGCCGCTGGAGCACGTCACCGGCAATCCCACGCTGCAGAAGATCATCCGGGACATCCCCAAGGAGGACATCGAAACGGAGCAGCTCGACGAGGCGTCGCAGGAGCAGCTCACCGACAATCCCGTCATGCGGGCGGTCAAACAGTACATCTCCAAGATGGGAGCGGCCCGCGCGGGAGCGGCCAGCGCGTACGACGAGGCAACCGACACGATCAACGTCGTCAATCCGATGGGCATGCCTTCCTGGCTGTACAGCCGGCTCAACCGGGGCGTGGGCTGGCAGCGGTACTTGATGGACCTCGGCGCCAAGGCCGGCTACGAGGGCATCGACACGAAGCAGGACAAGGCCCTCGGCATCGCCGCCCGCCGCCAGGTCATGGGCGGCGTGTCCGACGTCCTCGCCAACGGCAACCTGGTCAAGTGGACCCTGCGCCACGAGATCGGCCACTCCATCGACAAGCTCGTCAGCTGGAAGGACGACCTCGCCGGGCAGGACCGCTTCGGCGGCTGGAGGGTGCATTCCGACGGCAGGGAGCTCGAGGAGGTCGCTCGCGCCATCCTCGCCAAGGCGGGCATCACCGACGACGAGGCGAACACCGAGACCGACGGGTTCTCCCTGCTCCAGCGCTTCGCCTCCGTCCTCCATCCGCCCTCGCGGCGCAAGGACATGGCTCCCCTGGTGGAGTTTCCCGCGAGCGCTGCCCCTCTGGATGCAGACCTAAGGAAGAAGCTTGAAAAGGCCGTCCGCACCGTCAAGATCGCCATGGCCCAGCCCTGGACCCTGGTCGACGGCGGCGCCTCGGAGCTGCAGGTCGAAGACCGCATCTACCACGTCGACCATTACAACGAATGGGTCAGCTACCGCGCCGACGCCCGCGACAACGCCGTCTCCAACTACCAGTTCTCCACGCCCGTCGAGTGGTTCGCCGAGATTTACGCGTCCTACTACGACCCCGACCCCGCGCCGAAGACGCGGCTGACCCAGGACGTGCGTGACTTCTTCG
>JAICEW010000587.1 GCA_025923995.1 Vicinamibacteria bacterium | reverse complement strand
GCCGCGCGGCTTGAACGAGCCCGTGCGCTGGAACAGCTCCTCCTTGAGCACGACGCGCGTGTCCGCGCCGACCTCGCGCGCCAGCGGGTCGTCCTCCCAGGCGCGCACCGGCGTCAGGACCACGCGGTCGCCGAGCCGCTCGCGCGTCTCCCGGATGCGCGCGAGCGTGGGCAGCTCGCTCACTCGGACGCCGCCTCGCCCAGCAGCCCCTCCAGGTTCAGCGTCTCGGGGCCCTTCTCCGTGCAGACGGCGAACGTCTGGTCCTTGCCGTCCTGGCGCGCGTACATGCCCACCCCGGCGTACTCGCCCTTGCGGTTCACGATGTAGAACTTCACGTAGAAGCGCGGCTCCCCCTTGCTGTTGAGCAGCCGCTTCTCGATGGTGGCCGCCTTCACGCGCTTGAGCGCATCCATGCCGGCGTCCTTGGGGCTCATGCCCCGGCGCATGTTCTCCACGATCAGGTAGGACGACAGGCCGTAGAGGTTGGCCTCGCCGCGCCCGGTCGAGCCAGCCGCGCCGACGTCGCCGTCCACGTACAGGCCCGCGCCCAGGATCGGCGAGTCGCCCACGCGCCCCGGGATCTTCCAGGCGAGGCCGCTCGTGGTCGTGACGCCGCACACCTCGCCCTTGGCGTTCACGCCGTTGCAGTTGATCGTGCCGTACACGTGGCTGGGGTCGATGCGCCCCTCCGCCATCAGCTCGCGCGTCACGCGCCAGCTCTCCTCGGAGCGCTTCTGCGGGTCGAGCCAGCGGCTGGGATCGAGCCGGCGCTTCCACTCCAGCCACTGCTGGCGCGAGTTCTCGGTGTTGAGGTCGTCCTCGATCGCGAAGCCGACCTGCCGCGCGAAGTCCTGCGCGCCCTGGCCGACGAGCAGGTGGTGGTCCGTCTGGTCCATGACGGCCTGCGCGACCTTCGAGGGCATGCGCACGCCCTCCAGGCAGGCGACCGCGCCCGCCCGCTTCCTCGGCCCGTGCATGCAGGACGCGTCGAGCTGCACGACGCCCTCGCCGTTGGGCAGGCCGCCGTATCCCACGCTGTCGTCCAGCGGATCCAGCTCGACGATGTTGACGCCGGCGATGAGCGCGTCCAGGACGTCCTCGCCCTTCACCATCCGGTCGAAGGCCTCCTGCACGCACGTCTTCGCTCCCCCGTTCTTGTACTGGTTCCCGTTGGCCGAGGAGACCACGACCGGCCGCGCCGAACGTGACGCGACGGCCGGCGCCTGGGCCGCCGCCGGACCCGCGGCCAGCACGCCGGCGGCCGCGCTCGTCTTGACGAAGTCACGACGGCTCATTCGTGGGCTCATGGGATCTCCTCGGGACGGCTGGGAAGTATACCGCCGCCCCCGGCGCGGCCCCGGCGGCCTCCTATTGACATTCGATAGGAGAGGCCTAGATTGTCTCCTATCGGACGTCGATAGGGGGGACATGGCCGACCGACGGGCGACTCTGCTCCAGGGCACGCTGGACCTGCTGATCCTCAAGGCGCTCTCCGCCGGCGAGCAGCACGGGCTGGGCGTCTCGCGCCGCATCGAGCAGATCACCGGCGGCACCTTCGTGGTCCAGCCCGGATCCCTCTTCCCCGCGCTG
>JAICEW010000586.1 GCA_025923995.1 Vicinamibacteria bacterium | reverse complement strand
GCGTGCCGCCGTCGTCGGTGAGCGGGATCGCGGAAGGATCGACCGCGGCCCCGTCGAGCTCGGCCGACGCGATGCCCCGGCTCTGGCGGTTCGGGTTCGCGACCACGATCTCGTAACGCGTGCGTCCGAAGCGCCAGTCGACGGTGTATTCCGGCCAGGACGACGGAATGCAGGGATCGACCGCGAAGGCCGGGCCCAGCCGGCGGATCCCCAGGATGCTCTCGAGCCCCACGCGGTAGAGCCAGCCCGCGGAGCCGGTGTACCAGGACCATCCCCCGCGCCCGGGATGTGCGGGATGGGCATACACGTCGCCGCACACGACGTAGGGCTCCGCCTTGTAGCGCCCCACGTCCGCCGCCGTGCGCGTGTGGTTGACGGGGTTGAGCATGTGGAACAGCTCGACCGCTTCGTCGCCCCGCCCCTGCCGGGCCACGGCCATCACCATCCAGACCGCCGCATGTGTGTATTGGCCGCCGTTCTCGCGAAGGCCGGGGGGATAGCCCCGGATGTAGCCGGGATCCTCCGCGGCCTTGTCGAAGGGAGGCGCGAGCAGCAGGATCAGGCGCAGGTCGCGGCGGACGAGGTTGGCCCGCACCGCGTCCATGGCCCGGTCCGAGAACCGGGCCGGCACCGCGCCCGAGAGCACGGCCCAGGACTGCGGCAGCGAGTCGATCCGGCACTCGTCGTTCTGCGCGGACCCCAGCGGCGTCCCGTCGTCGAAGTACCCGCGGCGGTACCACTCGCCGTCCCAGGCGCGTTCCAGGGCCGCCGTGAGGCGCCGGGCCTGGGCGCGGTAGCGCTCCGCGCGCGCGGCGTCCCCGCGCGCTTCGCACAGCGGGGCGAACTGGCCGAGGACCATGTGCAGGAAGAACCCCAGCCACACGCTTTCGCCGCGGCCCTGCGCACCCACCCGGTTCATGCCGTCGTTCCAGTCCCCGCTGCCGAACAGGGGCAGGCCGTGCGCGCCGCTGGTGATCCCCTTGTCGAGGGCGCGCAGGCAGTGCTCGAACAGGGAAGCGCGTTCGGCGGAGGGGCTGGTCTGGACGTACGCCTCCTGTTGCTCGGGCGTGAGCGCCGGCCCTTCGAGGAAAGGCACGGGCTCGTCGAACGCCGCGGCGTCTCCCGTCGTCCGCACGTACTGGGCGGCGGCGAAGGGCAGCCAGAGCAGGTCGTCCGAGCACCGCGTCCGCGCGCCCTGGCCGCCCGGCTCGTGCCACCAGTGCAGCACGTCGCCTTCCACGAACTGGCGCGAGGCCGCGCGCAGCAGGTGCTCGCGCGCGAGGTCCGGCCGGGAGAAGAGCAGGGCCAGCACGTCCTGGAGCTGGTCGCGGAAGCCGAAGGCCCCGCCCGGCTGGTAATACGCGGAGCGCGCCCAGATCCGGCAGCCCAGGTCCTGGTAGAGCAGCCAGCGGTTCATCAACGTGTCGAAGGAGTCGTCGGGTGTGTGCACCTGCACCGCTCCCAGGACCGCGTCCCACTGGGCCGCGACGCGCTCGCGCGCGATGCCGGCCGCGACGCTGCTCCCGTAGCGGCTCGCCCGCTCGCGCGCGTGCCGCGCGTCTTTGCCCTGGCCCACGAGGACGACCAGCCGGCGCGCCTCGCCGGG
>JAICEW010000585.1 GCA_025923995.1 Vicinamibacteria bacterium | reverse complement strand
CTGTTCCGCAAGGCGTTCGCGGCGGACGCGCGGTGGCGCGAGCTGGTGAAGCGGCTGCCCGGCGTCGACCAGCTTCCCAAGGACCCGAAGCTGCTCGAAGACATCCTCGCGATCCGCTGACGCCGGTCGTCGGCACGGCGATAGACTGTCTCCGTGAGAGCGCTGGCCGCGGTGGCGATCCTCCTGGCCAGCTGCGCCGGACGCGGCAACGGGATCCAGTCGCCGACCGCTCCGACCGGCGGCTGGACCCTCGCCTGGTCGGACGAGTTCGACCGGCCCGGCCCGCCCGATCCCGCGCGCTGGGACTACGAGGAGGGCCTGATCCGCAACCAGGAGCTCCAGTTCTACACACGCGCCCGCACGGAGAACGCGCGCGTCGAGAACGGGACCCTCGTGGTCGAGGCGCGCCGCGAGTCGTTCGGCGGAGCTCGGTACACGTCGGCCAGCCTGATCACGCGCGGCCGACAGTCGATCCTGTACGGCAAGGTCGAGATCCGCGCGCGGCTGCCGCGCGGGCGCGGGATGTGGCCGGCGCTGTGGATGCTGGGCGAGGACATCGGCACCGTGGGCTGGCCGCGCTGCGGCGAGATCGACATCATGGAGCACGTGGGCTTCGAGCCGGGGCGCGTCCACGGCACCGTGCACACCGAGGCCTACAACCACGTGAGGAACACGCAGCGCGGCGCGTCCATCGACGTGGGCGACCTCTACGACACCTTCCGCGTCTACTCCATCGAGTGGCGCCCCGACCGCATCGAGTTCTTCGTCGACGGGCGCCTGTACTTCACGTTCGCGAAGGAAGGCACCACGGCCGCGGTCTGGCCTTTCGACCGGCCGCACTACCTCATCATGAACATCGCCGTCGGCGGGAGCTGGGGCGGGCAGCAGGGCGTGGACGACGCGGTGTTCCCCCAGCGCATGACCATCGACTACGTGCGCGTGTATCGAGCCACCTGACCAGCGCCAGAAGAAGTTGAGCGTGGCGTTGTCAACACGTTCCAGAACGTGTTGATAACGTGCCACTCAACCCGCGCGACGCTCTGGCTCAGTACTTCGAACCCACTATCTTCCCGTTCGCGTCCAGTCCACCAGCCCGGGACGCGTCGCCGGCTGGCAGCGCGGGCAGAAGTACGCGTCCATCCCCTTGACGCCGGCCTTGCGGATGACGGAGCCGCAGCGCGGGCACTTCTCCTTCAGGCGGACCTTCAGGAAGTCGCGCACCTTCACCTCGATCGGCTCGTCGCGCCGCGCGACCTCCCCGACCGCCTCGTGCAGGACCTTGACGATCGCGCCGTGCAGCCGCACCGCGTCGTCGTGCGACAGCGAGCGACACCAGGTCTTGGGATGGATGCCGGCCTCGAAGAGCACCTCGTCCGCGTACGCGTTGCCCAGGCTGTCGAGCGCCCTCTTGTCGAGCAGGAACACGCGCACCTGGTCCTTGCGGTGGCGCAGCAGGCTCGCGAAGCGCTCGCGCGTGAACTGGGGCGAGAGGACGTCGACCCCGATCGTGTCGAGCGTGGGGATGGCCGAGAGGTCGCCGGCGGCGGTCAGGTACGCCTTGCCCATGCTCTTGTCGTCCAGGTAGCGCATCTCGACGTCGCCGAACGCGTGCGCGAAGCCCAGCGCGGCCTCGTCCTTCGCGCCCG
>JAICEW010000584.1 GCA_025923995.1 Vicinamibacteria bacterium | reverse complement strand
GGCATGCAGTTCGGGATGATCGGGCTGGGCCGCATGGGCGGGAACATGGTGCGTCGCCTCATGCGCAGCGGGCACGAGTGCGTCGTCCACGACCGCTCGGAGGCCGCGGTGGCGGCCCTGGTCAAGGAAGGAGCCGCCGGCTCCGCGTCCCTGTCCGAATTCGTGGGGAAGCTCGCCACCCCGCGCGCCATCTGCCTCATGGTCCCGGCCGCGGTGGTCGACGCGTCCCTCGACGCGCTGGCGCCCCTGCTCGCGAAGGACGACACGGTGATCGACGGAGGGAACTCGCACTACCACGATGACATCGCGCGCGCGAACCGGCTGGGCGCCCTGGGGCTGCACTACCTGGACATGGGCACCAGCGGCGGCGTCTGGGGGCTCGAGCGCGGGTACTGCCTGATGATCGGCGGCGAGGTCGAGGTGGTGAAGCGCCTCGATCCGATCTTCGCGGCTCTCTCGCCGGGACGCGGCGAGATCCCGCGCACGCCCGGCCGCGAGAAGCTGGGGGGCACCGCGGAGCAGGGATACCTTCACTGCGGCCCCGCCGGCGCCGGCCACTTCGTGAAGATGGTGCACAACGGCATCGAGTACGGGCTGATGGCCGCCTACGCCGAGGGGCTCAACATCCTGAAGAAGGCCAACATCGGCAAGGCGGACCACGCGCAGGACGCCGAAACGACGCCCTTGCGCCACCCCGAGCACTACCGCTACGACTTCAACGTCGCCGACGTCACCGAGGTCTGGCGGCGCGGCAGCGTCGTCGCGTCGTGGCTGCTCGACCTGACCGCCGCCGCCTTCGCGGCCAACCCGGAGCTGGACACGTTCGCGGGCCGGGTCTCCGACTCCGGCGAGGGCCGCTGGACGGTCGCGGCCGCCATCGACGAGGCGGTGCCGGCGCACGTGCTCACCGCCGCGCTGCACGAGCGGTTCGCGTCCCGCGGGGAGGACGACTTCCAGAACCGCGTGCTGTCGGCCATGCGCCTGGGGTTCGGCGGGCACGCGGAGAAGAAGTGAAGCCGCGCTCGGACGCGCTCGTCCTCTTCGGAGCCACCGGGGACCTGGCCTACAGGAAGATCTTTCCCGCGCTGCAGGCGATGCTCCGCCGCGGACGGCTCGACGTGCCCGTCATCGGCGTCGCGCGCTCGGGCACGCGCGAGGACCTCGTCGAGCGCGCCAGGGCCAGCGTGACGGAGAACGGCGGGCTCGACCCCGAGGCCTTCCCGAAGCTGGCCGGGCTGCTCCGCCTCGTGAGCGGCGACTACCACGACGCCGCCACCTTCGCCCGCCTGCGCGAAGCGCTGGCGGAGGCACAGCGTCCGGTCCACTACCTCGCCATCCCGCCCAGCATGTTCCCGGTCGTGGCCGAGCACCTCGCGCAGACGCGGTGCATGCAGCAGGCCCGCGTGATCGTGGAGAAGCCGTTCGGGCGCGACCTGGCGTCGGCCCGGGAGCTCAACCAGACGCTGCACCGGTTCCTGCCCGAGGACTCGATCTTCCGCATCGACCACTACCTCGGGAAGGAGGCCGTCCAGAACATCCTGTACTTCCGCTTCGCGAACGCGTTCCTGGAGCCGATCTGGAGCCGGCAGCACGTCGAGAACGTGCAGATCACGATGGCCGAGAGCTTCGGCGTCAAGGGTCGCGGGAAGTTCTACGAGGAGACCGGCGTG
>JAICEW010000583.1 GCA_025923995.1 Vicinamibacteria bacterium | reverse complement strand
GCGGCGAGTCCACGACGATACGGTCGAAGCGCTCCCGCAGCTGGGCCAGCATCTTGCGGAAGGCCTCGGTCCCCAGCAGGTCCGCCGCGTTGCGCGAGTCGGGCGCGCCCGCCGGCAGCAGCCGCAGCCGCGTGCCCGCCAAGTGCTGGATCGCGCCCCCGACCCGCGCGTGCCCCGCCAGCACGTCCGACAAGCCGGGTGCCTCGCGCGTCTGCAGGAGTGTGGAGAGCGCCGGCCGCCGCATGTCGGCGTCGACCAGCAGCACGCGCTCCTGGGACGCCGCGAGCGACTGCGCGAGGTTGAGGGCGGTCAGGCTCTTGCCTTCCCCCGCCAGCGTGGAGGTGATGAGCAGCGCCTGGGCCCCGTCGCCGTCGTCGTCCGCAGGCAGCGCCGTGCGCAGCATGCGGTAGCCCTCCGCGAACGCCTCGTGGCCGGGGCGGCCCACACCGAGCGGCTTGCGGTCGCGCGCGCGCGTCTCCGGGATCACGCCCAGGAGCGACAGCCCGAGCACGCGCACGTCGGCGGGCTTGGCGATCGAGTGGTCGAAGTAGTCGCGCAGGAACGCCACCAGCCCCGCGCAGCCCAGGGCGACGAGCAGCGCGAGCCCGATGTCCCTCACCGGCCGCGGGCGATAGGGCGAGCCCGGCGTCACGGCCGGGTCGATGACGTGGACGTTCGAGACCTTCACGTCCCGCGAGACGTCCGTCTGCTTCTGCCGCTGGAGCAGGCTCTCCGACAGGCGCTGGCTGGCCTCGACGTCGCGCTTGAGCTCGTCGTACTTGAGCCCGCGGCGTGCCAGCTCCTCCGCCTCCTTGCGGGCGGCCGCCATGGCGCCGGCGATGCTGGCCTCCTGCGCCGCCGCGGCGCGCGTGTCGTTGTCGGCCGCCTGCACCACGCGGCGGGCCTCGAGCGCGATCTTCTCGCGCGTGTCGCCGATCTGCTGCCGCACCTTGCGCACCTGCGGGTGGTCGTCGAGGTACTTCTCGCCGAGCTCGGCTTCCTGCCGCTCGAGCGCCGCCAGCTCGGTGCGCAGCGACTGCACGAGCGGGCTGGTCATGGCACCGGTCAGGTCCTCGGCGTTCCCGGCCGACCGCATCTGCCGCGAGAGCGCCTCCTTGTCCAGCCGGCGCGTGCGCGCGGCGGTGAGCGTGCTCCCCAGGTCCTTGAGCTTCTGGTCGAGGAGCATCCGGCGCGCCTCCATGTTGGCGAGGCCCTCGCGCTCCTGGTACTGCTGCAGCGCCAGCTCGGCCTGCGCCAGGCGGCGCGTGTGCTCCTCCGTCTCCTTGTCGAGCCATTCGCCCGCCTCCGCGGAGACGCGGTAGCGGAAGTCGAGCGTCTGCTGGATGTAGACCTGGGCCAGCGTGTTGACCGCGTTCGCCGCGACGTCCGGGCGCGAGGAGTCCACGCTCAGCGCCACCAGCTGGCTGTTGCGGATGGGATCGACCCGCAGCCGCTGCAGGAACAGGTCGATCGCCCATTCCATCGACGGGGACGCGCCGGGAGCCGCCGTCTCCGCGGCCTCCAGCTGGTCCTGCGTGAGGCCGCCGTATTCGGGCTCCTTCAGCAGGTCCATGCGCTCGATGACGTGCCGGGCCAGCAGGCGGCTCTGCAGGAGCCGGTACTGGGTCTGGTAGAAGTCGTCGACCGCTTCCTGGACGCGCGCGTTCTTCG
>JAICEW010000582.1 GCA_025923995.1 Vicinamibacteria bacterium | reverse complement strand
CCACCTGCCTCGCAGGACCCTGGGCACGATCGCGTCGCCAGCGGCGCCGGTCGAGCCACTGCTGGACGAGGCGGACCTGCTTCCGCTCGAGACGGGCGTCGGCCTGCGTGCGAGGCCGGTGCAAGCCTCCACACGCCCATCGATCGCGCCGACCGCGTCCACTCCCTGGTGGCGCGGCCGCCGCGGCGTGCTGGCCCTCGGCGGGACGCTCGCCGCGCTCGCCATCGCGGCCCTCGTCGGCCGTCCCGGCGGCGGCGCCCTGGTGCCGGCCGGACCGCTCGCCCCGCTGGCCCCTCCGCCCGCGCAGCTCGAGGTGGACCTCGAGCACACGCTGAAGAGCGGGACCCTGCGCGTCTGGGTCGACGACGAGCTGGCACTCGAGGAGCCGCTCGAGAGCTATGTCTCGGAGGACCTGGTGCTGCTCAAGCTGCGCAAGGGACGCGAGCGCGCGACCGTCCGCGTCAAGCCGGGCGAGCGCGAGGTGCGCGTGCAGCTCGCCGGGGACGGGTGGAGCGCCTCGCGCAAGCTCAGCGGCGCGTTCGAGAGCGGCCAGACCCGGCGGCTCTACGTGCGGATGGGCAGCCTGGGCGGGATCCTGAACAAGGAGCTGCGCGCGAGCTGGGGCGGCTGACCCGCCGCTACGCGAGACGCTCGCGCACGCGCGCCGCCGCGACCGACGCGCCGTCGGTGCGTGGTCGCTGCGGCAGGGGACGCGACAGCACGTGCTCGAGCGCCGGCTCCAGGCGGCCCGCGCGCAGGTCCTCGCCCGAGACGTATGCGACGGGCAGGTAGCGCGGCATCTCATCGACCATCACCGGGTACTCCGGGAAGTCCCCGCGCTCGGTGTAGACGAGCCGCGCGCCCGCCGCGATCGCGTCCGTCACGATCCCGTAGCCGGGCTTGGTGACGACCACGTCCACGGCCTCCACCACGTCGCGGTAGGTCAGGCCCAGCGCACGCAGCCGCTCGCGCGCGACGTCGGGCTCGTCGAGCAGGTGGAAGCGCGCGCGCAGCCTGGCCAGCCCGGCGTCGGGGCGCGCCGCCCCGAACCCGAAGCCGCCGAAGGAGAACAGCACGGCGGGCCGGCCCTCCGGGAGCCCCAGCACGCGCCGCGCTCCCGCGCGCGGCGCCGACGCGCGCCTCGCGACCATCGGGATGCGCTCCCGCTCCGGGAACGCGCGCAGGTCGCCGGCGAACGGCAGCTCGAGCAGCAGACCTGCCGTGCCGTAGGCGCGCGCCGCCGCGTCCGCGGCCGTGACCATCTCCTCGCGTCCGCGCGCCAGCTCGCGGTAGATCCAGTCCCACGAGAAGTTGCCGAGCGCGACGGACGGCAGCCCCGCTTCGCGCGCGGAGGCGAACGCAAGCGGCGGAATGTCCCCCAGGACGAGCCGCGCGCCGGACGCGCGCAGCCAGCGGGCCTCCTGCGCGACGAGGTCGTCCCACCTCGCCCGGAATGCGACGCACGCGGCGGCGGTCGCGTCTTCGTCGATCGCGAGCGGCCCGCGCTGGACGAGGCCGACGTCGCACGCTAGGGGCCGGACCGTCACGCCCAGCCCCTCGAACAGAAACGCGGGCGCGGAAGTCGTGACGGTGACAGGCAATGAGGGCTCCAGCGCCCGCACCTCCGTCAGCACCTCCGCCGTCCGCGTGGAGTGCCCGAACCCGTGACCGCT
>JAICEW010000581.1 GCA_025923995.1 Vicinamibacteria bacterium | reverse complement strand
CTCGTCCAGCGCGCGGTTGTGGGTGGGCGATCCGTGCGCGTGCACCACGAACACCCACTTGAACCCCTGCTCGCCCAGCTCCGTGGCCAGGTCCATGAAGATCGAGCGCACGGTGGAGGAGCGGACGGCGTAGGTGCCGGGATACGAGTAGTGCGCGCCGATCTCGTTGGCGCCGCCGGAGCCGAGCGGGATCGGGGGAAAGACGAGCGCGTTCCACCCCTCGCGCGCGCCGAGCGCCTGCGCCAGGTCGCCCGCGATCCGCTCGTTGAAGTATCCGTCGCTGTAGGACGGCAGGTACGGCCCGTGCTCCTCGAGGATGCCGCCCGGCAGGATCACCACCGTGCGGTCCTTGTTGAGCTCGCGGATCTGGGGCACCGTGAGCTCGGCGACCTTCAGGACGCCGGCCTCTGCCGTCCCCGCCGCCAGGGCGAGCAGGGCGACGAGCGTTCTCATGACGGCCTCCTTCACATCCTGAAGACGCCGAAGCGCGGCTCGGGGATGGGGGCGTTGAGGGCGGCGGAGATGCCCAGCGCCAGCACCGTGCGCGTGTCCGAGGGCGCGATCACGCCGTCGTCCCACAGCCGCGCGGTCGAGTAGTAGGGGCTGCCCTCCTCCTCGTACTTCGCCAGCGTGGGGGCCTTGAACTTCGCGATCTCGGCCTCGGTCATGGGCGTGCCCTGCCGCTCCAGCTGCTCCTGCTTCACCTGCGCCAGCACCGACGCCGCCTGCTCGCCGCCCATCACCGAGATGCGCGCGTTGGGCCACATCCACAGCTGGCGCGGCTGGTAGGCGCGGCCGCACATGCCGTAGTTGCCCGCGCCGAAGCTGCCGCCCATGATCACCGTGAACTTCGGGACCTGCGCGTTGGCGACCGCGTGCACCATCTTGGCGCCGTCCTTGGCGATGCCCTTCTGCTCGTACTCCTTGCCCACGATGAAGCCGGTGATGTTCTGCAGGAAGACGAGCGGGACCTTGCGCAGGCAGCACATCTCGATGAAGTGCGTGGCCTTGAGCGCGCTCTCGCTGAACAGCACGCCGTTGTTGGCCAGGATGCCGACCGGGTAGCCCATGAGGCGCGCGAAGCCGGTCACGAGCGTCGCGCCGTAGAGGGCCTTGAACTCCTGGAAGCGGCTGCCGTCCACCAGGCGCGCGATCACCTCGTGCACGTCGTAGCCCTTGCGGAAGCTCCTGGGGATGATCCCGCCGATCTCCTTCGGGTCGTGGAGCGGGTCGTCCGGATCCTCGACGTCCCAGGGCAGCTCCTTGCGCGCGGTCAGGCCACCCACGATGTCGCGCACGATGGCGATCGCGTGCTCGTCGTCCTGCGCCAGGTGGTCCGCGACGCCGCTGATCCGCGTGTGGACGTCCGCGCCGCCCAGCTCCTCCGCGGTGACCGCCTCCCCCGTCGCGGCCTTCACCAGCGGCGGCCCGCCCAGGAAGATCGTCCCGCGTCCCTTCACGATCACGGCCTCGTCGCTCATGGCCGGCACGTACGCGCCGCCGGCGGTGCAGGAGCCCAGCACCGCGCTGATCTGCGGGATCGCCCGCGCGCTCATGCGCGCCTCGTTGTAGAAGATGCGCCCGAAGTGGTCGCGGTCCGGGAAGACCTGGTCCTGCAGCGGCAGGAACGCGCCGCCCGAGTCGACCAGGTACACGCAGGGCAGCCGGTTCTCCTCCGCGATCTCCTGCGCGCGCAGGTGCTTCTTGACCGTCAGCGGGAAGTACGTGCCGCCCTTCACCGTCGCGTCGTTG
>JAICEW010000580.1 GCA_025923995.1 Vicinamibacteria bacterium | reverse complement strand
GCGTGGACATCATTCACCCTCGATATCGAATAACAATAAGCATGTTATCGAAGATCGTCAAGTCGAACATTGAGAATCGATAAAACGCCGCGCTGTAAGAACGTCCCGCCGTCGCGCGCCTTGCAAGCGGCCGCGACCCGGCTGATCCCGTAACCCCCTGAGCCGAAGCAGCTTCCACTACCCGCCTTCCGGCACCGCAATTGCTCCTTGACCGGGCGGGGCGCTGATGCCCCGGTCGAGGGCGTCTCGTTTCGCCCGACCACATCTCAAGGAGGCTCACTGCATGCGGAACTGGATGCTGCTGGCCGTTCTTCTTCTTGCGGGCTGTGACTCGGACTCGGACCCGAGTGACCCTTCGCCTGTGGTCCCGTCGCCGACCCCCAGCCCCGCACCGACTCCCACGCCCGCTGCGCCTTCCGCCTACGCCGGCAACTGGGTCTACCGGACCACGCTGACGGCCGTCGACAACAACTGCGGCCACACGCCGGCGGACATCGGCCTGGTCGAGGGACCGTTCGCGGTGACGGTCGGGTCCGATGGGACGTTCACGCTGGCCGGCGGCAGCACGGGCTCGATCAACTCCGCCGGCAACGTCTCGATCACGCTGGCTGCGGGCAGCAACAACTGCCCGGGGACCGGCACCGGAGCCGGGGGCTGTCGCGACACCGACCACTGCGACGGGACCTCCCAGCAGAGCGGCGACGTGAAGAGGTGGACGCTGTTCCGGCAGTAGCCTCGTCGCGGGACGCCTGACGTGGGAGCGCGGCTTCGAGACCGTAGCGAAGCCGCGCTCGGCCTCTTGAATCCCCTTGACTGTCGCGCCGGTGGACGTCCATCGTAGGTCGTGCACGACCTGCTGATGGACGCCCGCTACGCGCTGCGCGGCCTCCGCAAGTCGCCCGCGTTCACGCTCGTGGCCGTGGTTTCGCTCGCGCTGGCGATCGGGGCCAACGCCTTCGTGTTCGGCGTCCTCAACACGGTCGTGCTGCGCCCCTTCGAGGTGGGGGATCCGCAGAGCCTCTACCAGGTCCGCTACGGCCCGCGGATGAGCGGCAGCAACCTGACGACGTCGTACCCCGCCCTCCAGGATCTGCGCCAGGGGAACGCCACCTTCACCGACCTGGTCGGGGTCTACGCGTACGCGGAAGCGAGCCTCGGACCGGCCGGGCCCAAGCTGCATGGCGTCGCTGTCTCCGGAAGCTACTTCGACATGCTGGGCGTTCAGCCGCGGGTCGGGCGGCTCTTCCACGCTTCGGACGAGCGCGGCCCGGGCTCCGCGCCCTGTGTCGTGTTGAGCGACGGGCTGTGGCGCCGCGCGTTCGCGGGCGATCCGGCGGTGGTGGGCACGACCGTGAGGCTGAACGAGCGGCCCTTCACGGTGATCGGCGTGACGTCGCCGTCGTTCCACGGCACGGAACGGTTCTCGTGGCCGGACTACTGGATCCTGATGGTCGACCACCTCGGCTCGGACGAGCTGCAGAGGCGTGACCGACGCGCGGCACTGGTGATCGGCCGCCTCAAGCCGGGCGTGACGGTTGAGCAGGCCACGGCCGACCTGAACGCGCTCACGGCGCGGCTGGCCCGGGAGCATCCGAAGACGGACAAGGTCGTCTCGGTGCGGCTCATCCGCCCGGGCCTGATGGGAGACGACGGCGAGCCGATTCGCCGGTTCCTCTACGGCGTGAACGCCGTGGCGCTGCTGCTGCTGGCGGCGGTCTGCGTGAACCTGGCCAGCGCCTTCGCGGCGCGCGCCGCCGACCGCAGCCGGGAGCTGGCGCTCCGCGTGGCCCTGGGGTCGGGCCGGGGGCG
>JAICEW010000579.1 GCA_025923995.1 Vicinamibacteria bacterium | reverse complement strand
GCTGTGCGGGCGCCGGCTGGACGACGTGGTCTTCGCGGGGACGCACAACTCGATGTCGTCGGCCGACATCCCGGAATGGCTGTTCCCGCAGCAGGAGCGCGGCATCGCGGGCCAGCTCGAAGACGGGGTCCGCGCCCTCCTCTTCGACGTGCACTACGGCATTCCCGTCGAGGGCCGGGTGAAGACCGACATCGACAACGAGACCACTTCGCGCGAGAAGCTGGAGCAGGCGGTGGGGCCGGAGGGGCTGGACGCCGCGATGCGCATCCGCGACCGGCTGGCCGGCAAGGACGAGGGGGAGCGCGGCCTCTATCTCTGCCACGGCTTCTGCGAGCTGGGCGCGACGCCGCTCGCCAGCGTGCTGGAGGGCGTCCACGAGTTCCTGGTGCGGAATCCGAACGAGGTGCTCGTGCTGGTCGTCGAGGACTACGTGGCGCCGCAGGACCTCGCGGCCTCCTTCGCGGAGAGCGGCCTCGACGGCCTGGTCTATCGCGGCGCGCCGCGGGCCCCCTGGCCGACGCTGCGCGAGATGATCGACGCTCGCGCGCGCGTGCTCGTGCTGACCGAGTCCGGCCGCGCCGGTGTCCCCTGGATCCACCCCGCGTTCGAGGTGATGCAGGAGACGCCCTACAGGTTCAAGCAAACGGCCGATCTGTCGTGCGCTCCCAACCGCGGGGGGACGAAGGGTTCGCTCTTCCTCATGAACAACTGGATCGACAGCACCCCCGCGCCCAAGCCGAGCAACGCCCTTCTCGTCAACGCCCACGACGCGCTGCTAGCGCGCGCGCGGCAGTGCCAGGGCAGCCGGGGCAAGCGGCCGACCGTGATCGCAGTGGACTTCTACCGCACGGGCGCGCTCTTCCGTGTCGTCCGGACCTTGAACGGCCTGGCCGAGCCCTAGCAGCCCGTGGTGGAAGTCGGGCTGCATTCGGCGGGCGATGCATCCCGGCTGGCGGCGTTGCTCCTCACTCAAATATGCCCGATATTCTCGGTCGTCGCGCCTTGCCAGCCGGGCGCCTCGCCCGCCTCGGTGGGACGCCGGACTTCCACCACGGGCTGCTAGGCGGTTGAGCGCCGGCCGCGCTCGGCGGGGGTTTTCGCAGTTTCCGGATAGCCACCGCCGCGGGGCCCGCATAGCCTCGCCGTCGCGGTTCTTCGGAGGAAGCCATGTTTCCGGTCGCCGCGCCTTCGAGCCCGGTTCCTGTTGCCGGGCCGGTCTCCGACCAGTCCGCCAAGCGCGTGCTCGAGCCGATCGAACGCGTGTCCGAGGTGCTGTTCGGCCTGATCATGGTCCTCACGTTCACCGGCTCGCTCAGCGTGGCCACCGCCGGCCGCGCCGAAGTGCGGGAGATGCTCATCGGCGCGCTGGGATGCAACCTGGCGTGGGGCATCATCGACGCGATGCTCTATCTCCTGGGCGTTCTCGCGGAGAAGGGCCGCAACCTGGCCACCTTCCGCGCGCTGCGGCGGATCGATGACCCGGAAGCGGCGGGCCGCCTGGTCGCCGGCGCGCTGCCGCCGCTCGTCGCGTCGGTGCTGGAGCCCGCGCAGATCGAGGCGCTGCGGCAGCGGCTGCGCCGGGTCCCCGAGCCGGAGGGCCGTGCCCGCCTGCGCGGGGACGACTGGCGGGGAGGCCTGGGCGTGTTCCTGCTCGTCTTCACGTCCACGCTTCCGGTGGTCATCCCCTTCCTCGTGTCGAGCGACGCTCACCTGGCCTTGCGCGTGTCCAACGGCATCGCCGTCGCGATGCTCTTCGTCTGCGGGTACGCGACCGGACGGCTGACGGGGTATCACCCGTGGGGGACGGCCCTGGCCATGGTCTTCCTGGGCCTCCTGCTCGTCGCCATGACCATGG
>JAICEW010000578.1 GCA_025923995.1 Vicinamibacteria bacterium | reverse complement strand
GCCGCGCTCAAGGGCCACCCGTACGTGAAGTCGGCGCTCGACATGGCCTGCTGGGACATCCTGGGCAGGGCGTCGGGCCTGCCCGTCTGCGTCCTGCTGGGCGGGCGGTTCGGCGACGCCGTCGACCTGTATCGCGCGATCTCGCAGGAGCCCGCGCCGAAGATGGCCGCGCGCGTGGCGCAGTACCGCGCCGAGGGCTATCGCAAGTTCCAGCTCAAGGTGGGCGGCGACCCCGAGGAGGACATCGACCGCATCCGCGCGGTGCGCGCGAAGCTGAAGCGCGGCGACGTGCTGGTGGCGGACGCCAACACCGGCTGGCTCATGCACGACGCCGCGCGCGTCGTGCGCGCGGTGCGCGACGTGGACGTCTACATCGAGCAGCCCTGCCTCTCGCTCGAGGAGTGCCTGGCCGTGCGCCGGAACACGGACCATCCGTTCGTGCTGGACGAGACGATCGACTCGGTCGACGTCCTGCTGCGGGCGCACGCGCTGGGCGCGATGGACGTGGTGAACCTGAAGATCTCGAAGGTCGGCGGGCTCACCAGGGCGCGCCAGATCCGTGACCTGTGCGTGCACCTCGGCATCGCCATGACGATCGAGGACTCGTGGGGCGGCGACGTCACCACCGCCGCCATCGCGCACCTGGCGCACTCGACGCCCGAGCCGTTCCGCTTCTCCGCGACCGACTTCAACAGCTACGTGACCGTGAGCACCGCGGAGGGCGCGCCGGAGCGGAAGAACGGGCGCATGGCGGCCTCCAGCGAGCCCGGCCTGGGCGTCCGGCCGCGGATGAAGGTGCTGGGCAAGCCGGTGCTGGAGATCGGCTCGAAGCGGTGATCGTCGCGCATCCCTGAGCCCGTTGCGCTCGATCCGTCCCGGGACGGATTCACCGCACGTGCCCACCTGCGCAGGTGGTGACGCGAGCCGGCCCTCGCGGCGACACTCGCGGTCCCCGGGCTGGAGGATGTCATGAAGAACACGATCGACTGGCGCACGCCTGCCCTCACGACGATGGCGGTTGCCCTGGCCGCCCTGACGCCAGGCCGCGCCGCGGCCCAGGCCCCTTCGGGCTGCACGACCGAGATCACGAGCCTTCCGTACACGATCAGCTCCAACGGCAACTACTGCCTCAAGAACACGATGTTCACCCTCCTCTCCTCGGGTGCCGCCATCACGGTCACCGGCGGCTCGATCACGGCGGTGATCGACATGCGCGGGTTCGCGATCAACAACCTCGCGGCCGGGTCCGCATCGACGGCGATCGGCATCCTCGCGACGGGCAAGTCGAACGTCGTCGTGCGCGACGGGCGCATCCAGTCGTTCCGGACCGGCATCACGCTCGACAGCAGCGGAGGGTCCGACACGTACGGCAACGTCGTGGAGAACGTCCACGTGGACTCGGCGCGCAACGCGGGCATCGTGATCCACGGCCGCGGCCACCAGGTGCGCGGCTGCACCGTCACCCGCTTCGGCCAGGAAGGCGCCGGCTCGGGGTACGGCATCCTGGCCAGCGGCGACGGCATCGTCATCCAGGGGAACGTGGTGGCCGAGTCCCTGTCGGACAACGGCCGGGGGATCTCGACGTCCGGCTCCCGCCACCAGGTCGTCGGCAACCGGATCCTGAACCCGCAGGGCCACGGGCTCTTCCTCCTGGGCGCGCCCACCGCGGTCTACCGCGACAACCTGGTCACCGGCGCGGCGGTGCCCTACGACGGCGGCATCGACGCGGGGAACAACCAGTAGCGGCTAGCGGAACTCCCCCCGCCGCGCGTACAGCCCGTCGAAGATCGCCTCCAGCGCCGGGTTGGTGCCGCGGAGGCCGTTCACCACGTCGTTCGCCCACTCGAAGTACTCCCGCTTGCGCGCGGCCGGCCAGTCGGCGGGCGG
>JAICEW010000577.1 GCA_025923995.1 Vicinamibacteria bacterium | reverse complement strand
GCACTCGCGTGAAGTTCAAGCTGGGCCAGAACCGCTCGCCGCAGGCGCGGCGGCGAATCATCGACGAGCTGCGCAAGCGCGGACGCCCCGGCGACGCCCGTGCCGCGGATGCCCTGGCGTGGACACTCGAGCCCGCCGCGCGTTCCGCCGCGCTCGGCCCGTAGGGGGCCGTCCGGTCTTGACAGATCCTGGGGCAAGGATAGTATCTTCTCTTGGTCGGACCACCTGACCGGAAGCCCCCAGCTGGCGCCCGTTCTGAGGAGGAACCCGTATGGCAGCGCTGATCTGCGAGGTCGTCTACCGTGGCATTTTCCAGAAGAACCTCGCCGCTCGCATCGCGCGCGGCATCGTCCTGTCCGCCCGCAAGTCGGGGCGCTGGGGGATCGCGTTCGGGCGCTACGGGGACAGTCCCCAGCGTAACGGCATCCCGGCCAAGGACTTCGCGATCGTGGCCGACACCAAGGAAGAGCTCGAGCAGAACATGGCCCGCTACGAGCCCAAGCACACCGACGTCACCATCGTGCTGGACGACACGCTCTCCAAGGGCGTCGAGTCCTGGGCGTGGTACGGCCTGCAGCCCATCAACCGTCTGACCGTGCCGGCCGGGACGGTCCTGATGACCTCGCTGCAGTCCTTCGAGTCGCTCCTGAAGGACATCCACAAGAAGGACGCGCCGTACAAGCTCTCGCTGCTGCGCGCGAAGGCGAGCTTCTCGGGGCTGTGGGTTCACAAGGAAGACCACACGGAGGCGCGCGTCCTCGGCGCGCTCGCCAGGATCGCGCCCGCCTTCCTGAGCCTGGACGCCGTCGCCCAGGCCATCCAGGAGATCGAGTGGGGCTCCGACCTGAAAGTCGCCTCGGCGCGCAAGGCCTTCGACCGGCTGGAGACGCGGGAGGTCAGGATCGCCGAGGGCAACGCCGAGATCCCGTACTCGTTCGAGATGCCGAAGTGGTGGGAGATGCGGGAGGGCGTGACGATCCCGGCCATTCCCATCGGCAAGCCCAAGGAGGGCGGCCAGGGCTACGTCCCCGAGCGCAACCCGTACTTCAAGAAGTTCACGACCCGGACGATGCGGCCGGTGATCGACTTCGACACCTGCGTGAAGTGCAATCTCTGCTGGATCTCCTGCCCCGACTCCTGCTTCGACGTGATGCCGGACGCCACCTTCGACGCCAACATGGAGGCCTGCTGCGGCTGCGGCGTCTGCGAGGCGGTGTGCCCGGTCGAGCACTGCATCACGATGGTCAACGAGTCGGCCTTCGAGGACAACGCCAGCCAGTGGGAGATGTGGCGCAAGGACAAGGCCGCCTACAAGACCTGGCTGATCGCCAAGATCGGCGACAAGCCGACGACGGCCCGCTCCCACGGCTTCCGCTTCCGCGGCCAGTACGAGGAGGAGCTGAAGCAGGACCTCGACCGCGGCGGCGTGGAGATCACGGCCGGCATCCCGGGCGAGAACGCGCAGCACAAGACGGTCTAAGGAGACAACGAAGATGGCAGTCGCGACCACGGCGGCTCCGGCCGCATCCGACGAGAAAGAGCTCCTCATCTCGGGCAGCGAGGCGGTGGCCGAGGGCCTCGCGCTGGCCGACATCGACGTCGTCACCGGCTACCCGATCCGTCCGTACGACACCGTCATCCAGGCGATCGCCAAGAAGATCTCCGGCGGCCAGCTGGTCGCCGAGTACATCGTGGCCGAGGGCGAGCACAGCCAGTTCGAGATCGTCAAGCACGCCTCGACCGTCGGCGCCCGCGTCTTCTGTGGGTCCTCCGGGGTGGGCTGGGCGTACGCGATGGAGTGCCTGGTCGTCACCCCGCCGCTGCGGGTGCCGATGGTCTGCCTGGTCGGCAACCGGGCGCTCGACGATCCCGGCGCCTTCGGCGTCGAGCACAACGACGCGCTGTTCGTGCGCGACCTCGGCTGGATGCTGTGCTGGATCGACACCTC
>JAICEW010000576.1 GCA_025923995.1 Vicinamibacteria bacterium | reverse complement strand
GGCTCTCGCCGACGATCCGCAGGTTGGCGGGCGGCGTCGGCTGCGCGTGCGCGTCGGCGGCGCCCAGCGGCATCAGGATCAGGGCCGCGAAGGAAAGAGCACAGAGCTGTCGCATCGAGGTGGCCTCCTCGTCGAGTGCACGTGCCCCGTCCGTGCGAGCCGAGCCGGATCGATGGCAATGTGCGTGCCGTACGTCCCGGCCGGGAAAGGCGCCGTTTGCGCGAGGATCGGCGTTCCAGATTCGAAATCGATTACGTAGGACCGGGACGTCCCCCCGCGCGCGTCAGGTCGGCCAGCACCTCCAGGGCCGCGGCCGCGGCGCGCTCGTAGACGGGCACGAGCGCCTCCGGGAGCGCCTCGTGCCCTCGCCAGAACGGGAACGGGCCCAGCCGCAGCAGCAGCGCCGCCGCGTGCTGGCCGTCGGCCGGCTGCGGGAACGCGTCTTCCGGCAGCGCGCCCGCGCGCCAGAAGCTCGCGTTCGGCGGGTCGGAGTCGGGGGATGCGCTGCTCCCGTCCACGGTGGTGTCGCGCTCGCGATCGGAATGCGCCGGGTCGTCCTGCTCCTCCAGGGTCCGGAGCAGCTCCTCGCGCGTCATCCCGCGCAGGCGGAAGATCAGGAACGGGTCGCGGTCGAACTCCTCGCCCAGCAGGTAGTGGACGGCGGCGACGTGCTTGCACGGGTTGGACGCGTCCGGACAGGAGCAGGAGGTGGCGAGCTGCCTGATCCGCGTGGGGAACAGGGAGAGCCGCGCCTTCTCGAACGCGCGCTCGATGTCCGTCGGCATCTCGCCCGCGAGCAGCCGCGCCACGAACGCGACCTCGCGCCCGAGGACGGCCGCCACCCGTCGCCATTCGTCGCTCGAGAGCGGCGTGACGCGCATGACGACGGCGTACGGCTCCTCGCGCGAGCCCTGGACGCGCGCCGTCACGAGCCCCGACTCGATCGAGAGGTCCATCACCTGGCCGGCCCGCGCGTAGGCGCGGCCGCGGGCCAGTCGGCCGCCGAGCTGCAGCGCCTCCAGCACCGCGAGCCAGCGTCGTGCCCACCAGCTCTTCGCGAAGGCGCCGCGCCGGGAGCGCGCGCGGATGCCTCCCTTGACCTTGCGGGGCGGGCCCGAGCGGGGGAACCGTCCGCCCCAGTCGTCGCTCACTCCGCCACCGCCTCCGGCCGCAGGGCCATCACGAAGCGCAGCTGGTCCAGGCTGAGCTCGGTGAGCCAGCCCTCGCCCTGGCCGACCACGCGCGCGGCCAGCCCGCGCTTCTTCGCGATCATCTCGTCGATCCGCTCCTCCAGCGTGCCCGCGCACACGAGCTTGTGCACCTGCACGCGCCGGGCCTGGCCGATCCGGAACGCGCGGTCGGTGGCCTGGTCCTCCACGGCCGGGTTCCACCAGCGATCGAAGTGGAAGACGTGGCTCGCGCGCTGGAGGTTGAGGCCCGTGCCCCCGGCCTTGAGCGACAGCACGAAGATGGGCGGGGCGTCCGGCTCCTCCTGGAAACGGCGGACCATCCGGTCGCGCTGGCCCCGCGGCACGCCGCCGTGCAGGAAGAGCACCTCGCGGCCGAACGTCTCCTGGAGGTGCTTGCGCAGCATCCCGCCCATCACCGCGAACTGGGTGAACACCAGCGCGCGCTCCTCCACCGCCAGCACCTCCTCCAGCATCTCCGTGAGGCGGGCCAGCTTGCCCGACCGCCCCGGCAGCGGCGAGTGGTCGGCCAGCAGCTGCGCCGGATGGTTGCAGACCTGCTTGAGGCGCGTGAGCGCGGCCAGCACGCGGCCCCTGCGCTCGATCTGCTCGGTGGCCGCCTCGATGTCGTCCGTCGCCTCCTTCACGACCGCCGCGTAGAGCGTCGCCTGCTCGCGCGTGAGGTTGCAGAAGACCTTCATCTCCATCTTGTCCGGCAGGTCGGGGGCGATGTCCCGGTCGGTCTTGAGCCGCCGCAGGATGAACGGCCCCGTGAGGTGCTTGAGGCGCGCCTCCGCCGCCCCGTCCTG
>JAICEW010000575.1 GCA_025923995.1 Vicinamibacteria bacterium | reverse complement strand
GCTACCACGAGACGATCACCCAGGCCTGGCTGCGCCTGATCGCGCAGGCGCGGCAGCGGGCCCCCGCGGACACGTTCGCGGGCTTCCTGGAAGCGAACCCGGAGTTCGCCGTCAAGGGCGCGCTCGACCCGTACTACGACCCGGCCACGCTGCAGTCGCCGGAGGCGCGGGCCTCGTTCGTCGCGCCCGACCGGAGCCCGCTGCCCTGAGCGTATACTCGGCCCCAGCCATGCCTTTCCACACCGAGCGCCTTACCTGCAAGGGCTGCGGCACCGTCTTCATCGTGGGTGGCGAGCGCATCGACATGCCCGGCGACTTCCACTTCTTCCAGGTGCCGTGCCCGCGCTGCCAGGCGAAGGTCGACGCCACCTGGGACGGCGAGGTGCGCCTGGACACGCTGCAGGTGATGGCCGACGGCGCCTGACGCCGTCCCCTTCGTCCCCTGAGCGATGGACCCGCGCTACCGCAGCGAAGTGAACCGCGACGTGCCTCCGGCCGCGCCGGGGGAGTTCGCGCCCATCGCGATCGGCCCCATCACGGTGTGGCCGCCGGTGGTGCTGGCGCCGATGGCCGGCGTCACCAACCCACCCTTCCGCACGCTGTGCCGCCGCTACGGCGCGGGTCTCTACGTGAGCGAGATGATCACGGCCCGCGCGTTGGTGGAAGGGAACCGCAAGACGCTGCTGCTGGCCGGGTTCGGGCCCGAGGAGACGACGCGCAGCCTCCAGCTCTACGGCGTCGACCCGCGGTACGTCGGCGAGGCGGTGCGCCTGCTGGTCGCGGAGGACCGCGTGGACCACCTCGACATGAACTTCGGCTGCCCGGTGCGCAAGGTGACGAGCAAGGGCGGCGGGGCGGCCATTCCCGCGAAGCCGCGCCTGCTGCGCGAGATCGTGCGGTCCGCGGTCGCGAACGCGGGCGACGTGCCGGTGACGCTGAAGTTCCGCATCGGCGTCGACGACGACCTCACGACGTTCCTGGAGGCGGGGCGCATCGGCCAGGAGGAGGGCTGCGCCGCCGTGGCCCTGCACGCGCGCACGGCCGCGCAGCTCTACGATGGGCAGGCCGACTGGGACGCGATCGCGCGGCTCAAGCGGGAGGTGACGCGCATCCCGGTCCTGGGCAACGGCGACATCTGGGAAGCGGAGGACGCCCTGCGCATGATGCGGACCACCGGCTGCGACGGCGTGGTGGTCGGGCGCGGCTGCCTCGGGCGGCCCTGGCTGTTCCGCGACCTCGCGGACGTGTTCGACGGACGCGAGCCCCAGGACCCGCCGGACTTCGGCGGCGTGACGGACGTGATGCTGCAGCACGCGCGCCTGCTCGCGGTCTGGCAGGGGGAGTCGGACGCCATGCGGTCCTTCCGCAAGCACAGCGCCTGGTACACGAAAGGGTTCGCGGGCGGGGGAGCGCTGCGCGAGCGGCTGATGCGCGTCCAGACGCTCGGCGAGCTGGCCGGCATCCTCTCCGAGGTGGACCGCGCGCAGCCGTTCCCGCCCGAGGCCATGCGCGTCTCCCGCGGCAAGCGCGGCGGACGGCAGAAGGTCGTGCTGCCCCAGGGATTCCTGGACGATCCGGAGGACGCGACGCCGCCGGGCGTCGAAGCGGAGACCGCGGACTCGGGCGGCTAGCGGTCGCGTCGGTTAACATCGCGCCACCCCGATGCCCGACTGGTCCTACCGGACGGTCCTGCGGCCCATCCTGTTCCGCCTGCCGCCCGCCGCGGCTCGCGACCTGGCCCTGCGGGTCATGGGCCCGCTCGGACGAAACGCGGCGGGCCGCGCGCTCATCGACTTCCTCGGGCACATGCGCGCGCCCACGGCGCTGCGCCATTCGCTGGGCTCGCTCGTGTTCCCGTCCCGCGTGGGCCTGGGCTGCGGGCTGGATCCGCACCTCCGCGCGTTCGAGGCGTTCGCGCGGTTCGGCGTGGGGTTCGTGGAGGTGGGGCCGATCGCGCTGATCGCCCGCAACGGCTCCCGCCTCGCGCGCGACGACGCGCAG
>JAICEW010000574.1 GCA_025923995.1 Vicinamibacteria bacterium | reverse complement strand
TTACGGAGATCGAAGCCAGAGTAGCCCAGGACCCGCGGCATTTCAACGCACGGATGGGATTCTGCGGGTCGGGGGCGCGGTCGTGCGTGCGCGCCTCGACCTGCACTAGGCTAGCGCCCGCGCGCGATGTCGCTCGGGAGGAGTGTGCACGACGACGGGTGGAGAGGGCTGGTGAGGCAGCGGGTGCGCGACTGGCTTCGGTGGGCCGCGACGCCCGCGTTCTTCGCGGCCGTCGCCACAGGCCTGCTCTCGCCGCTGGCCTCGGACGTCTTGATCCCCTACACGACCGACCTCGTACCGCACGTGACCGCGTCCTGGCAGGCGCGCCTGGCGGTGGACGAGGGACAGCTTCCCCTGCGCGTCGCGCCGCTCGAGCGGGCCGGCCGCCGGTATGCGCTGTTCCAGTTCTACGGCCAGCTCCCCTACACGGCGGCCGGCGCCCTGCAGCGGTGGCTCCTGCCCGACACGCTGCCGGCCCCGTACGTCGCGCTCAAGCGCGTGTTGTGGCTGACGCTCGTGCTGGGCGGGCTGTACCTCTTCCGGCTCGCCCGCTACCTGGGCGCGCCCGCCTGGGCGGCGCTGGTCGGCGGCGTCGCGTACATGGCCTCCCCCTACCTGCTCGTGAACATCCACGCGCGCGGCGCGATCGTCGAGGCCATGGCCCAGGGCCTCCTGCCGCTGTCGCTCTACCACCTCCTGCGCTTCGTCGCCGGCGGCCGGCGCGGGCACTTCGTGATGGCCACGCTCGCCGTGACGGCGATCCTGCTCACCCACCTCATCACGTTCGCCTACAGCCTGGTCGCGGCGGGGGGAATGGTCCTGCTCCTCGCGCGGCGGCGACGCGCGCTGCGCCTCGCCCGCGCGGCCGCGGTGGCCGCCGGCACCCTGCTCCTGTCGCTCTACTTCGTCGCGCCCATCTTCGTGGTGCGCGGATACCTGCCGATCACCGGGGGCTTGCGCTCCCCGATGGGGGGCTACCGCTGGCTCACGCACCTCAGCAGCCTGCTCTCGCCCGCCTCGGTGCCGCCGGTTCCAGCAGGCTCGCCCGACCTGCCGCCGTTCATCCATCCTGCGGTCGGGCTGGCCAGCCTGACCGGCGCCGTGCTGGCCGTCGCGCTGCTGCTGGGCCTGGGCGGCCAGGCGCCGCGTCCGCTTCGGCGATTCGGTCCCGCGCTGCTGGCCGTGTTCGGGCTGGGCCTGCTGCTCGCATGGTCGCCCGTCAACGTGTGGGCGGTGCTGCCCGACGTCTTGTCGCTCGCGCAGTTCACCTACCGGCTCCTGACGCTCACGATGTGGACGGGCGCGCTGCTGCTCGCGCTGGCGCTGGCGGCGCTGGCCTCGCGGACACAGCGGGCGGCCGGCGCCGCCGCGGGCTGTGTGCTGGTGCTGCTCGCGAGCGGCTCCTACCTGACGTCCGCTCCGCCCTGGCGGGTGGGGGCGCGAGGCTGGCACGAGGTCCGCCGCACGCCGATCTCGACCGCGACGCAACAGCCCTACTCGACGCAGCTCAACCAGGCCCTCCTGGCGCGGCCCGACACGCTCGTCGAGCTGACGCCGCCAGGGAGCGGCGCGTCCGTGCTCCCGGTCGCGCTGGGCCGCCGCCTGGCCGCGCGTCCGGCGCGGCTGTTCGTCACGGGCACCCTGCCCTCCGCGCGCGCGGCGCAGGGGGTCTCTCTCGCGCTGCACGCCGCCGGGCAGGAGCTCGCGCGGGTGCGCGTCGCGGGCGAGACGGTGGCCCAGTCGGTCGCCCTCTCCCCGCTCCGCGAGGTTCCCGACAGGCTCACGATCGCGTTCGAGTGGACGGCCGACGCGCCCGCCGCGGAGCTCGCGGGCTTGCGAGCGATCGTCTCGGGGGACGAGCCCACGTTCGCGCGCGTGCTCGCGGGCCCGGGCGTGGACGACGCCTACGCACGAGCGGTGGGCGAGTCGCGCGGGGACGCGTTCGTCGCGCGAACGTCCGCGGAGGAGGAGGCGCTGCTCGTGCTGCCGGTCCTCTTCTACCCTCGCCTGCTCGACGTGCGCGTCGACAGG
>JAICEW010000573.1 GCA_025923995.1 Vicinamibacteria bacterium | reverse complement strand
TGGCGGGCACGCGGCTGCGGCTGCTGCCGGCGGGCGCGCCCGACTCGCGCAACGCGGCGGACCTGCTGGGGACCGAGGCCTTCCGCAAGATGCTGGCCCAGCTGCGGGAGCGCTTCGACCGTATCGTCGTGGACTCGCCGCCCGTCGGCGCGGTGGCGGACGCGCTCATCATCGCGCCCCAGGTCGACGGCGTGCTGGTGGTGGCGCACTCGGGCAAGGTCGCGCGCGGCGCCCTCGTGAACGTGCTGGAGCGGCTCACGCACGCGAGGGCCCGCGTCCTGGGCGTCGTGCTGAACCGCGCCCGGCCCGACCGCCACGGCTACGACTACGGCCCGCCCTTCGGCGCGGGCACGAACGCGGCCTACTCCCGTCGTGCGCTCAAGGCCCCATCCCATCCCTCAGAAGGGAGGATCCAGTGAGATCGCTCGTCCGCGGGTCGGTCCTGGTCGTCGCGGCCGCGCTGTGCGCCTGCGAGGACCTGCCGGAGGCCCCGGGGTTGGCCAACGTCCCACCGACCGCGACCGTCTACATGACGCCGGTCGCGCCCATCTACGCCGGACAGACGCCCGTCGCCTTCGCGGCCGTGGGCGCGCGCGACCTGGACGGCAGCGTCGTCTCGTTCGTCTGGAACTTCGGGGACGGGACGCCGGAGGTGAGCACCCCCGACGCCAGCGTGCAGCACGTGTTCCCTGACACGGCGGCGCGCTGCCTGAACATGACGTACGGCGTGCTGCTGGCGATCGTCGACGACAAGGGCGGACGCGGGTTCGTGACGCAGAACGTCACGGTCACGGAGCTGCCGGCTCCCTCGGCCCCGGAATGCACGGGCCGCTGAGCGCGCCCCACGTCGCGGTCGTCGCGCTCGCGCTGCTGGTGGCCGCGGGCTCGGCGTCCGCGCAGCCCAGCCGCCCGAAGGCGCCCGGCCGCCACCGGATCGGGCCGCTGTCCGTCACGCCCCGCATCGAGCTCGTGAATGCGGGCGTCGACACGAACGTGTTCCAGACGCTGCAGGACCCGACGCGCGACACGGTCCTGATCGTCCGGCCCCGCATCGACGGCGCGATGCAGGTCGGCCGCCGGCTGCGCCTGGCGGGCTTCGGGCTGGTCGACTTCAACTACTACCGCACGCAGGGCAACGAGCGGTCGACCGACTTCTACGGCGGGGGCGACGCCGAGCTCGACCTCGGCCCCTTCACGCTGCTGGGAGGCGGGGCAGGCGGGGAGTTCAGCCAGCGCTTCTCCATCGACATCGACGACCGGCTGCTGCGCCAGGAGAAGTACGCCTACGTCGGGCTGGGCTGGCGCGAGAAGGAGCGCCTGTCGGCCCGGGTCGAGGGCCGCACGGAGGTGATGGCGTTCGCGCCCGGCATCTTCCGGCTGGGCGGGTTCGTCCAGGAGGCGATGGACCGCCACACGCTCACCGGCCGGGGGCTGGTGCGCTACGCGCTCACCAACCGCACCGCGCTCCTGGCGACGGGCGAGGTGATGGAGGACCGCTTCTTCAGCCAGGCCACGGACTCTCCGCACCGCATCCGGCGCTCGTACCGCTACCTGGCCGGGTTCGAGTTCGAGCGGCCGGCGCTGCTCTCCGGACGCGTGATGGCCGGCCTGCGCGACTTCACCGGGCCCATCGGCGCGGGGAGCCCCTCCTACCGCGGCCCCGCCATCGCGGCGGACCTCGTCCTCCCCATCCGCAACCGGATCCGCCTGCACGGCATGGCGCTGCGGGACGTCCGCCACGCCTCGAGCCTGGTCCAGATCGACGACCTGCGCTACCGCAACGCGTTCGTCTCGACCAGCTACCAGGGCGACGTCGCCATCGACCTGCCCTACTCGCTGGTCGGCGTGGTGGCCGGGGGGTACGAGGAGGCCCGCTACCTCCTCCCCTACCCGTATCCCGACCGGTTCCACCTCGCGAACCGGATCGACCACCGCTGGACGGCGGGGGCGGGGCTCATGCGCCGGTTCGGCGACCAGTTCCGCATCGGCGGCCACATCGACTGGGCGCGCCGCGTCAGCACGCTGCCGTTCTTCTCCTACCAGG
>JAICEW010000572.1 GCA_025923995.1 Vicinamibacteria bacterium | reverse complement strand
TGCGCCTCGTCGACCAGCGCGTCCATCTCGGCCTGGGAGAGCTGCGGGGTGTCGACGGCATCGCCGAGCGAGAGGACGCCGCCGGTCGCGCAGACCTTGATCACGTCGGCGCCGTACTTGATCGCGAAGCGCACGGCGTCGCGGAAGCCGTCGGCTCCGGCCGCGATCCCCTGGGCCACGCCGGTCTCCCGCCCGAAGAGGAGGTAGGGGAAGCCCGTCTCGTCGCAGTGGCCGCCGCGCGCGCCCAGCGAGTTGCCGGCGATGAGCATGCGCGGGCCTGGCACGATGCCGGCGTTGATCGCGTTGCGCAGCCCGACGTCGACGAAATCGGCGGCGCCCACGTTGCGGACGGTGGTGACGCCTGCCATCAGCGTCCGCTGCGCGTACTCGGTGGAGCGAATGGCCTGCTCGGGCACACCGCGGCGCAGGCTCTCGACCGCCTCCCTGTACCAGTCGTCCCCGGACTCGCCGGTCAAGTGCACGTGCGCGTCGATGATCCCCGGCAGCAGCGTGGCGTCGCCCAGGTCGATCACGGTCGCGCCGGCGGGCGCGCCGAGCCCCGAGCCCACCGCCTTGATGCGTCCGCCCTCGACCACGATCATGCCATTGGACACGAGCGTGTCCTTCGTCCCGTCGAACAGGCGCGCCGCCTTGAGCACGGTCACCTGCGGGGGCGGCGGCGAGGGCTGGGCGTATGCGGGGCCGGCCAGCGCCAGCGCGATCGGCGCGGCAATCGTCCACAGCTTCATGAAGCCTCCCGGAAGGTCCGCGTATGCTACACCGCGTGAGCATCACGTGCCCCGCGTGCGGCGCCGCCGTCACCGACGAGCGGGCCGTCGTGTGCTTCACGTGCAAGGCGCCGCTGCTGGCGGTGGGCCAGGGAGACGTCCTGGACGCCCGCTGGGAGATCCGCGCCTTCCTGGGCCGGGGCGGCATGGGCGCCGTGTACCGCGCGCACGACCGCACGCTCAACGAAGAGGTCGCGCTCAAGGTCATCCGCCCCGACCTCATGGAGACGCCGGAGACCCGCGACCGCTTCACCAGCGAGATCAAGCTGGCCCGCCGCGTCTCGCACCACGGCGTGTGCCGCATCCACGAGTACGGGGAGGACGGCCGGCAGCGCTTCTTCACGATGGAGCTGGTCGAGGGGCACAACCTGCGCGACGTCATCAACGGCTCGGGCCCGCTGTCGCCGGAGCGGGTCGCCACGCTGGGAGCGGAGATCGCGGACGCGCTGCAGGCCATCCACGCGGCCGGCATCGTCCACCGCGACCTCAAGCCGCTCAACGTGATGGTGGACCCGCACGGGCGCGTGAAGCTGATGGATTTCGGCATCGCCAAGGGCCTGGCCTCGGGCACCACCGGCACGGGCGACGGGTACGTCGTGGGCAGCCCCGAGTACATGAGCCCCGAGCAGGCGCGTGGGCGGCCGGTGGACGCCCGCAGCGACGTCTACGCCCTCGGCATCGTGCTCTTCGAGATGCTCACCGGCGAAGTGCCCTTCCGCGCGACCGACCCCGTCGGCACGCTGCTCAAGCACCTCGAGGAGCCGCCCGCGCTCGAGCGGGTGCCCGAGCCCTTGCGCCCGATCCTCGCCCGCGCGCTGGCGAAGGACCCCGAGCAGCGGTTCCGCACGGCGATGGGCATGGCCCAGGCGCTGCGGGCCGTGTCCTTCGTGGACCCGGCGGCCGCCACCGGCCCCCTGGCGGCCGTGCGCTCGCGACGGTTCGCGATCCTCGCGGTGGCGCTGGCGCTCGCGGCGGTCGCGGTCGCGCTCTGGGCCTGGTGGACCCGGAATGTCGAGCCGCCGGCGGTCACGCCACCCTCGAGCGGCGTAGCGGTTCCGACGCCGACACCCAGCGTCGCCGCGACTCCGTCCGCGCCACCCGCCAGTGCGATCCCGCCGCGGATTCCGACAGTCGTCGCGTCGGCTCCCGCTGTCGTGAGTCCGCAGCAGTCGCCATCGACGGTCGCTCCGGCCCCGCTGCCGACGCCGTACCCCACGCCGACGGCCGCGCCCGTCGAGGCGACGCCCGTATCGATGGT
>JAICEW010000571.1 GCA_025923995.1 Vicinamibacteria bacterium | reverse complement strand
GCCGGCCGACGCCGTGTAGCGCGTGCGCCCGTTCTCCAGCGCCGCCCGGGCGGCGTCCGTGATGTGCCGGGGGGTGGGCTGGTCGGGCTCGCCCACGCTGAAGTCGAGGACGCGGTGGCCCTCCGCGCGCAGCGCGGCGGCCCGCTGGGCCACCGCGACCGTCGGGGAGACGTCGAGCGAGAGCGCGCGGCGCGAGAGGTCGTTGGCCGAGCCGTCCGGCGCAGCCACGCTCACCGGCGCGCCCGCCGCGGCGCCGGCCGCGCGGCGCCGTTCTTCTCGCGCAGGCGGCGCTCCACCACCGGGGGCACCAGCCCGGTCACGGGCCCGCCCAGGTGCACGACCTCCTTCACCAGCTTGGACGAGACGTACGAGAAGCCCTCGGCCGGCATCATGAACACGGTCTCGATGCGCGGGTTGAGCCGCCGGTTCATGAGCGCCATCTGGAACTCGTACTCGAAGTCCGAGATCGCGCGCAGGCCGCGCACGATCACGGACGCACCCACCTTCTCCGCGTAGTCGACCAGCAGGCCCGAGAACGTGTCCACGCGCACGCGCGGGTGGCCGCCGTAGGTCTCGCGGATCAGCGCCGCGCGCTCCTCCACCGTGAACAGCGGCCGCTTCTCCACGTTCAGGAGGATCGCGATGATCACCTCGTCGAAGACCGACAGCCCGCGCTCGATGATGTCCAGGTGCCCGTTGGTGATGGGGTCGAACGATCCCGGGTAGACGGCCACCGATCCGCGGCGCCTCCCGGCCCGCGCGGCCGGCCGTCCCTGGCGCTTCACGCCCTTCGGTCGGGCGGTCATTCGTTCCGTTCGTAGAAGGACAAGCGATGATCCCCCACGCGCACGCCGCGCACTGTTCGCAGGGGCCCTATTGTCTCCGGGAGCGCGCGCTTGTGGAAATGCTCGGCCACCACCAGCCCGCCCGCGGCCAGCAGGGGGCCGCCGCACGCGAGCAGCAGCGGCTCGTACAGCTCGCTCTCGTACGGCGGGTCCAGGTACACGAGGTCGAACGACTCGCCCGCCGCCGCCAGCGCCGGCAGCGCGACGCGCGCGTCCTGCCGGAAGATGCGGACCTCCCCGCCCGCGTCCGCCAGCAGCGCGGCGTTCGCGCGCAGCGCGGCCACCGCGGGCGCGCTGGTCTCGATCAGGACCACGCGCGACGCACCCCGGGACAGGGCCTCCAGCCCGATCCCGCCACTGCCCGCGCAGGCGTCGAGGAAGCGGCAGCCGGGCAGCCGGGGCGCGAGGATGTCGAAGAGCGTCTGCTTGACGCGCGCGCCGGTCGGCCGCGTGGTCGCACCCGCGGGCGCCTGCAGCCGCCGGCCCTTGCCCCGGCCCGTGATGATGCGGGTCATCCGACCCGCGCCAGGCCGAAGCGGCGCTCCCAGCCCCCCTCCTCCAGGAACGCGCGCAGGGCGTCCTGCTCCTCCGGCGCGCCGGCCGCGGCGAAGCGGAGCGCCTCGTTCCGGGCCCGCTCCAGCAGGTCGCGGTCGCGGATGAGGCGGGCCGCGCGGAAGCCGGGCAGCCCCCACTGGCGCGTCCCGAAGAAGTCGCCTGGCCCGCGCAGCTCGAGGTCCCGCTCGGCGATCACGAAGCCGTCGTCGGTCTGCACCATCACGTCGAGCCGCGCGCGCGCCTCGTCCGAGAGCCGCCCGTGGCTCACCAGCAGGCAAGTGGAGGCGCCCGCGCCCCGGCCCACGCGCCCGCGGAGCTGGTGGAGCTGCGAGAGGCCGAAGCGCTCCGCGTGCTCGATCACCATGATGGTCGCGTTCGGCACGTCGACGCCCACCTCGATCACGGTCGTGGCCACCAGCACCTGCAGCTCGCCAGCGGCGAACGCGGCCATCACCCGCTCCTTCTCGGCGCTCTTGAGGCGCCCGTGCAGCAGCCCGATGCGCGACTCGGGCAGCGCGCGCGCCCACTCCACCGCCATCAGCGTGGCCGCGCGCACGTCCTCCAGCTTCTCCGACTCCTCGACCAGGGGGTACACGACGTAGGCCTGGCGGCCGCGTGCGATCTCGGCGCGCACGCGCTCGACCGCCGCG
>JAICEW010000570.1 GCA_025923995.1 Vicinamibacteria bacterium | reverse complement strand
GAAGTGTTCGATCTGCACCCGCGTGCCCTGGACCTGTGGGAGAAGTGCGGGGACCGCTACCGGCACGCCGAAGCACACAACTACGCGGCCGAGGGTTACGCGCGCGCCATGCAGTATCGCCGCGCGGCCGAGACCTACGAGAGCGGCTTGGCGATCGCGCGGGAGGTCGGCGCCCGGGACGTGGAGCTGCTGCTCCTGAACAACGCGAGCTCCATCTACAGCATCCTGGGCGAGACCGACAAGGCTCTCCGCTACGCGGAGGAGGTCCTGCCGGAGTTCCGGAAGCGAGACATCAGGCTGCTGGAAGCGACGTCGCTGCGCAACCTGGCGCACATCCACCTCCGGCGCGGCGAGCTGGAGCAGGCAACCGAACGGGCGACGGAGTCGCTGGCCTGCTTCCGCCGCCAGGGCGACGTCGTGGGCGAGCGCATGAGCGGCACCGCGCTGGCGGAGATCTACCTCGCCCTGGGTGAGCCGGAGACGGCGCGCCGGGTGCTGAGCGACCTGCTTCCGGCCGGCGTGCGCAGCCTCGACACGCTGGCCTCCAGCACGGTCTACTTCCCGACGCTGGCCCGGACCTACGAGGAGACGGGCGACCGCGCCGTCGCGCTCGAGCTGCTCGAGACCGCCCTCGCCGTCGTCCAGTTCTCGGACAACCGGGCCGGGCAGACGACGACGTTGCTCACGCTCGGCCGCTTTCACCTGCGCGACGGGGCGTGGGATCAGGCGTGGGAGGCCGCTGACCAGGCCTCCGAGCTGCTCCGTCCGTCCGGAGACCTGGTCGACCTGGCGGATGCCCTCGAGCTGCAGGGCGCAGCCTGGCTCGGCCAGCGAGACCTCGCCAACGCGCGGCTCGCGCTCCAGGAATCGCTCGAGCTGCGCCGAAGAATGCGGGACGGCCGCGGAGAGGCGATCGCCCTCCAGCACCTGGCGCGTGTCGACCTCCTGGCCGGCGACGCGCCGACCGCGCGGGGCCGGCTGGAGGAAGCTCTGCGCCTGATCGAGGGCGCGCGCACCCGCATCTCCAGCCCGGACCTCCGATCGACCTGGCTGGGCAACGTGAGGGCCATCCACGAAGGGTACGTGGAGACGCTGATGGCCCTGCACCGCCGGGAGCCGGGTGCGGGCTGGGACGCGCGCGCCTTGGAGGCCAGCGAGCTCTCGCGTGCGCGCTCGCTGCTCGACCTGATCGCGGAGTCGGGCACCGACATCCGTCAGGGCGCCGACCCGGAGCTGCTGGCGCGCGAGCGGTCCTTGCGCGACCGCCTGGGTGCCCGGGTGGAAGCGCAGATGCGGCTGCTCGGGACGAGGAGCCGCCCGACGGAAAGCGAGGACCTGGCGCGCGAGATCCAGGACCTGTCGATGGAGTACGACGACGTTCGCGGGCGCCTGCGGGTGGCGAGCCCGCGCTACGCGGCGCTCACGCAGCCGGAACCGCTCGACCTCCAGCGGATCCGGTCCGAGGTCCTGGACCCCGAGACCGTCCTCCTGGAGTACGCACTGGGCGCGGAGCGCAGCTACCTGTGGATCGTCGGCCGGGACCTGTTCGTGGCGTGCGACCTGCCCGGCCAGGCCGCGATCGAGGCCGAGGTGAGGCGCGCTCGCCGGGTGATCGGCCGGCGGTGGTCCGATCGAGCGGACCGCGAGGCGCTCGCGTCCCTGTCACGGACGCTCCTGGGTCCGGCGCGACCGCACCTGGCGAACCGCCGCCTCTTGTTCGTGGCGGACGGCCCGCTTCACCACGTGCCGTTCGGCGCGCTGCCCGACGAACGGGGACGACCGCTGGTCACGACACACGAAGTCGTGAGCGCGCCCTCGGCCTCGGTGGTGGCGCTGCTGCGCGCGGCCGAGCGGGCGCGCCCTCGTGCCCGCCGCTCGATCGCCGTGCTGGCCGACCCGGTGTTCGATCGCGAGGACGAGCGCGTCCGGCCTCACGGTCCGGCCGCGAGGACGGCCGATGTGAGGCTCGAGCGCGCGACGCGCGACTTCGGGTTCGAAGGCGGGCGTTTGCCACGGCTCGCGTTCACCCGCAGGGAGGCGCGCTCGATCCAGGCGCTGGCTCCCGCGAGCCGGCTGGCGCTGGACTTCGAGGCCAG
>JAICEW010000569.1 GCA_025923995.1 Vicinamibacteria bacterium | reverse complement strand
CGTGAACCCGCCTGTCCACGCCTGGGCGACGCTGGTGCTCTACAAGTACGAGAAGAACCTGGGCCGGGAGGACGTCGCGTTCCTCGAGCGCTCGTTCCAGGGACTGATGCTCAACTTCAACTGGTGGGTGAACCGCAAGGACCCGCAGGGACGCAACGTCTTCGCCGGCGGCTTCCTCGGCCTCGACAACATCGGCGTGTTCGACCGCAGCGCGCAGCTGCCGACGGGCGGATCGCTGGAGCAGGCGGACGGCACGGCCTGGATGGCCTTCTACTGCCAGAACATGCTGGAGATGGCGCTCATCCTGGCCCGGCACGACCCCATCTACGACGAGATCGCCTTCCGCTTCCTGGAGAGCTTCATCTGGATCGCCTACGCGATGGACAAGGTCGGCCCGCACGGCGACGACATGTGGGACGAGGAGGACGGCTTCTACTACGACGTGCTGCGTCTTCCCGACGGGCAGGCCTTCCGGCTCAAGGTCCGCTCCATGGTCGGGTTGCTGCCCCTGTGCGCCTGCACGGTGCTGGAGGAGGACATGGTGCTGCGGCACCCGCGGCTGCTGGAGCTGGTGGCGCTGTTCCGCCAGCGCCACCCCGAGGTGATCGCCCACGTGGCTCCCACCACGGAGGGCTTCACGGGCTACGCGGAGCGCCGCCTGCTGTCGCCGCTCACGCGGGCCAAGCTCGAGCGCGTGCTGAGCCGCCTCCTGGACGAAAAGGAGTTCCTCGGGCCCTACGGCATCCGTTCGCTGTCCCGTCATCACCTCGCGAACCCGTTCGTGTTCCACGCGGGAGGACAGGACTTCCGCGTGCAGTACCTTCCCGCGGAGTCGAATACGGGCATGTTCGGAGGCAACTCCAACTGGCGCGGGCCGGTGTGGATGCCGGTGAACGTGCTCCTGATCCGCGGGCTCCTGAACTTCTACACGTTCTACGGCAAGGACCTCCCGGTGGAGTGCCCGACCGGCTCGGGCACGCGCCTGACGCTGTTCGAGGTGGCGCGGGAGATCGCGCGCCGTCTCGAGTCCATGTTCGAGCGCGACGCGAGCGGGCGCCGGCCCGTCCACGGCGGGTGCGCGAAGTTCCAGGACGACCCCCACTGGCGCGACCTCGTCCTGTTCTACGAGTACTTCCACGGCGACGACGGCGCGGGCCTGGGCGCCAGCCACCAGACCGGCTGGACCGGCCTGGTCGCGCTGCTGCTCGACCTGTTCGCGCGGGTCGACGCGGACGACGCGCTGGAGACGCCCCAGGAGAGGCTGGCCGAGCGCCTGGTGCGCGAGCAGGTCACCGGAGAGGAGGGCCGATGAGCCGTCTCTGGCACGAGATCCGGAGCAACCCCCTGCTGTGGCTGCTGGCCGTCGTGCCCGTGGTCCTGGCCGGCCACCGGCTCTGGCCGGAGAGCCACACGCTGCTCTTCGTGTTGTCCGTGCTGGCCATCGTGCCCCTGGCGGCGCTCCTGAGCCATGCCACGGAGTCGGTGGCCGCGAAGACGGGAGACGCCGTGGGCGGCCTGCTCAACGCCACGCTCGGGAACCTCACCGAGCTCGTCATCGCGCTGGCGGCGCTGCGGGCCGGCGAGTACATGCTGGTCAAGGCGTCGGTGGCCGGGGCGATCGTGACCAACTCGCTGTTCATGCTGGGAGGGTCGTTCCTGCTGGGCGGCCTCCGGTACCACGCGCAGGAGTACAACCGCGCGAACGCGCGCTTCCAGGCCGGCCTGCTCTTCCTGGCCACGGTCGCCCTCCTGGTGCCCTCGGCGGTGGCCGAAGCGGACTCCGCCGCCGGCGCCGCGTTCACGGAGAAGGTGAGCGTCGGGCTCGCGCTGCTCCTCATCGCGGCCTACGCCCTGGGCCTGCTGTTCTCGCTCAGGACGCACCCCGAGCTGTTCGGCGGGTCCGCCCACGAACCGGGGGGCGAGGCGCCGTGGCCGATCGGCCTCGCGCTGGGCACGCTGGCGGTCGTCACGGTGGTGGTGGCGCTCGTGAGCGAGATCTTCGTGGAGTCCGTGCAGAAGGCGGCCGAGTCCTTCGGGATGACACCGGCGTTCGTGGGGTTCATCGTGGTGGCGATGGTCGGCGCCGCGGCGGAGATCGCCTCCGCGTTCTCGGGCGCGCGCAAGGACCGGCTGGACCTGAGCGTGGG
>JAICEW010000568.1 GCA_025923995.1 Vicinamibacteria bacterium | reverse complement strand
CTTAAGATTGCCGCTTGTCCCGCCGGGCGGTTAGCTCAGCGGTGGAGCATCGGTCTTACACACCGGGGGTCGCAGGTTCGAATCCTGCACCGCCCACCATGGCCCAACCGCTCTGACCCCCGAGGACAACGAAGCACTCCGCCCCCAAGCTTCAGCCACCTTAGCGGGGTGGTAGTTCAGTTGGTTAGAACGCCGGCCTGTCACGTCGGAGGTCGCGGGTTCGAGTCCCGTCCACCCCGCCATTCGCTCCCTTCGGTCGCTCAAGTCGGGGTGTCCGTGACTCTTGCGGCCTCGCGTCGCTGACGCTCCGCTCCGCTCGGGCGTCGAGTCAGGGACACGATCGGCATTCCCGCGAGGGTACCCGCCGGGACTCAGTTCGCCGCGGAGAGCCCACGGTCCTTCAGCTTGCGGCAAGCGCGGGGCACGTGGCTCGCGCAGCTCTGCTGCAGGAGCCGGACGGCCACGTCGCGTCGCGCGCCGAGCGTGGTGGGATCGTTGAGGGCGACGATCCCCAGGTTTCCACAGCCCTGCGCGTCGCCGAGATCGCAGGCCTTCCGGTAGTAGCCCGCGGCGCGCGCCTCGTCCTTCGCGACGCCGACCAGTCCGAACTCGTACAGCGTGCCCAGGTTGTTGCAGCCGGCCCCATCGCCGCCCTGGCATCCCTTCTCGTACAGGACCGCCGCGAGACCCAGGTCCTTCTCGACTCCGCGTCCGCTGTTGTGGAGGACTCCCAGGCGCGTGCAGCCGGCGGACGCGCCGCGGTCGCACGCCTGTCTGTAGAACGCAGCCGCCTGTCCCTCGTCCTTCGGCACGCCGTCCCCGGACTCGTGACGCTGCCCGCGCTCTACGCACGCCGCGGCATCACCGTTCGGACATGCCACCGCCTGCAGACCCGGCCCGGCCCGGGCCGGCGACGGCGTGAGGGCCGGCTCAGGCGTGGTCGAGATGGGCGGCACCGGCGCCACGACTCGCGTGGACGATGACGTCGCTGCCGGCTGCGTCGGCGAGCCCGGGACGACGAACCTGTTCCAGGCGCCCCACGCGAGCGCGATGAGCGCCACCGGAATCAGGAGGATCAAGGTCCAGGCACCCGCGCGGAGAGGCCATCGAGCGGCTGACTCCGTTCTGCTGGGCGCTGGAGAGGAGGGCACCATCGTCCCCAGGTCGGGCGGAACCGGCGCGGTGCGCGCCAGCCGCACCGCGTTCGCCACGTCCCTCGCCGAGCCGTACCGATCCTCGCGCGCCTTGGCCAGTGCCCTGCGGATGACCTCCCGCATGGGCGGCGGAATGCCGCTCGCATCCGGATCGTCCAGCGGAGGCTCCTCCTGCAGGTGCTTCATCAGGGTGCCCACAGCGGTCTCGGAGCGGAAGGGCACGCGTCCGGTGAAGAGCTCGAACAGGACCACGCCCAGCGAGTACACGTCGCTGCGCGCGTCGATGGCCTCGCCGCGGATCTGCTCCGGGCTCATGTACTCGGGCGAGCCGACGATTTGACCCGTGGCCGTGAGCGATTCACCTTCGCCGGAGGCCTTGGCGATCCCGAAGTCCATGAGCCGCACGATCCCCTGGCCGCCGAGCATCACGTTGGACGCCTTGAGGTCGCGGTGCACGATGCCCTCGTCGTGGACGGCCTGCAGGCCCTCCGCGATCTGCAGGGCGATCTCGTACGCCTCGTCGCTCGCCAGGCCGCCGCCCTCCTGCAGCCGCGTGCGGAGGTCGACGCCCGCGACGAACTGCATGGAGATGTACTCGACGCCCTGGTCCACTCCGTAGTCGTGGATCCGGCACACGTTGCGGTGCGTCACGCGGCGGGCGAGCTTGATCTCGGACCGGAAGCGCCGGGCCGCTCGCTCGTCCCCGGCGGCGTGGCCATGCAGCACCTTGATGGCCACCGTCTCCTCGAGCACCCGGTCGAAGGCGCGATAGACGATGGCCATTCCCCCTCGGCCGACGTAGGACTCGATGTCGTAGCGCGAGGCGAGCCGCGAGCCTTCGGCCACGCGGGGCAGGACGGCTCGGCAGGACAGGCAGGCCTGCGCCGAGCCGTCGTTCTCGGTCTGGCAGGAGGGGCAGATCATGGGCTCGTCGCCCGCGGCCCGGAACAGGGGGAGCGTACGTTTCGCGGGATGTGGCGGTCAAGCACGGGCCAACGGGTCTAGAAT
>JAICEW010000567.1 GCA_025923995.1 Vicinamibacteria bacterium | reverse complement strand
CGGCCGCCCGACGGGCCGGTCGACGCGACGGTGAGGATCTCGATCTGCTGCGGCTCGGTGAGGGCCTTGAACGGCTTCTGGAAGCGCTCGAGCGCCGCGCCCTCGATGGCGCCGAACGCGGTCAGGAACTTCTGCTGGCGCTCGCTGCCCGCGACCGCGAGCAGCTCGTCGATGAAGCGGTCGGCGCCCGCGGAATCCGATCCAGGGACTATGAGCGCGCACAGGCGCGACACGGTCGCGAACTGGTGCGCGTCCAGGAAGGCGAGCGCCCCGGATGCGCCCTTGGCCTTCGCGGCCGCGCGGGCCGGCGCCACCAGGTGCGCGTGCACGCCTCCGGGCACCGCGAGACCCGCGCCCAGGACCGTCAGGCCATGCAGCACCTCGCGACGGCCCGCCATCGGCAGCTCCTTCTTTCCCATGAACCCCGACGTTAGCACGTCGCCGAGCGATGGTACGCTCGGCCCCATGCCTGCGACCCAGTTCGATGTGATCGTCGTCGGTTCGGGAGCCTCGGGCGGCTGGGCGGCGAAGCGGCTCAGCGAGGCGGGGGTGAAGGTCGCGCTGCTCGACGCCGGGCGCGCGCTCACCACGGCGGACTACAAGGAGCACGTGCCCGCGTTCGCGCTCCCCTACCGCAACCAGGCGCCGGACGTGATCCGGAAGTCGCGGCCCATCCAGAAGGACTGCTACGCCTGCACGGAGTGGAACTACGACTGGTTCCGCAGCGACGTGGAGGAGCCGTACACGACGGCCAAGGACAAGCCCTTCTCCTGGCAGGGCCGGATGAAGGTCGTGGGCGGACGCACGAACGTGTGGGGGCGGCAGAGCTATCGCTTCTCGGAGCTCGACTTCAAGGCGGCGTCGCACGACGGCTTCGGCGAGGACTGGCCCCTCTCCTACGACGACGTCGCGCCCTACTACGACATCGTCGAGGACTACGTCGGCATCACCGGCATCGCCGAGGGCGTGTACGAGCTGCCCGACTCGAAGTTCCACCCGCCGATGGGCATGCGCTGCGTCGAGCGGCACGTGCGCCAGCAGGTGAAGAAGAAGCTGGGCTGGACGGTGACGCTCGGCCGCGCCGCCAACATCACGAAGCCCATCAAGGACCGCCTGCCCTGCCACTACTGCGGACCCTGCGAGCACGGCTGCGTCACGAAGTCGTACTTCAACTCGGCGTTCACGACCGTGGCCGACGCGCTCGCGTCCGGCCACTGCACGCTCGTGCAGAACGCGATGGTCTACAAGGTCCTGACCGACAAGAGCACGCACAAGGCGACGGGCGTCCTCTACATCGACCGCGTCACGCGCGAGGCGAAGGAGGTCCACGCCCGCGCGGTCGTGCTGTGCGCGCAGGCGCTGGAGTCGACGCGCATCCTGCTGAACTCGAAGAGCGAGCAGGACCCGGCCGGCCTCGGGAACTCGTCGGGCGCGCTCGGCCACTACCTGATGGACCATCTCTGGGTCGCGGGCGGCGCGTCGGCCGACTTCCCGGAGCTCGCGAAGTACGGGAAGCCCTCGGTCGACGGGCCCAACCGTCCCAACGGCACCTACACCATCCGCTTCCGCAACACGAAGAACGGCCCGCAGGACAAGCGCTTCCGCCGCGGCTACGGCTTCCAGGGCGGCGGCGGCGAGGGCTTCAACTGGTGGGCGCCCGGCTTCGGCGAGGCGTACAAGAAGGCCCTGCGCGACCCCGTCATCTCGTTCGGCCTGGCCGGCTTCGGCGAGTGCCTGCCGTACTACTCGAACTTCGTCGAGATCGACAGGAGCGTGAACGACGTGTTCGGCATCCCCGTGCTCAAGATCTCGATGGAGTGGGGCGAGAACGAGAAGCGCATGATCCCGGACATGGCCGAGTCGGCCGCCGACATCATGGAGGCGGCGGGCGGGAAGAACATCCGCCCGTACTCGCACGCCGACCGCGTGCCGGGCTGGGGCATCCACGAGATGGGCTGCGCCCGGATGGGCAAGGACAGGAAGACGTCCGTGCTGAACCAGTTCCAGCAGTCGCACGACGTGCCCAACCTGTTCGTGATGGACGCCGCCAGCTTCACGTCGGGCGCCTGCCAGAACCCGACGCTCACCATCATGGCGCTCGCCGTCCGCTCGACCGACTACCTGCTCGGCGAGATGAAGAGCGGGAACGTCTGACCGTCAGCGCT
>JAICEW010000566.1 GCA_025923995.1 Vicinamibacteria bacterium | reverse complement strand
GTCCCCACCGCTGTCGTTGTCGATGTCGTCCGCGAAGCCGGCCGGCTTGCCGGTGACGCCGCTCCACGGCGCGCTCGCCCCGAACAGCGCCGAGGGCGCGGCGGTCAGCTCGTGCCGACCGGACAGGACGTTGTAGGCCCCGGTGCTGGCTCCCGGCCGGACTCCGACCTCAAGGAACCGCCGCTGGCTGGTGAACACGGCCCCGAAGTCCACGCCGACCGTGAACAGCCCCGTCGACACGAACACGTCCTCGCGCGTCACCACCGGCCCGACCTGGTTCCCGCCCGAGGCGGCGTCGTAGAGGACGAAGCGGAAGTCGTAGCTGCCGTTCGGGGGGGTGCCCGACTCCACCAGGCGTCCCTGGTAGGTGAACGACGTGCCGAGCGGCGTCTGCGCGAGCGCGGGAGAGGCGAGCAGCGCACACGTCGCGGCCAGGGCGAGTCTTCGCATGGGTCCTCCGCTTGGTGAGGTGTTCCGGCACCCCATGTGTCGCCGCGGGGGCGGCCGGTGTGACATCGGAGGGGCCGAGGTCTAAGCTTTCCGGGCCGTCGCCGTCGCGGAGGCGAAGCGGTGCGAGGCTCGCCATGACCCTTGGGCTGGAGCCTGACGAACAGAGGAGCCTGGCCGAGCGGGTCCGCTCAGGGGACTCGTCCGCCGAGGAGGAGCTGGTCCGCGCCTTCGGGCCGCGCCTGCTGCGCCTGCTGCGCCTGTGGACGCGGGACGAGGAGGCCGCGCGGGAGCTCCTGAACGACACGCTGTTCACGGTCGTGCGCGCGCTGCGCGAGGACCGGGTGCGCGAGCACCACCACCTGGCCGCCTTCGTCTGCGGGACCGCGCGCAACCTGTCGCGCACGTTCCAGCGCAGCCGCGCGCGGCGGCCCGTGCACGAGGAGCTGTCTCCCGACGCCGTGGTGTACGACCCCAGGGACGACCTCGATCCGGCCGGCCAGCGGGCCCTCGTCCGGGACGAGATCGCGCGGCTGGCGCCGGTCGACCAGTCGATCCTGCATCTGGTGCTGGTGGGGGGCCTGACGCTGGCGGAGGCCGGCCAGCAGCTCGGCCTCACGCACGAGGCGGCCCGCGCGCGCAAGAGCCGGGCGCTCCGGAAGCTCGCAGAGGCGCTGCGGTGTCACACTCCGGCCCCGAGCGGCGACTGACGAAATGGTGGAGAGCGTGCCGAGCTGCGTCCAGGCACTGAACGAGGAGCGTCTCGTGCGCTACCTCCGGGACGACCTGCCCGAGGAGGAGCGGGAGGCGTTCGAGGTGCACCTGCTCGAGTGCGACGAGTGCTCGGAGCTGCTCGAAGCCGCGCGGCTGGCCAGCGAGGTGCTCGAGGAGGAGGAAGACGCTCCGGCGCGGCGCGGTCGCACCGTGCGCGTCGTGCCCATGGCCTCGCTGGCGGCGGCGCTGATGGCGGCGGCCGCGGCGACCTTCCTGCTCCTGCGCCCGCCGACGGCTCCGGTGGTGACCACGACCCCGCCGCGCGTCCCCGTGGAGGGCACGCTCCCCTCCGCCACGGCGCCACCGCCCACGGCCGGGACGGTCGCACCGGCGGGCCCCGCGGGCGAGCTGGCGGAGCTGGGCCGCGTCGATCCGCCGACCTACCTGCCGCTCGCGACACGCGCGCCCGCGGCCACGGACGCCGCGTTCGACCTCGCGATGGCCCACTACGCGCGCCGCGAGTACGTGCAGGCCGCGGACGGGCTGCGCGCCGTCGTGCGCGAGCGCCCCTCCGCCGGCGACGCCTGGTTCTTCCTCGGCGTGAGCGAGCTGATGGCGGGACGCGCGCGCGAGGCGCGGGCGACGCTCGCGCGCGCCGCGTTGCTGGGCCAGCCGCCCTACGCCGGAGCGGCGGTGTTCTTCGGCGCCAAGGCCGAGCTGCGGCTGGGCGAGGCCGACGCCGCGCGACGCGCGCTGCGCGACGCGATCGCCGCCGGGGGGCCGTACGCGCCGGAGGCGCGGCGGCTGCTGGAGCGGCTCGAGAAGATACAGACCGGGCCGCAGCCGTGAGGCGCGTCGCGTGGATCGCCACCGCGCTGGCGCTCGCCGTGCCGGCGCGCGCGGGGGCGCAGGACCAGACGCTCGCGGACCTGCTGGCGGACGCCTGGAAGACCCAGCGCGGCGGCTCGGCCGCGGCGGCCCGGCCGCTCTTCGAGCAGGCGCTCGTGCGTGC
>JAICEW010000565.1 GCA_025923995.1 Vicinamibacteria bacterium | reverse complement strand
GAGCGGGTAGCGCATCAGCACCGGCAGCAGGCCCCCGCCCCGGGGCCACGCCCCCGGCTCGGCGAAGTTCATCACCTCGAGACCGGCCAGGCCGTCGCAGCCCGCGGTCCAGCGGCTGTCGGCCCGGCTGGACCCGGGATGGGCCGCGAAGACGAATCCGCCCTGCTCCGCGGCGTCGGCCACGACCGTCGCCGGCTCCCCGTCCAGGCGCCACGCCAGCGGGCTGGCTCCGAGCACCAGCGCGTGTCCCGCGTCTGTCGATTTCTCCATGCCCACCAGCACGAGCACGCCGTCCCGATAGCCGGGCGCGGCCTCGTCGCGGCCGTGGTCGGTGATCACCACGAAGTCGAGACCCGCCGCGCGCGCCTGCCGGGCGATCGTGTCGACGTCGCCGCTCGCGTCCTCCGAGAAAGGGCCGTGGACGTGGAGCGCTCCCCGGACCTCACGCGCGTCCGCGGGCCCCGGCCGGCCCCAGCGTCGATGGGCCGCGGCGGGCGCCAGGGCGGCCGCAACGGCCAGGGCGGCAATCGCGGCGCGCGCCCTCACACGCCCTCCGGGGATGCTATAGACTTCGCCCAGTGGCGAAGAGCGAGGCCGGACTCCAGGACGTCGTCGACCTGCTGGCCGCCATGGCCCGCAAGAAGCCCGAAGTGCCCGACTCCCTGGAGCTGTTCCTGGACATGGGGGAGCGGATGGTGAAGGTGGTGAGCGCCGCCTTCAACGCCAAGAACGACGAGGTGGCGATCCTGTTCCTCACCTCCGACGCATCCCACCTGCGCTTCGTCGCCCCGCGCAAGTTCGCGACGCTGGGGACCATCCCGGTGACCAAGCGCGACTCGATCGCCGTCAACGTGTTCCAGAAGCAGCAGGGCGAGGTCATGAACAACGTGCCGATGGTGCGGCACGTGGCCTTCTTCGAGAGCGTCAAGCTGCGCGACCGCGTGGTGCCCATCCAGAAGATGATCACGGTGCCGATCATGTTCGACGGTCAGCCGGTGGGGATCGCCCAGGTCAGCCGCAAGGGCGACTCGCCGCGCGACGCGGGTCCGGACTTCAACCCGGCCGACGTGAAGAAGGCGCAGGACATCTTCGAGGCCGTCGCGCCCTACTTCGTCGAAGCCCGCCCCGACCGCTTCTAGAGCGCGGCTCGCCATTCGGGGCGCCGCGGCGCGCGCTCCTACTCGTCGGCGAAGCGGACGAAGCCGGTGTCGTCGCCGATGAACGGGCGCAGGGCGCCCATGGTGAGCGGCGTGGCGACGATCCGGAAGCCATCGGACTCCACGGTCAGGTCGAACTTGTAGCCCGAGTGCTGCAGGGTGCTGCCCTGTGACACCGTGATCGGCAGCGTGTCCTTGAAGCTGCCGTAGCGGCCCGTCTTCTTCTGGTACGCCTCCTGGAAGCGCATCATGTTGAGCAGGTTGAAGACGGCCCGCCGCTCGGGGGGCGTGACGCCGGGAGGGAACTTCGGGCGACGGGACAGGTTCCGGCGGGTCCCGTAGTTGCGGTTCGACTCGCTCTGGCCGTAGGTGCTCGCGACCTCTTCGCCGCCTTCGCGCCCGGTCAGGCCCGGCGGCTCCTGGTCCAGCAGGCCGAAGCCGGTGTTGGCGACCGGCGGCGGCTCCGGCGCGCGCGTGACCGGCGGCTGCACGGGGGGCGCGTCGACCGGCGGCGTGCGCAGGTTGGCGTCGGCGACCTGCGCGGGCCGGGTGGACGGAGTCGCGGGCGGCGGCTCGGCCGCGAGCGTGGACTCGGGCTGCGTGGTCGGCGTCGTCTCGGCCGCGAGCGTCCCCGGCGGCTGCGTTGCCGGCGCGAGCGTGGAGTGCGAATGCTCGACCGGCGGCGGGCTCGCCTGTGCGGCCTCGCGACGCGGCTTGATCACGAGGAACCAGGCCGCGATCGCCGCGATCACGAGCACCACCGCCCCGCCTCCGAGCACGAGCGCCAGGATCATCCCGGTCTTCGACGACGACGCCGGGCGCGGCGCCGCCGCGGGGGTCCGCGACCCCGCGGGCGCGTGCGGGGCCGCAGCCGCCCGCGGGGGCGGAGGCATGAGTGTGGTCGGCGCGGGCGCCGGCGGTGGACTCAAGGTGGTGGGGGCCGGCGCGGGAGGCGGCGGCGCGGCCGGCCGCGGGGGCGGCGGAGCCACGCGGGTCGGCGCGTCGGCGCCGCCCGCGGTGGGCGCGGAGGACAGCGT
>JAICEW010000564.1 GCA_025923995.1 Vicinamibacteria bacterium | reverse complement strand
GTGAGCGGCGGCAGCGGCGTGGGCGTCGGCAGGGGCTCTGGCGTCGGCGCCAGATCCGCGGCGTTGACAATGGGCGGCGGCTCCGGCGTCGGGGGCGGCTTGCCGAAATCGAACACGTCGCGGTCGCCGACGGGGGCCTCTTCCATCTTCAACTTGAGCCGCTCCAGGCCGATGCGCGGCACCGCGGCTCCCGGACGCGAGGTGTCGCGGGCGGCCCGCGCGACGATGGGGCCCCTGCCATCGGTGCGCAGGAGGAACCACGCCGCGAGCGCGAGCGCCGCGCCCGCCGCCGCCAGTGTCAGGACCCGCCGATGCTCCTGCTTCACCATTCCCTGTAGGCCTGCCCGGACAGCGAGGTCAGCTCCGAGGAGCTGTGCACGTCGTAGACGCCCGGCTCCTCGGCCGAGTCCGGCTCCGGCTCCGCCGGGACCTCCGTCCAGTCCTGCGCGTTCGTGAACGGATCCACGGGGACCCGGCGCAGGTAGCCGTCCTCGACCAGCGCCTGCAGCGAGGCGGGATAGCGCCCCTTGTCGGAATAGTACTGGTCGATGAGGTCCCGGAAACGGTACAGGTCCTCCTTGAGCACCGCCTCCTTCGACTGGATGATCGCGATGCGGTAGTTGGGCAGGGCGATCGCCACCAGCACACCGATGATGGCCACCACGGTGATCAGCTCCAGCAGCGTGAAGCCGTCCTGCCAGGCGCGACTCCGGTTTCCCCCGCTCTGCATCACCAGTCCTTGTAGTTGGAGCCGTCGAGGGCCTTGCCCTCGGAGAGGGAGTACACGTCCCAGACGTTCTGGCCGCACCACGAGCGGCTGTCGGGCGGGTCCTGGTAGCAGCGCTTGCCCCACTCCGCCTGGCCCGTCATGGGGTCGACCGGGACCCGGCGCAGGTACTTGAGCTTCTTGTCCAGCGTCCCCACCTGCGTCACGCCCTCCACCAGCGTCTCCAGGTCCTCCGGGTAGCCCTCGCTGCCCAGCTTCACGTCCGCGCCGCCGATCTTGCCCGTCTCGGTCGCGTCCTTCTGGTACCGGTCGATCGCGTTGCGCATCGTCCGCAGCTCGCGCCGCAGCTCCAGCTCCTTCTCCCGTATGCGGCCCACGCGCGCGACCGGCAGGATGGCGGAGGCCACGATCATGAGGATGGCCGCGGTGGCGATCATCTCCAGGTACGTGAACCCCGCCTCGCGGCGCGCGACGCCCGTCATGGCTTCGCCGCCTCCGCGCCCGCCCGGAAATAGGCCGAGAAGAGAAGGTTCAGCGCGACGCTGCCCTCCCCCGTCGCGCCCTGCTGCTGGCGCGCGCTGATCTGGTCCAGGGTCAGGAAGTGGGTCGAGCCCTCCAGCTGGACGAGCAACCCCGTGACCTGGTCGTAGGTCCCGGTCACCGGCATGTTGATCTCGAACCTGTCGAGCGGCAGCCCGTCGACGCTCTCGCGGTTGAACCCCTGCGTGCCGACCGTGAGTCCCTGGCCCTTCGCCAGCGACTCCACCTCGGAGAGGATGGGCACGAGCGACGTGCCCGGCGCGCCGATCCGGCTGTCCATGAGCTCGCGCGCGTCCTTGCGGTTGGACACGATCGTCTGGGTGCGCGCCTTGAGCGCGGCCACGCGCGCCCGGTCCTCCGACAGCTCCACGGTGAGCTGCTCGACGCGGCTGGCCACGTTCTTCTTCTGCAGCGACCGCGGCAGCGTGTAGGCCACGTAGGCCGCCACGTTGGCCAGGCCGAGCAGGGCCGCGACCCACAACACGCGCCGCCGGTTGGTCGGGCTCATCGCGCCCCCCCGGCTGCGGCGCTCGCCACCGCGGCCGCCGGCACGGTCTCGACGCTCGACGCGGGGGCGGGAGACGGCGCGGGAGACGCGGCCACCTGGCGGGGCTGCGGCAGGTACGTCATCTCGTACTGGTAGTCGAAGCCCTCCTGTCCGCTCCCCCGCGAGGTCGGCCACACGTTCGCGAACTCGGGGCGCGCCTCGAGCGCGCTCATGAACTCGAGCGCCTCGTCGACGGTGCGCGCGACCGCCGTCAGGTTCAGCGTGATCTGGCCCTTCTGCAGGTTGGGCGCCACGCTGATCAGGCGCACGCCGTTGGGCAGCGAGTCCTCCAGTACCGCGAACAGCCCGCTCCAGGAGAACAGGCGCCGGTCGACCAGGTCCTTGAGCCGCGTCCATTGCGCGAGCGTCCCCGGGTCGGGCC
>JAICEW010000563.1 GCA_025923995.1 Vicinamibacteria bacterium | reverse complement strand
GCGCACCACGACCGGGATCATGAGGAGCGAGGCGGCCGCACCGAACCAGAACGCCGATCGCCAGCCGTAGGCGGTGATCAGGAACGCCGCGACCGTGCCGCCGATGGTCGCGCCGATCGGATAGCCCGTCACCTGCATGCTGATCGCGGTGCTGCGCCAGCGCCGCGAGGCGTACTCGGACGTGATGACGTTGAGGCTGGCCAGGATGCCGCCGACGCCGATGCCGGTCAGGACCCGCATCGCCGCCAGCTGCCCGGGCGTCCGGGCCAGGGCCGACGCGGCCAGGCCGGCCGTGATCACGCCGAGGCAGGCGAGCGTGAGGGCGCGCCGCCCGATGCGGTCGCCCCAGGGCGCGACGAACAGCGAGCCGGCCGCCATGCCGAACAGGCCCGCGCTCAGCAGGACGCCCAGGCGCGCGCCCGACAGGCCCCACTCCCTGGCCACCTCGGAGGCGGTGAACGCCATGACCAGCACGTCGAACCCGTCGAGCATGTTGAGCACGACGCACAGGGCGATCGCGCGCACCTGGAACCGGCTCATCTCGCCGTCGTCGATCGCCCGGCGGACGTCGGGGGACGGTGTCACGAACGCTCGTCCACGACGCGGCGCGCCTTGAGCTCGAAGCGCGGCAGGGAGCCGGCCGCCACCGCGCGCGTCTCGATGCGCACCGACAGGCGCATGCGCAGCTCCTCGGCCAGGGCGCGCGCGGTCTCCTCGCTGGCTTCCGCGTCCACCCGCAGCTCCTCCAGGTCGCCGCGGCGCAGCCGGACCATGCGGAACTCCCCCACCTCGAAGCCGCGCACGATCGCCTCCACCGCGGTCGGGAACACGTTCACGCCGCGCACGATCATGAGGTCGTCCGCGCGGCCGGCGATGCCGCCGGGCAGCTTGAGGAACGTCCGGCCGCACGCGCACCCGCGGCCGCCGTTCACGACCAGGTCACCGGTACGGTAGCGGACGACGGGCCAGCCCGGCCGGCCCAGGTTCGTGATCACCAGCTCGCCGGTCCCGCCCTGCGGAGCGGGCGCGCCGGCCGCGTCCACGATCTCCGCCACGAACTCGGCTTCGTTCACGTGCACGCCGTCGCGGGCGGAGCAGGAGAACCCGAAGGCGCCCACCTCGGTCGCGCCCGGCTGGTCGAAGCACTGCGCGCCGAACGCGTCCTCCACCCGGGCGCGCACGGACGGAATCGAAGCGCCGGGCTCCCCCGCGTGGATGGTCCGCCGTACGTCCAGCGCGCGCAGGTCGATCTTCTCTTCGCGCGCCACCTCCGCCAGGCGCAGCGCGTAGGTCACGGTCGAGATGAGCACGGTGGCGCCGGTGTCCGCCATCAGGCGCAGCCGCTGCTTCGCGTCCAGGCCGCCCGAGGGGATGGTGAGCGCGCCCAGCGCGCGAGCGCCCGCGAACGCGCTCCAGAAGCCGATGAAGGGCCCGAAGCCGAAGGCGAAGAGGATGCGGTCGGCCGCCGTCACGCCGGCCGCGCGGTACACCTCCTGCCAGCAGCGGGCCCACCAGGCCCAGCTCTCGTGCGTGTCCAGGACGGCCATCGGGCGGCCGAACGTGCCCGAGGTCTGGTGGAACGCGACGTAGCTCTCGCGCGGATACGTCGCGATCCGCCCGAGCGGGGGATGGTCCTGCTGGTCCGCGACCAGGTCGGCCTTGCCCGTGAACGGCAGGGCCTGGAAGGCGTCCCAGCCGGGCGCGCGGAGGAACGACTCGCCCGCCTCACCCAGGCGGTCGGCCCAGAAGCGGTTGCGCGGGAGCACCTCCTGCAGCAGCGCGGACAGCCGCGCGAGCTGTCGCGCGGCGATCGCGTCCGCGGAGGTGCCCCCGGAAGAGCCGTTCTCCTCCGGTGTCAGAACCTCACCTTCAACCCCACCTGCGCCTGGCGCGGGTTGAAGACGTCGCGCGGCGTGTTGAAGCTGGCGATGGGCGGCACGTTGGGGTCGAAGCTGCCCCAGACGGTGTTGAGGTCGCGGATGTTCGTCCGGTTGAACGCGTTGAACACGTCCACGCTGATCTCGCCCCGGACGCGCGCGCCCAGCGGGAACTCGCGCGCCACACGCACGTCCACGCTGGCGTAGCTCGGACCCTCGAGCGTGTTGCGGTCGAGGAGCCCGTTGCGGTCCGCGTTGGGGTTGCCGTCCTGGTTGGCGTCCGCGCCCGCGTAGACCGTGAACCGCCGCCCGCTGTCGACGCTCACG
>JAICEW010000562.1 GCA_025923995.1 Vicinamibacteria bacterium | reverse complement strand
GAGCGGGTCGAGCGCATCGCCCTCGCGTACGACGGCGCCGACGATCCCGGCCGGCTGGGCATCGTGCGCGACGACCTGCCCGGCCGGAACCACTTCGTGCCCGATTCGCTCGACGCGCCGTTGCGGGGCACGCTCGTCGTCAGCCCGTCCCTCGTCTTCGGCCTGGTTCCGCGTCAGGCGTCACGCTACGAGACGCTGCGCTCCCGCGCTCCCGATGCACGCGCGGGCGTGTTCCTCGTGTACCGGCTCCCCTAGTCCACCCCGAAGTCCCACATCCGGTCCATGCCGCCGTTCTTCGACACGGCGACGAATCCGTACTCGCCGGGCGCCAGGGGCTGCTCGGGCGCGACGCGGAAGACGTGCGGGCCCAGCTGGCGGACGCGGCAGGCGACGGTGTGCTTCTTCGACGGCTTCATGTCCGAGGACGCTTCCATCTCCCGCTCGTCCCCCTTCGACTCCAGGCGCACCAGCGCGAACTCCTGCGGCCGGGTCACGCCGGCGGGCATGTCCGAGCCCGACTCCATGGTGGCCATCGTGCTCATCATCGACGCGATGTCGTTGGGCCGGGCTGCGCTCGCCGGGCTGGCGGCGGGGTCGAAGTGGAACTGGAACCACGGCTGGGTCGTGAGGCGCTCTGCGGACCGGGCGCCCGAGAACACCAGGACCATCTTCGGGCCGCCTCCCAGCATCCCGCCGGTCAGCATGCCCTTCACCACGGACTTGGCCACGTCCTTGACACCGGTCCGCGTGGGCCGGTTGGCCGGGACCTTGTCGAGCTTCGTCTCGTTCGAGGCGGGCGCCTGCTCGACGTAGATCCCGGGCGCCGGCGAGGCGGGCGGGGGCGCGCCGGTGCCGGCGGCCGCCGCCAGCGTGGCCGCACCCACCATCGTCAGTCCCCCGCATCCGGCGACCCAGCGTGCCATGGCGCTCCCCCCGCCGCCCCGTGAGGAAGGGCAGCCCTCCTTCGAGTAGACGCGTCGAACGCGGGGAAACCGCCTCAGGCGGTCGCGGGGCGGGCGGAAGTCCTTGCCAACGCGAGGGTGGCCAGGGCGACGACGACCAGCATCCCGGCCAGGATCGCTCCCTGAGCGGCCGCCGAGCCCGGCAGGTGGAACCGCGCCGTGAGCACCGCCACCAGGTTGTTCACGACGTGCGCCACCATGGCCGGCACGACAGTGCCCGTGCGCTCCGTGGCCCAGCCGAGGAACACGCCCAGGATCGCGGCCACGGGCGTGTGCACGAGGTCGAAGTGGATCAAGCCGAAGCAGGCGGCCGTCGCCGCGATGGCCGCCGCCGGACCGATCCGCTGGGCCAGGCGCGTCTGCATGTAGCCGCGGAAGAACAGCTCCTCGGCCAGGCCGGGACCGAGCGCGACCGCGACCGCCAACAGCGCGAGCATGCCGCCCGAAGCGCGCGCCAGCACGCGGTTGATGTGCTCGAGCGCGCCGAACCGGTGGAGTCCGAGCAGGACGATGGAGGAGTCGAGGGCCTGGCTGACCGCCAGCACGCCGATCACGACCAGCGCCACGCGGCCGGCCGTGACGCCGGCGGTCGCCAGGCGCAGGCGCTGGCGCCAGGGCTCGGGCGACACCACGGCGCCGAGCAGCGCGACGGCGGCCAGGCTGGTGGCGCTGATGGCGGCGGCCGCCGCCAGGCCCGGCACCGACGCGGTGAGCTCGGTGAGCCGCGCGACGAGCGCGTTGCCGCCGCCGCCGGGGGCCATGGTCGCGAACGCCCAGGCCGCGAACACGACGGCGCTCACGACCTGCATCGCGACGATGGCGCCCGCGAAGCCGGCGAACACCGGCCACACGCGCGGCCGCCCGGTCACGTGGTGCCCGCTCTTGGCAGACGGACCGCGCGTGCCACGGAGCTATCCGCGGCGCTCGTTCCACGTTTCAAGGCGAGTTCGACCAGGTGATCTCGAACCGGCACTCCTCGCCGCGGTCGCCGACGCAAGCGATGCGCCGCACCTGGACGCCGCGACACCCCAGCGCCGCGTACACGTAGTCGGCGGTATGGATCAGGAAGTCGCAGAGCAAGCGGTGGTGCCCGGTCCAGTCCTTGACCACGGAGAGATGGCCCGTCTCCCCCAGCGGGGTCTTGATCATGGTCCCCGGCTCGTAGTAGCGGCTGAAGAGCTTCTGGGCACTCCGCGCGTAGCGATCGGGGCTCATCATCATCTCGAACAGCCAGCGGTAGACGCCCTTCAGGGTCGACTCGATGAT
>JAICEW010000561.1 GCA_025923995.1 Vicinamibacteria bacterium | reverse complement strand
GGAGGCGATCGGCCTGTCGCTCGCGGGCGGAGCGATCGGGGTGACGCTCGGCCTCATCGTGTCGCAGGTGCTGACGCGCAGCCTGGGCTGGCCGACGCTCATCACGACCAGCTCGGTCGTGATCGCGTTCGCGTTCGCCGGAGCCGTGGGCGTGTTCTTCGGGTACTACCCGGCCCGGCGCGCGGCGAACCTGGACCCGATCGACGCGCTGCGCTACGAGTGAGCTGCGCGCTGCGCGCTCGAGGCTTAGTGGGTCGACAGCCGCGCTGCGCGCGGCCGTAGACCTTCTCGCCTCTTCGCGCTGCGCGCTCGAGGCTTAGTTGACCCAGCCCTGGCGGCGCATCGCCATCACCACCTTCTCCAGCTCGGCGATGCGGGCCTCGGCCACGTCCAGACGGTTCTGGAGCGTCTGGTTCCTCATCTTGGAGCGGTGAATCTCGGTCTGTAGTTCCTTCAAGGCGGTCGCAAAGACGTCGATGAGGTCCGATTGCCGTTCGGAGTGCTGTGACAGCGTGCGGGCAAAGGTCTTCAGCGCCGCTGCGATCGCGGTTGCGGAGACGGCCTGTGTCACCGACGACTTGTCGTTCAAGGCACTCCTCCCCGTCCAAATGGTACGGCCCCGACGCCGTTTGGGGTCAATGCAAACGTCGGGCCAGGCGAGGGCCTGTGAGCGGGCTCACCCGCGCGGCTTGACGCCCAGGCCGGGCGCCTCGGGCAGGACGAAGCGCCCCCCGCGGATGACGGCCCCTTCGAACGGGTCGCGCTCGAGCAGGACGCTGCCGTCCAGGTCGGCCGCGTCCACGAGCGGCAGCAGGTGCGCCGCGGCGGTGATCGCGATCGACGACTCGATCATGCAGCCCAGCATCACCTCGAGCCCGTGGGCCCGCGCGACGGCGATCATGCGAAGGGCCTCGCCCAGCCCGCCGCACTTCATGAGCTTGATGTTGATGCCGTCGAACGCGCCGACGAGGCGAGGGATGTCCTCCGCCCGGTGCACGCTCTCGTCCGCGTAGAAGGGCAGCGGGCTCTCGCGGCGCAGCGCGCGCGTCTCCTCCAGCCGGTCGGCGGGCAGCGGCTGCTCCACGAACTCGACCCCGAGGGAGTGGAGCCAGGGCAGGCGCGCGCGCGCCGACTCGATCGTCCAGCCCTCGTTCGCGTCGACGCGCAGCAGGCGGTCGGTGGTGTCGCGCACCGCCGTGAGCACCTCGCGGTCGTCGTCCGAGCCCATCTTGACCTTGAGGATCTCGTAGTCGGACGCCTCGCGGACCTTCCGCGCGACGACATCGGGCGTGTCGATCCCGATCGTGAACGACGTGGGCGGGCCCTGGCGGGGATCGAGCCCCAGCATCGCGTGGACGGGCACTCCCATGCGCTGACCCGCCAGGTCGTGCAGCGCGATGTCGACGGCGGCTTCGGCCGATCGCTGACCCGGAACCGCGGCCCGGGCCGCGGCGTCCGCGAACGTCCGCGCGTCCTCCAGCCGCTCGGCCATCTGCGCGACCGCCTGCCCCGCCGACCGCTGGTCCTCGCCGTAGCGCTTGATGGGCGCCGCCTCGCCCAGGCCGACGTGAGCGCCGTCCTCGATCTCCACCAGCACGTTCTGCCGGACGTCGGACGCGCCGCGCGCGATGCGGAACGTGTGGCGGAGCCTGAGGTCGAGGGCACGATGGCGCACGCGCATGCGCCTCATCCTATCGTGGGCGCGCCGTGGTGGCGCGGCCGCCCGAGGCCGGCGGCCGGCACCAGGGTCCGTCAGTTCCCGTGCGGGTCCGGCGTCGGGGTTCGGCAGCGCCCAGTCGAGGATGAACTCGCCCTTCAGGATCGAGTTCATGCGGGACAGGCACTCGCCGTAGTTGTCGCCGTTGTTGATGCACGCGCAGTAGTAGCCGTCGATGTTCCTCACTCTCGTCATGTCTCGCTGCCTTCCGATCACGTCGTCCACTCGAGCCGGCACCATGGACGTGTCGTCCGCGAACCATTGGCGGCGAAAGATGTGTCCTCGGAGTCACGCTCCTCGGTCTTCCGCGCCTGCTGGAGTCGTCACGCCGGTATCCGCAGGGGCCGCCAGGACGTGCCGACGGGTGTGCGCGCGCTCACGGGGCGTTGACCCCGCGCCGGCGCTTCGCCAAGATTGGCCGCGATGACGGCTCCCCGCCCCGGCGCAGGCAGACGTTGATCCAGGATCCCGGCCTGATCCTGGCCTACCTGGCGGGAGTGGTCGGGCTGGTGTTCCAGGTCTC
>JAICEW010000560.1 GCA_025923995.1 Vicinamibacteria bacterium | reverse complement strand
GGGGGCGGTGGATTGTGTGTGGTGGGGGCGGGCGCCGGCGGTGGAATCTGGGTGGGGGGGGCCGGCGCGGGTGGCGGCGGCGCGGCCGGCCGGGGTGGCGGCGGAGCCACGCGGGTCGGCGCCTCGGCGCCGCCCGCGGTGGGCGCCGAGGACAGCGTGCCCAGCCCCCCATGCAGCGTCGGGGCCGAGGTGACGTTGGCGCCACGCGCGGTGTCGACCTCGCTCTGCCGCATCGTCGGCATGGAGCCGGCGCGGGTGAGCTTCAGCAGGTCGTCGGCCAGCTCGCGCCCGCTCTGGTAGCGGATCTCGGGCGCCTTCGAGAGCGCGCGCTTGATGATGCGCGCGACCTCGGCGGGCGTCTCGGGCTCCACCTCCTCGATGGGCCGCGGCTCCTCCGTGATGATCTTGAAGATGAGCCCGGTGATCGAGTCGCCGCGGAAGGCCTTCTGGCCCGTCAGCATCTCGTACAGGATCGCGCCCACGGCGAAGAGGTCGCTGCGCCCGTCGAGCGCGCTCCCGCGCGCCTGCTCCGGGCTCATGTACGACGGCGTGCCCAGCAGGCTCCCCGTCATCGTGAGGTGGTCGCCCGAGTCCGTGACCTTGGCGATGCCGAAGTCCGTGACCTTCACGCGGTCGCCCGGCTCGATCATGATGTTGGCGGGCTTCACGTCGCGGTGCACGACGTGGTTGCGGTGGGCGAAGTCGAGCGCGTCGGCCACCTGCGCGCCGAGCATCGCGGCCCGCTCGACCGGGAGCCGGCCCTCGTTCGCGATCACGCGGTCGAGCCCCACTCCGTCGATGAACTCCATCGCCAGGTAGCTGAGCCCCTCCGCATCGCCGATGTCGTAGATGGTGACGATGTTGGGGTGCTTGAGCTGGGCCGAGACCTGGGCCTCGCGCTTGAAGCGGTCCAGCAGCTCCTCGAGCGACGCGCCCTGCGCGGCCAGCCCTTCGAGGCGGATGGTCTTGATGGCCAGCACCCGGCCCAGGATCTTGTCCTTGGCCTTGTAGACGGTACCGAACGCGCCGGCGCCCAGCCGCTGCATGACCTCGTAGCGCCCCGCGATCTCCGCGGGATCGGGCGTGGACCGCGCTTGGCTCAAGGAATCCCTCCGCGCTCCGCCTGCCCTACCCCGGAGGCCAGGCGAGCTTGCGGCCGCCGACCAGGTGCAGGTGGATGTGGTAGACGCTGTAACCCGCGTCGTCGCCGCAGTTGAAGACGAGGCGGAATCCGCGCTCCGACAGCCCGAGGGAGGAGGCGAGGTCGGTCGCCTGCCGCACCAGGCGGCCCACCGTGGCGTCGTCGCCTGGGGCCAGGTCGAGCAGGCTGGTGATGTGCCGCTTCGGGATCACCAGGACGTGGACGGGGCCCTGCGGGTTGATGTCGTGGAAGGCCAGGACGTCCTCGTCCTGGTACGCGACCCTGGCGGGGATGCGCCCCGCCACGATCTCGCAGAAGATGCAGGCCCCGGGACTCAAGATCCGCCAGTCTACAACGGATTGGCGCTGCCCACCCCGAACAGCTCCTGGTCCAGCTCGCGCAGGAAGAGCTGGATGTTGCGGGCGTTCTCGCCGAAGTCGGCCGGTCCCGGTTGGGACCTCGACTTCACGTGGACCCTCGTGCGGCCGCCCTCCCGGCGGACGCGGATGGTGACCTCGCCCTTCATCAGCCAGCGCGTCCCCGTGACGGCCTGGATCTCGCTGCCACCCGGGCCCTTCCCCTGCGCGACCAGCTTCCACATCGGGAGGCGCTCGACCGTGGCCCGGGCCGCCCTGGCCACCTTGTCCTCGCCGGCCATGTAGTCGCGCACCTTGATCTCCGGATACTCGGGCGTGGCGCCGGTCTCGACCTGGTTGATGCGCGGCCAGCGCGTGTAGGCCCACGCCCCGGCGAGCACGGCCGCGAGCAGCAGGACCTTCAGGACCGTGCGGAGCATCGGATCACTCCAGTTCGAGGGGAAGCTGCGGCGCCTGCAGTGCGCGGACGACCTTGCGCGTGAGGGAGGAGACCGGCAGCGCGCTGATCTCGGCCGGCCGCGCCCAGACGTAGCGCTCCGGGTCGGTGGGAGGCTGGCGGGCCAGGTGGGCCTCGTACGCCTCCACGCGGATGCGGCGGAACGTGATCGCGTGACGGGCGCGGGCCCGCAGCCGGCCGGGCCGCACCTCGAGGCCGTGCCGCGCCCGCAGCTCGGCGACGAGGTCCGGGAGGCCGCGCGACTCGAGCGACGTCTGCGGGACCTCCCACATGCGGCCCATCAGGCGCCCCTCCTCGCGGCGGACCAGCAGGATGC
>JAICEW010000559.1 GCA_025923995.1 Vicinamibacteria bacterium | reverse complement strand
CGGTCGCGCCCTCCGGACGGACCTCGAGCCCGGGGGCGGCCGGCCCCTGCTCCGCTTCGAACCCCACCCGGTCGACGTCGACATCGATGCGGTAGCGTCCGGCGGGCAGCACGAGCCGCGCCCCGATCTCGGCCCCGTCGGGATGCCGGTGCGGCTCGTACAGCGTGCCCCATCGCAACACCGAGCCGTCCCAGACGCCGTCGGCCTCGCGCGTGACGCGCCATCCGGGGATGGTGACGGCCGGACGGCCGACGAGGCGCACCGCGTCGCGCCCGCCCGTACGTCCCTCGGAGAGCGCCGATGCGGCAGCGGCGGCCAGGGTCAGCGCGGCCGAAGCGGTCGCGAGACCAGCGGCCGTGGGCGCCGAGCGCCGACGCACGAGGACCGCGGAGCCCAGCGCCACGCACCACACGAGCGCGAGCGCGGTGCGATCGCCTGCGGTCTCGGGCAGCACGTAGCCCGGCAGCAGCCGCGTCCATTCCTCGGCGCCGGACCAGACGCGGAAGAAGGGCGCGGTCCCGTCGCGGTCCCGGTGGATCAAGGCGGGGTCGATCGCTCCCAGCGCGCCGCTCCAGAGGCTCCATCCGGCCAGCACGGCGGCGGCGGCGCCCACGCCGCGCGCGCACGCCGCCGCGAGCCCGAGCGCGAAGACCGGCAGCAGCGGGACCAGGAACCGCACGGGCGGGTTGAACCCGCCCCGCCACATGTGCCACGAGCCGGCGGTGCCGATCACGACGGCCGCGATCGCCAGCGCGGCCCAGGCCCGTCGCGTCCCCGCCTTCGCCATGCTCACGAACCCGGCCGCGCACAGCGCCATCACCGGCGCGTAGGGCAGCAGCCCGAACTCCTGGTCGAGGGCCAGCCCCGGCAGGCCTTCCGCGAGCGTGCCCAGGGCGAACTCGGGCCGCCGTCCCCAGACCAGCCGCGGGTCGAAGAATCCATACAGGACGAAGTGGTACGCGCCGATCGCGACCGCCGACGCCGCCGCGGCCGACAGGACGAGCACCGCGCGCCGGCGCGGCAGACGAGCCGCCAGCGCATACACGACGAGGATGGCGCTGACGGGCGCGTAGCGCACGTTGAACCAGGGCAGCAGGACCAGCGGCAGCGCCCACGACAGCGTCCGCCCGGTCGGCGCGTCGGACTGGCCCGCCAGGCGGAGCGCTCGCGCGACCACCAGCGCGGCCGGCACCTCGGTGAAGACGAGCCCCACGTAGTGCACCAGCGGCGGCGAGAGCGCGACGAGCCAGGCCACGCCCTCGACCGTGGCCTCCGGCGCGTCCGATGCCCGGAGCAGCTCGCGGACCTCCCGCGCCAGCAGCGCGGCCAGCAGGGCCATGAGGAACGACACCGCGGGGTATCCGCCGAGCGCGTAGGCCGGCAGCACGAGCAGCGAAAGGCCGATCGCGTGGACCGAGTAGACGGCTCCCCCGCGCCCCCGCACGCGGTAGTGCGGGGCCAGCGTCTCGTCCGTGAAGGCGCCATAGCGCCGCTCCGCGTAGTCCGCCGTGAGCTCGAGATCGCCGTCCCGCAGGAGGCTGTCGGCCACCATCAGGTAGTGCGGCTCGTCCCCGTGCGGGCCCACCGACGTCTGGACGCGCAGCGCGATCGCGGCGTAGAGGACGAGCACCGCCGGCAGGAAGACGCGACGGGGCGGCCACCCTCCGCGCGCGACGACGAGCGTCACGATCCCCGCCGCAGCCAGCGCCAGCAGCGGCGGACCCGAAAGGGCACGGACACCTGGCGCCCACGCGGCCGTGCACAGCAGGACGAGCGGCACGCCGAGGCCCAGCAGGGGCGTCCCGGCCTCGATCCCCATCAGGCGTGCCGCGACGGCGATCGAGACCGCGACGAGGACGAGCGGGAGCCAGCCCGGGAGGCCCAGGAGCACGCGACCCGGCTCGGCCGCGGCGCCTCCCAGGCCCGTCAGCGCGAGGCCCGCCAGGCAGGCCCATCCGGCGAGTCCACGGAAGCGGGCAGCCGTGTCCATTCGGGGCGGCATTCTACGGGAGGTCCGCCCGGGCGGACCTGTCCGCTAACTCGAGGCTGGCCCGGACGTTGGTGCGGTGCCATACTGGTCGAGGCGGGATCTGGCGGCTGGCGGTCTTCTTGCACTGAAGAGGACACGCATTCAGGCGAGGTGAGGTCATGACCCGAGCGATCCTGGCGACGGCGCTCCTGGCGGCGGCTCCGTGGGCCGCGGCCGACGAGGTCTGGCTCAAGGGCGGCGGCCGCATCGTGGGCGAGGTCGTCGAGCGCACCCCGGATACCGTCCGCGTCGACGTCGGGCCG
>JAICEW010000558.1 GCA_025923995.1 Vicinamibacteria bacterium | reverse complement strand
CTGCTGGCCGTCTCCGCGGTCCACCATCACCTGGCCCGCGCCGGCCTGCGGACGCGGGCGTCCGTCGTGGTCGAGTCCGGCGAGGCCCGCGATCACCATCAGGTGGCGGCGCTGTTCGCGTTCGGGGCCGAGGCGGTGTGCCCCTGGGTCGGCCTGGCTCTCGCGGGCGACGCGGACGGCCGCGCGCGCTACGTCCAGTCGCTGGAGAAGGGCCTGCTCAAGGTCCTCTCCAAGATGGGCCTGTCGTCGCTGCGCAGCTACGTCGGCGGCCAGCTCTTCGAGGCGATCGGTCTGGGGCCGCGCCTGATCGCCGCGCACTTTGCCGATACGCCGTCGCTCGTCGGCGGCCTGGAGCTCGCGGACGTGGCGGCCGAGACGCTCGCGCGGCACGCGCAGGCGTTCGCCGGCGGGAGCGAGCTGCCCGAGGGCGGCTTCCATCGCTTCCGTCGCACCGGCGACACCCACGCGTACGCGCCCGACGTGGTGAAGGCGCTGCATGCGGCCGCGCGCGACGGCGGCACGCTGGAGTACGGGCAGTACGCGCGCCTGGTGGCGCTCCGTCCGCCCGTCGTGCTGCGCGACCTGCTGGAGCTCAAGCCGGCGTCGCGGCCGGTCCCGCTGGCGGAAGTGGAGCCGGTCGAGGCCATCGTTCCCCGGTTCATGAGCGCGGCCATGTCGCTGGGCGCGCTCAGCCCCGAGGCGCACGCGATGCTGGCCGAGGCCATGAACCGCCTGGGCGCGCGCAGCAACAGCGGGGAGGGCGGCGAGGACGGCGCGCGCAACCGGATCCGCCAGGTGGCGTCCGCGCGCTTCGGCGTGACCACGGAGTACCTGGCGACCGCGGGCGAGCTGCAGATCAAGATGGCGCAGGGCAGCAAGCCGGGCGAGGGCGGGCAGCTCCCGGGCAAGAAGGCCGTCGAGCACATCGCGCGCGTGCGCCACGCGCCGGCGGGCGTGACGCTGATCTCGCCGCCTCCGCACCACGACATCTACAGCATCGAGGACCTGGCCCAGCTCGTCCACGACCTCCACCGCGTGAACCCGCGGGCGCCGGTGGGCGTCAAGCTCGTCTCACAGGCGGGTGTCGGCACGGTCGCGGTGGGCGTGGCCAAGGCGGACGCGGACGCGGTGCTGATCGGCGGACACGACGGCGGCACCGGCGCGTCGCCGCTGGCCAGCATCAAGCACGCCGGCACGCCGTGGGAGCTGGGCCTGGCCGAGGCCCAGCAGGCGCTGGTGGCGAACGGCCTGCGGGGGCGCGTGCGCCTCCAGGTCGAGGGCGGGCTCAAGACCGGCCGCGACGTGGTGATGGCGGCCCTGCTGGGCGCGGACGAGTTCGGCTTCGGCACCGCCGCGCTGGTGGCGGCCGGCTGCGTGATGGCGCGCCAGTGCCACCTCGACACCTGCCCGGCCGGCATCGCGACGCAGCGCGAGGACCTGCGCGCGCGGTTCAAGGGCCGCCCGGAGGACGTGATCCGCTTCTTCACCGCGGTCGCGGAGGAGGTGCGCGAGATCCTGGCCCTGCTGGGCGCGCGCCGCCTGCAGGACGTGATCGGACGCGTGGACCTGCTGGCGGAGCGGCACGTGCGCGAGGGCAAGGCCGCGACGCTCGACCTGGGCCGGATGCTGGCCGCCCCGGAGGGCGCGGGCGCCCGCTGCTTCGAGGGCCGGCGCGTGCAGGGCGCCGCGGCGGACGACGTGGAGGAGGACGTGCTGGCGCGCCTGCGCGACACGCCGCTCGGACCCGTCCCGCTGGCGATGAGCGTCGCGGTCACGAACGCCCAGCGCTCGTTCGGCGCGCGCATCGCCGGCGAGCTGACGCGCCGCCATCCCGGCCGCCGCTTCCCGTCCGGCACGCTGCGCCTGGCCTGCGAGGGTCCGGCGGGGCAGAGCTTCGGGGCGTTCCTGACCGACGGGCTGCGCCTGGACCTGCTGGGCGAGGCGAACGACTACGTGGGCAAGGGGCTCTCGGGCGGCGAGATCGTGATCCGGCGCCCCGAGGGCGAGACCTCGTCCGTGGTGGCCGGGAACACGTGCCTCTACGGCGCGACCGGGGGCCGCCTGTTCGTGGGCGGCCTAGCCGGCGAGCGCTTCGGGGTGCGCAACTCGGGAGCGGTCGCGGTGGTCGAGGGCGTGGGCGACCACGGGTGCGAGTACATGACCGCCGGCGCGGTCGCGGTGCTGGGCCCGGTGGGCCGCAACTTCGGGGCCGGCATGTCGGGGGGACGCGCCTTCGCGCTCGACGCCGAGGGCGTCCTGGCCGGCCAGGTGAACCCGGAGCTGGTCGAGGTGGACGCGCTCGACCGCGACGAGGAGTCCTGGCTGCGCGAG
>JAICEW010000557.1 GCA_025923995.1 Vicinamibacteria bacterium | reverse complement strand
CACGCAGAGCCTGGTGCCGACCAACCGCCTGGCCCGGGGCATCGTGAGCTCGGCCGGGTATCTCGGCGCCGCGGTGGTCGGCTGCGTGCTCATGGCGGCGACGCGCGTCGAGCGCTGGGCCCACGCCATCCTGCTCGGCATCGGGAGCTGTCTGCTCCTCACACTCGTCCTCTGGATGCGCAACCTCTTCGGCGCTGCGGTCGTGCTCGCGCTGGGCGTCGCGGTGATCGCGCTGGCGCGCCAGGGCCTGGCCGGCGCGGTCCGCTTCGTGCTGGGCCTGCTCGCGGTCCAGGTCGCGCTGAACGCGGTCTTCGACATCCGCGTCCTGTTCCTCGCCGACGGACCGTCCGACGCCGCGACGATGGCCCGGCTCTTCCTGCTGCCCGCCTGGGTCTGGGCGTCGGGGTGGATGCTCGCGAGCCTCGCGATGCTGGGCGCCACGCTGTGGCTGACGCGGGAGCGACGTCGCTAGGCCGTGCGCGTCAGCTCCGACAGCACCAGCTTGGCGACACCCTTGAGCGTCTCGAAGACGCCCGTGCCCTTCGACGCCACCGCCTCGAAGACGGGCTCGCTCTTCTTCACGAGCATCCGCCTCATCTCCTCGACCGGCGCCACGTTCGGCAGGTCGCGCTTGTTGAGCTGCAGCACGTACGGGATGGTCGTCAGGTCGTAGCCCTGGCTCTTCAGGTTCACCTGGAGGTTGTCCACCGACTCCAGGTTCGCGTCCATGCGCTCGTTCTGGCTGTCCGCCACGAAGATGACGCCGTCGACGCCCTTCAGGATGAGCTTGCGCGAGGCGTCGTAGAAGACCTGGCCGGGCACCGTGTAGAGGTGGAAGCGGGTCTTGAACCCGCGCACGGTCCCCAGCTCCAGCGGCAGGAAGTCGAAGAACAGCGTGCGGTCGGTCTCGGTGGCGAGGGAGATGAGCTTGCCCTTCGCCTGCGGGTTGGTCTTGTCGTAGATGTACTGCAGGTTGGTCGTCTTCCCGCACAGGCCGGGGCCGTAGTAGACGATCTTGCAGTTGATTTCGCGCGAGGCGTAGTTGATGAAGGTCATGGGCCGGAGGGGGTTATTCGCTGAACAGGCTGTCGATGTCCTCGTCCGTGATCTCGGCGAACGGGCTCTCGAACGCCGCCCCCGCGGCCGCCTTCTCCTTCTCCACCTTGGCCATGATGCGGGCGAACACGTCGTTGAGCTCCTGCGACGCCTTCTTCACGCGCAGCCTCACCAGGCCCAGCGAGGAGCGCTCGTCGAAGATCACGACCAGGATGACGCGCTGCGCCACGATCGAGATGTGGATGTTGTCCTTCTCGCCCTCGTGGAAGAGGATCGAGAACTCCTTCTCGCCGATGAGGCGGGCCAGTCCGTCGGTGGCCGCCACGTTGCCGGCCGTGAGGGACGCGAGCGACGTGGTGTCGAGGTTCTCGATGTCGCCATGGGCCGCGATCTGCTGCCCGTTCTTGTCGACCAGGAAGACCACCTTGGCGTTGGCGTCGATGCGGAGCTTGGAGATCACCTGCTTGATCTGGTTGAACTCCTCCTCGTACATGACGATGTCAGGCGCCGCCATTCCGTGATCCTCCTTGAAGCCGCGAGCGCGGCCCGCGCGCACGTCGGGCACAGGACCGCAGCAGGGTTATAGCCTGCCGAAACAGCAATTGCAAGGCGAGGCCGCGCAGAATGCCTTGAGCGGCAAGTACTTGGGGGAGGCTCAGTACTCCCGCCGTCCTTCCAGGGCCTTCGCCATCGTGACCTCGTCCGCCCATTCGAGGTCCGATCCGACCGGCACGCCCATCGCGATCCGGGTCACCCGGACGCCGAGCGGCTTGAGGATCCGCGCCAGGTAGACCGCGGTCGCCTCGCCCTCGACCGTGGGGCTCGTGGCCAGGATGACCTCGTCCACGCCGCCCGCCCGGACGCGGTCGAGCAGCCCCGACAGGCGCAGCTCGTCCGGCCCCACGCCCTGCAGGGGCGACAGCGATCCGTGCAGCACGTGGTAGCGGCCGCGGAAGTCGCGCGTGCGCTCGACCGCGAGCAGGTTGTGCGGCTCCTCCACGACGCAGATGACGCGGTCGTTGCGCGCCGGGTCGGAGCAGGTGTCGCACGTCTCGCGGTCGGTCACGGCGTTGCACGTGGCGCAGAGCCGGATGCCGGCGAGCAGCTCGCTGACCGCGTCGCCCAGCCGGGCGACCTCCTCCGGCGCCGCGCGCAGCAGGTGGAAGGCGATGCGCTGCGCGGACTTGGGCCCGATGCCGGGCAGCCGGCGCAGCTCGTCGATCAGGCGCGCGACGGGGGCGGGATAGTCCACGAGCGAGTCTACCTCGGGCGAGACGGGCGGCCGT
>JAICEW010000556.1 GCA_025923995.1 Vicinamibacteria bacterium | reverse complement strand
GTAGCTGGCGTTGATGTAGTCCACGATGTCCGTGCGCAGCGCGACCACGAAGTCGTGCCGGGGCGCGACGTTCATGGCCTTGATGGCGTCGAGGCGGGTGAGGTCGTAGTAGTCCTCGACCGCCACCAGCAGCTGCCCGTCCTTCTTCTCCAGCGGCGCGCACAGGTTCTTCTTGAGGAACTCCGGCGCCAGCCGGTCCTTGAGCTCGGCCGGCATGCTCCTGCCCGTCAGGTCCACGGCCGGCCGGTTGTAGAAGTGGCCCAGCGCCGCCAGCAGCTCCTCCTTGGAGATCTTGAAGTCCTCCAGGAGGATCTTGGTGACGTCGACCTGGTTGACGCGGGCGGACGCCACCGCGTTCTCGACGTCCTTGTCGGACAGCAGGCCCTTGTCCACCAGCAGGCCGAACTTGGACGGCTTGTTGTTGCGGGCCGCGCGGTGCTGGTTGTAGAAGGCGATGCCGAGGATCTTGGACAGCTCCTCCGCCGCTTCCGCGTCGCGCGGGCTGAACGCGTCGCCGTCGCGCTTGTTCACCAGCTGCAGCACGCCCAGCAGGTACTTCTCGAACATGATCGGCGTGGACAGCAGCTCCTTCGTCTTGAATCCCGACGTCTTGTCCCACCGGGAATCGAAGCGGAGGTTGGGGTGCAGCCGGGCCAGCTCGGACGTGTCGTACGGGTCGCTGACGTTCGCGGTCCGGCGGGAGAGGGCGGTGAAGCCGGCGATGGAGCCGAACGTCTTGGGGACGCGGATCTCCTTGACCTCGCTGCCCGCCTTGAACAGCGAGTACAGCTCCTGGTTCCTGGTGTCGAGCGCGAAGATGGTGACGCGCTCCGCCTCCACCAGGTCCAGGATGCGGTCCTTGAGGTCGACCAGGATCTCGGTGATCCCGGGCGCCGAGTTGATCAGGTTCGCGATCTCGATGAGCCGCTTGCGGTACGACAGCTCGCGCTGGGTGCTCTCGGCGGTGGCCCGACTGGCCATCGTTAAGGCCTCCTCAGGTTTGGGCCCGGACGAGGGAGTGTCTCGCGCGCGAGGATATCACTTCGCCCGCGGGGGCTTGCGCGGGACGGGCCGCACGCGGGCCATGCGGCGCACGGCCTCCGCGATCTCGTCCTCGGTCAGGGACGCGAAGCCCAGCCGCAGGAAGGGCAGAGGCCGCTCGTCGAACGCGAACCATCGCCCCGGGCTGAAGAAGACGCCGCTGGCCAGTGCGCGCCGCGCCCACTCGTCGACGTCGACGGGCTCGGGGGCGCGCGCCCAGAAGGCGACGCCGCCCGCGGGCAGGGCGAAGGCCAGGTCGGGGAGGTCGCGTCGCAGGCACTCCGCGAGCGCGTCGCGCCGCGCCTGGTAGCGGCGCCTCACGCGCCTCACGTGGCGCTGCACCTCGCCGTCCTCCACCAGCTCCGCGATCGCGTCCTCCAGGGCCGGATCGCCCATGGTGTCGATGGTGGCGCGCAGGTCCGTGAGGCGCGCCAGCAGCGGAGCGGGCGCGACGACGTAGCCCAGCCGGAGGGAGGGAGCCAGGATCTTCGACAGCGTGCCCACGTACACGACGACGCCCGCGCGGTCCACGCTGGCGAGCGGGAGCACGGGCCGCCCGTCGTAGTGGAACTCGTGGTCGAAGTCGTCCTCGATCACGGCGATGCGGTGGGCGCGCGCCACCTCGAGCAGGGCCAGGCGCCGGCCGGGCGACAGCGTCACGGTCGTGGGGTACTGGTGGTGCGGCGTCAGGTACACCGCGCGCACGGGGCCCTTCCTGGCGAGGGCCGCCAGCGCGCCGGGATCGACTCCGTGCTCGTCGAGGGGCAGCGGCACCAGCCGCGCGCCGGCCAGCCGGAAGGCGGAGCGGGCCGGCACGTAGCCGATGCTCTCGACCGCGACCACGTCGCCGGGCGTCACCAGCGCTCGCGCGATCAGGTAGAGGGCCATCTGGCTGCCGCGCGTGAGGATCAGGTCGTCGGGGCCGGCGGCCAGGCCACGCGTGGCCGCCAGCATCGCCGCCAGTGCCGCGCGGAGGCGCGGCAGCCCACCGGGGGCGGCGTAGTCGAGCAGCACGCGCCCGCGGCGCCGCAGCGCGCGGCGGTACGCGCGCGCGAGCGCGTCCACGGGCACGAGGCGCAGGTCGGGCACGCCGCTGCCGAACACGAGCTCGGCCGCGGGCCGCTGGGCCTCGATCCGGAAGTCGGGCAGGGCAGGCAGGTCGTACCCCGCGCGCGCGGGCACGGCGTCGCGGCGGCCCACCGCGGGGGCGAAGCGCTGCGGCCGCGCGGCCGGCAGCGCGCGGGCCACGACGCTGGCGCGGGCGGCGGGGGGCGCGGTCCCGCCGTCGGCCGCCCGCGCGGCGGACGCGGCGACGG
>JAICEW010000555.1 GCA_025923995.1 Vicinamibacteria bacterium | reverse complement strand
GACCGCCCTTCTCGTCCTGGCCGCGTCGGTGCTGGTGTCCGCGCTCGGGGTGCTCGTGCGCGACGTGCAGCACGTGCTGGGCGTCGTGCTCCTGCTCGGTTTCTACCTGACGCCGGTCTTCTACGACCTGGACCGCGTGGCGCCGGCCCAGGTCCGCTGGCTGCGCCTCAACCCGCTCACGATCCTGGTGGAGGCCCACCGCGACCTGACCCTCCACGGCCGCGCGCCGGACTGGGCGGCCCTGGCCGCCTGCGCGGCGGCCAGCCTCGCGCTGCTGGCGTGCGCCGTCCTCGTCTTCCGCGCCTTCGAGCACGTGATGGTCGAGGAGGTCTGACGGTGCTGCGCCTGCTGCCCCGCCTCCTCAAGCACAAGCTCAGCTACCGCTGGGGCTGGCCGAAGGTGCTGCCGATCAACGTCACGATCAGCGTCACCTTCAACTGCCCGAGCCGGTGCCTCACCTGCTACGTGACCTCGCGCAAGGCGAAGGAGCTGAGCGTGGGCGAGTACCGGCGGATCTTCCGGGCGCTGGGGTCCGCTCCGTTCTGGGTGACGATCAGCGGCGGCGAGCCCTTCCTGCGGCCCGACCTCTTCGAGATCGTCGACGCGATCTGCGACGAGTCGCGGCCCGCCATCATCAACATCCCCACCAGCGGCACGGTCCTCAAGCACGTCTTCGACCAGCTCCCTCGCATCCTCGAGCGCACGCGCGGGTCGCAGCTCACGATCAACTTCTCGCTCGACGAGGTGGGCGAGCGGCACGACTTCATCCGCCGCACCCCGCACAACTGGAAGAAGACGCTCACGGCGCTGCGCTTCGCGCAGTCGCTCAAGCCGCGGTTCCCGCACCTGGTGGTGGGCATCCACAGCGTCCTCTCCGTCTTCAACGTCCGGCGCTTCCCGGAGATCTACGAGGCGCTCACGGCGCTCGGCCCCGACTCGTACATCACCGAGGTGGCGGAGGAGCGCGCGGAGCTGCGCAGCATCGGCACCGGCATCACTCCGCCGCCGGGCGACTACGCCGCCGCCGTCGACTACCTGACGTCGCGGATGAAGCAGACCTCGCGGGCGGGCTTCGCGTCGGTGATCGACGCGTTCCGGCTCGAGTACTACCGGCTGGCGAAGCGCATCCTGGCCGAGCGGAGGCAGGTGATCCCCTGCTACGCGGGGCTCACGTCCTGCCACATCGCCGCGGACGGCGACGTCTGGGGCTGCTGCACGCGCGCGGAGCCGGTGGGGAACCTGCGCGACGTGGACTACGACATCGCCCGCCTCTGGCACGCGCCGCCCGCGGCCGCCTTCCGCCGCAGCGTGAAGGCCGGCGAGTGCGAGTGCCCGCTGGCCAACGCGAGCTACACGAACATCCTGATGGACCCGGGCTCGCTCGTGCGCGTGGGCGCGCACGCACTGCGGGGCGCGGTCGCGGGGGTGGTGCGGCGATGAGCATCGTGGTCGAGGGGCTGGGCAAGCGGTACTGGCGGCGCGGCCAGCGGCCGGTGACGCTCCAGCAGGCCCTGGCCGCGGCGATCGGGCTCTGGCGCGCGCCACGCGAGTTCTGGGCGCTCCAGGGCGTGTCCTTCCGGATCCCGACGGGCGAGTCGGTGGCGGTCGTCGGCGACAACGGGGCCGGCAAGAGCACGCTGCTGCGCCTCGTCTGCGGGCTGGGGCGTCCCACGCGCGGGGCCGTGCGCGTCAGCGGACGCGTGGCCGCGCTGCTCGAGCTGGGCGCGGGCTTCCATCCCCAGCTCACCGGCCGGGAGAACCTCTACGTGTCGGCCATCGTCTCGGGCCTGCGCCGCGCCGAGGTGGATGCCCGGCTCCCGGACATCGTGGACTTCGCCGAGGTGGGCCCGTTCCTCGACCAGCCGCTGCGCACGTACAGCTCCGGCATGCAGATGCGGCTCGCGTTTTCGGTGGCGGTGCACGTCGATCCCGACGTGCTGGTGGTGGACGAAGCGCTGGCGGTGGGCGACGCGCGCTTCCAGGCCCGGTGCGTCGAGCGGATCGAGCGGTTCCACCGGACGGGCCGCACGCTCCTGGTCGTGTCCCACGACCTCGGGCTGGTGCGGCGCATCTGCTCGCGCGCCATCCAGCTCCGCCACGGCCGCATCGTGCGCGACGGCGCCACCGGGCCCGTGCTCGACGCGTACCTGCGCGAGTGGACCGCGCAGGAGGGCCGCGTACGCCCGATGGCGGCGAGCGGCGCATGAGCTCGCCCCGACGCACGTTCGTGGAAACGCTGCTGCTGGCGGCGCTTGCGCTGGCCGCGACGTACCCGCTCTTCATCGACACCTACCGGTCGATGATCTTCCAGACGGTGCCTCGCGACGACTACGCGCCCTACCTGCTGCACCTGGCCGGAGACGGCGG
>JAICEW010000554.1 GCA_025923995.1 Vicinamibacteria bacterium | reverse complement strand
GCGCGATCCCGCCGACGATCTCGACCAGCGTCAGTGTCCACGCGATCGCGACGCCGGCCGGCAGCCCGGCTCCGGAGAGGTATCCCCCGAAGGGAGCGACGCCTCCTGCCGCCGCGCGCGCCGTGCCATGGATCACGAAAACGGACGCCACCGCGACCCGAAGCAGCGTGACGCCCCAGCGCGTGCGCGCGTCGGCCCCGGCGGGCGCGCTCACGCCCGGCCGCGTATCTGCGCGATCCGCGCCTTGACCAGCCGCTTCACGAGCGCGGCCGGCGGTGGATCGGGCAGCGGGAACCGGATCGTGCCCTTCGACAACGCGTACCCCTTCAGGTCCAGCGCGCGCGCAATGTCCGGGCCGATCGGGTAGAGGCTGGTGTGCTCCTTCCAGCCCGCGTACCACACGAGCGGCTGCCCCTCGAAGCGGAAGCCGGGGATGCCGTAGCTGAAGTGCTCCGTGGCGCCCGGCGCGGCGGCCAGGATCGCCTTGCGGATCTGGGCGAGTACCCGGCGGGTGCCCGGGGGCTGGGCCGCGAGGTAGGCGCGCACCTTCGGGCCGGCGTCGTCCTTCTTCTTCGGCGCGGCCATCGGCCCTCCTAGCGGTATCCCGTCGCGTCCGCCGGCCGGCCCGCCTCCTGCACCTCGCGCAGGTAGCGCCAGCAGTCCGGGCGCGAGCCGTCCACGTCCGTGAAGCCGTACACCTTCGCCAGCTCGCCGCTCGAGAGGCACTGGCCGCGCCAGCGTGCGACGTCGGGATCGCCGGCCAGGCTCGCCACCGCGCGGCCCACGTAGAGCGGCGTCTCGCTGATCACGAAGTGCGGCTGCTTCGCCGTCGCGTCGCGCCAGCTCGCCTCCGTCACGCCGTAGACGTCGAGCATCTGCTCGGACCGCAGCCAGCCGGGCGTGACGGCGATCGCGGTGCCGCCGTGGGGCTTGAGCTCCTCCGCGAGCGCCCAGGCCATCCGCACGACGGACGTCTTGGCCAGGTCGTAGAAGAGTGACACGCGATAGTTGCGCTGGTTGTACTCCGCGGTGCCGTCGGTCACCTCGATCACCAGGCCGCCGGCCCTGCGGATCAGCAGCGGAAGCGCGAAGTGGCTCGTGATGACGTGCGTGTCGACTGCCAGCCGCAGCATCCGGAAGCCGCGCTCCAGCGAGTGCTCCCAGACCGGCGTGTTCCACTGGATCAGGAAGTCCGAGCCCCAGACGTCGTTGACGAGCACGTCCAGCCGGCCCTGCTCGCGCTCGATGCGCGCCACCAGCTCCTGGACCTGCCCAGGCTCCAGGTGGTCCACCGCCACCGCGAGGGCGCGTCCACCCACGCGCTCCACCAGCTCGGCCGTCTCCTCGATCGTCTCCGGCCGGTCCATCTCGGAGCGCTGCGCGCGCGTGCTGCGGCCGGTGACGTAGACGGTCGCGCCCGCAGCGCCCAGCTCGACCGCGATGCCGCGGCCCGCGCCGCGCGTGGCTCCCGCGACCAGCGCGACCTTGCCCTCGAGCGAGCGCGTCACTTCCCGCCCTTGTACACGTCGGTGCTCAGGTACTTGAGCCCCGAGTCGGCCATCAGCGTGACCACGGTCCGGCCCGGCCCGAGCCTCTTCCCGACCTCGATCGCGGCGACCACGTTCGCACCGGACGAGGTGCCGCCGAAGAGCGCCTCCTCGCGCGCGAGGCGGCGCGCCATCTCCTTCGCGTCCGCCGTGGGAACGGCCACGATCTCGTCCACGAGTGAAGGATCCCACAGCGGCGGGACGTATCCGATCCCGACACCCTCGATCTTGTGCGGACCGGGCGGCCCGCCGAGGAGCACCGACGACTCGCCCGGCTCGACCGCGACGATCCGCACGCCCGGGTCGTGCCGCTTCAGCACCGTCGCGACGCCGCGCGAGGACGCCGCCGTGCCGACGCAGTGCACGAACGCGTCGACGGCGCCGCCGGCCTGGGTCCAGATCTCCTCGGCCAGCGGGAAGTACCCCGCGATGCTGTCCTGGTTGTGGAGCTGGTCGGTCCAGTACGTGCCCGGTGCCTGGCTCAGCTCGCGAGCCTTCTCGATCATGTCCAGGATGAGCGTCTTCGTGGTGAGCCCGCCCTGGCTGGGCACCAGCGTCAGCTCGGCGCCCAGCGCCGCCATGTGGTCCCGCTTCTCCTGGCTGAACGCATCGGAGGTGACGATGCGGATGCGGTACCCCTTCGCCGCGCAGACGAACGCGAGCGACGTGCCCGTGCTGCCCCCCGTGTACTCGACGACCGTGCCGCCGGGGCGCAGGCGGCCGTCCGCCTCCGCGCGCGCGATCACCGCCAGGGCCATGCGGTCCTTGACGCTGCCGGTGGGGTTCTCCGACTCCAGCTTCACCCAGACGTCCGCGCAGCCCGGCGGCACCACCT
>JAICEW010000553.1 GCA_025923995.1 Vicinamibacteria bacterium | reverse complement strand
GGTGGTGCGGCTCGCGGCCACGCCGGCGGGCGCGAACGAGGTCCTGCCGGGGACCCGTGCGGCCGCGGACGACCCGGTGGTCGCCGCCCTGCGCAGGGGACCGCTGAAGGTCTCGACGCTCGCGTCGCGGCTCGGGGGCGACCCGTCCGCGCGCCTGGCCCGCCTCAGACGCGAGGGCATCGTCGAGGTCGAGCAGGACCTGCGCGCCCCCGGCTTCCGGCAGGTGCGCTGGGCGGAGCTCGGGGAGCCCGCGGCACCCGCGAAGGGGAAGGCCCAGGCGGAGGTCGTCGAACGACTGCGCGCGGCCGGCGGGCGGATGCCTGTGCCGGACCTGGTGCGCGGCCGCTCGTCCCTGCGCGGTGCGCTCGATCGGCTGGCGTCGGCCGGGGTGGTGCGCATCGTGGAGGAGCGCGCCGACCGCGCGCCGCGAGCGGGCGACGCCCAGGAGGCGCTGCGGCCCGAGCCCACGAGGGACCAGCGGGCGGTGCTGGACGTCGTCCTGCCCGCGCTGGACGCGCGCGCGTTCCGGCCCTTCCTCCTGCACGGCGTCACCGGGAGCGGGAAGACCGAGGTGTACTTCCGCGCGGCCGAGCGCGCGCTGGAGCAGGCGCGCGGCGTCCTGATCCTCGTGCCCGAGATCGGCCTCACGCCGCTGCTGGTGCGCGCGGCTGCGTCCCGCTTCGGCTCGACCGTCTGCGTCGTGCACAGCGAGCTGTCGGCGGGGGAGCGCCACGACCAGTGGTGGCGCATCCGCGAGGGGGAGTGCCGCGTCGTGGTGGGCGCGCGGTCGGCCGTCTTCGCGCCCATTCCCGACCTGGGGCTGGTGGTGGTGGACGAGGAGCACGACGCCGCCTACAAGCAGGACGAGACCCCGCGCTACCACGGCCGCGACGTGGCGGTGATGCGGGCCAAGCTGGAGGGGGCGATCGTCCTGCTGGGCTCGGCCACTCCGTCCCTCGAGACCTTCACGAACGCGGAGCAGGGCAAATACGACCGGCTGGCGCTGCCGCGCCGCATCGGCGCGCAAGGGCTGCCGCGGGTCGACGTGGTGGACCGCCGGCAGGTGATGAAGACGGGCGGCGACCCGATCCTGACGCCGCCCCTGCGCGAGGCGATCGAGACGCGCCTGGAGCGCGAGGAGCAGACGCTGCTGCTGCTGAACCGCCGCGGCTACGCGATCAGCCTGCTCTGCCGCGAGTGCGGCCTGGAGGCGGACTGCCCGAACTGCTCCGTGTCACTGGCCCTGCACGAAGGCGGCCGGCGCGCGGTGTGCCACTACTGCGGGCACCAGGCCCCACCGCCGCGCGCGTGCCCGTCGTGCCAGGGCGAGTACCTCAAGCAGCGCGGCTACGGGACCGAGAAGGTGGTGGAGGCGGTGCGCGCGGCGTTCCCGCAGGCGAGGGTGGACCGCCTGGACCGCGATCGCGCGGCGCGGCGCGGCGAGCTGGAGCGGGCGCTGCGCGCGTTCGAGTCGGGGCAGACGCAGATCCTGGTGGGCACGCAGATGATCGCGAAGGGACACGACTTCCCGCGGGTCACGCTGGTGGGCGTCGTGGACGCGGACGTGGGGCTGGGCCTGCCGGACTTCCGCTCGGCCGAGCGGACGTTCCAGCTGCTGACCCAGGTCTCGGGCCGCGCGGGCCGGGCGGACCTGCCCGGCGAGGTCATCCTCCAGAGCCACCTGCCCGACCACTACGCGCTGCGCTTCGCCTGCACGCAGGACTACGCGAGCTTCTTCGCGCAGGAGTCGCTCTTCCGGCGCACGATGGCGTACCCGCCCGCGGCCGCGCTCGTGAACCTGGTCGTGCGGGGGAAGGACGCGGAGCCGGCCGCCCGCGAGGCGGACGCCCTCGCGCGCCACCTGCGCGACGGCGCCGGCACGGGCACCTATCGGGTGCTCGGTCCCGCCCGCGCGCCGCTGGCCAGGCTGCGGCAGGACCATCGGTTCCAGATCCTCCTGAAGGGGAGGCGAGCCGCGATGCGCGACGCGGTCCGCCGGGCGATGGTGGCGCGCTACGGCGAGGTGCGCTGGCCCGGCGTGGCGGTCGACGTGGACCCGCTGAGCGTGATGTAGGCCCGCCTACTGCGAGAGGTTCTGGAGGTCCTTGCCCGGCTTGAAACGGATCGTGCGTCCCGGCGGGATCTTCACTTCCTTGCCCGTCCGTGGGTTGCGCCCGATGCCGCGCTTGCGCGGCTTGACCTGGAAGACGCCGAACCCGCGCAGCTCGATCCGCTCCCCGCGCATCATGGAGTCCTTCATGGCCTCGAGCACGGCTTCGACCGCGACCTCGGCCTTGACCTTGGTGATGTCGGCGGCCTTGGAGACCTCATTGATGATGTCCACCTTGATCATGGGGATGGACCTCCTTCTAAGTGACACATATTATAGACTTAGCTGGATTTGAGTGTCAAACGGACCTCTTCAT
>JAICEW010000552.1 GCA_025923995.1 Vicinamibacteria bacterium | reverse complement strand
GACCGCCCGGGCGGGGCCGGAAAGGGCCAGGCGATAGAGCCGCTGGTGCCCGCGCTCCTGGACGGTCGTGTAGAGCGCCGTCCCGTCCGCGGCCCACTCGGCCGAGCCCTGGCGGTTGTCCACGGCCGCGCCGACGTCGCGCCGGCCGCTGCCGTCCGCGGCCATCACCCAGACGTGGTTGTCCTCCATCGTCGTTTCGAGGTCCGTCAGCCCCCGCCGCGTGCCCAGGAACGCGATGGAGCGGCCGTCCGGCGACCACTTCGGCTGGAACTCCGCGCTTTCGGTGGCGGTGAGGCGGCGGATGGCGCCGTCGTCCACGCGCACCGCGAAGAGGTCCGGGTTGTAGAAGAGGTCGGGATCCGGCTCGCGGTTGCTCACGAACGCGATCTCGCGCCCGTCCGGCGAGAAGTCGATCGAGTGCTCTTCGAAGTCGCCCGTGGTCAGCGGGCGCGCGGCGCCGCCGCCGGCATCCACGATGAAGATGTGGCGGCGCCGGTTGTCGTTGAAGCGCGTCATCCCTTCTTCGGCGTCGGGCTTGTACTTGTACCGCGTGATCACGACGGGGTCGCCTTCGGCCGCCGCCGTCTCCGGGCCCGGCGTGGCCGACACGAACGCGATGCGCCGCGAATCGGGCGCCCAGGCCAGCGCGCGTCCCTCGAACGTGAGCGGGCTGTTGGTCCCGCGCGTCTCCGCGAGGAAACGCAGGCCCGTCCCGTCGGGCCGCGAGACCACGAGCCCGCGCCGGCCGTCCGCGGTGCCGCTGAACGCGACGAGCCGCCCGTCGGGCGACCACTCCGGCGAGGAGGCGCTCTCCGTGCCGCCCAGCCGCACGCTGCGCCCGTCCGACAGCGTCATCACGAAGAGCTGGCGGCCGGCCCGGCCCGGGCCGTCGTACGTGCTGACCGTGTAGGCGACGCGCGTCGCGTCGGGGGAGAGCCGCACGTCACCCACCGCGCGCAGCCGGCGGTAGTCGGCGCTCTCCAGCCGCCGGCCGTCCGCCCGGGCCAACGGGGGGACGGCGAGGCAAAGCGCGAAAAAGGCCCACCGACGCATGCGTCCTCCTGCCGAAACCCGGGTCGAGGGAACGCGCGAATGCTAGCATGGGCGTTCGTGGCATCACCTGGATCGGGAACCGCACTGGCCGTGCGCTGCCGCGGCCTCGTCAAGCGCTACGGGGACGTGGTGGCGGTGGCCGGACTCGACCTCGACGTCGTCCGCGGCGAGTGCTTCGGCATGCTCGGGCCCAACGGCGCGGGCAAGACCACGACGGTGGAGATCTTCGAAGGGCTGCGCACGCCCGACGAAGGCGACGTGGAGGTGCTCGGCGACCGCTGGCGCGACGACAACCGCGCGCTGCGCGCGCGCCTGGGCATCCAGCTCCAGGAGACCAAGTTCCAGGACAAGCTCCGCGTCCGCGAGGTGATCGAGCTCTTCCGCAGCTTCTACCCGGCCGGCCTCGGCGTGACCGAGGCGCTGGCGCTGGTGGGCCTGCAGGAGAAGGCCGGCGGCTACGTGCGGACGCTGTCCGGCGGCCAGAAGCAGCGGCTGTCGCTGGCCTGCGCGCTGGTCGGCAACCCCGAGCTGCTCTTCCTGGACGAGCCCACGACCGGCCTCGACCCGCAGTCGCGCCGCCAGACCTGGGACATCGTCGAGGCCCTCAAGGCGCGCGGACGGACGGTCGTGCTCACCACGCACTACATGGAGGAGGCGGCGCGGCTTTGCGACCGGGTGGCCATCGTGGACCACGGCAAGGTGATCGCCCAGGGCACGCCGCGGGAGCTGATCGCCTCGCTCGGCGCGGAGCACGTCGTCGAGTTCGCGGTGGACGGCAGCCCGGCGCCGAGCGCGGAGGTCCTCTCCGCGCTCCCCAGCGTGGAGCGCGTGGCCCGGGAGGGCGAAAGCTGGCGCCTGACCGTGCGCGAGGTGCACCGCGCGGTCCCCGCCCTGCTCGCCGCGCTCGCGGAGCGCGGCAGCTCGCCCACGCAGCTCACCACCCACCATGCCACGCTGGAGGACGTCTTCATGTCGCTGACCGGCCGGAGCCTGCGCGATGCCTGACGAGAGCGCGCCCCTCCGCGTCCGTTCCCCCCTGGTCGAGCTGACGCTGGCCCGCACGCGCGAGCTGATCCGCGAGCCGGAGGCGGTGTTCTGGGTGTTCGTGTTCCCGATCCTGCTCACCGCGATCCTCGGCCTGGCCTTCCGCAGCCGTCCTCCGGAGGCCCTGCCCGTCGCCGTGGTGGACGGGGCGCGCGCGCAGGCGCGGCTGCAGGCCCTGGCCGGCCAGGCCGAGCTGAAGCCGCAGCTCCTCCCCGAGGCGGACGCGCGGCAGGCCCTCTCCCGCGGCCGCGTGGTGCTCGTCGTCTCCGCGGACGAGCCGCCGGTGTACGCCTACGATCCCACGCAGCCCGAGAGCCGCGCCGCCCGCCTGGCCGTGGATTCGGCGCTGCAG
>JAICEW010000551.1 GCA_025923995.1 Vicinamibacteria bacterium | reverse complement strand
CGCGCGCTGGGCATCGCCGAGCTGTGGATCAAGTACGAGGCCGCCTGCCATCCGACGCTCTCGTTCAAGGACCGGCTGGTGGCGGTGGCGCTGACCAAGGCGAAGGAGTTCGGGATGGACACCGTCGGATGCGCCTCCACGGGCAACCTGGCGAACGCGGTCGCCGCGGGCGCCGCGTCGGCCGGGCTCCACGCGGTGGTCCTGGTGCCCGAGGACCTCGAAGCGGCCAAGCTGACGACGACCGCCGCCTACGGGGCCACTCTCGTCGGCGTGCGCGGCAACTACGACCGCGTGAACCGGCTCTGCGCGGAGATCGCCGACCGGCACCGCTGGGGCATGGTCAACGTGAACCTGCGCGCGTATTACGGCGAGGGCTCCAAGACCGTCGGCTTCGAGCTGGCCGAGCAGCGCGGGTGGAAGCTGCCGGGCCACATCGTGTCGCCGATGGCCGGGGGCAGCCTGATCGGCAAGGTCGAGAAGGCGTTCAAGCAGCTCGCGTCCCTCGGCCTGGTCGAGGACACTCCCTTCTCGCTCTACGGGGCGCAGCCCGCCGGCTGCGCGCCGATCGCGGGTGCCTGGAAGCAGAACCTGGAGCAGGTCCGTCCCGTCAAGCCGAACACGATCGTGCGCAGCCTGGCCATCGGCGATCCCGCCGACGGTCCTTCCGCGCTCGCCGTGATCCGCCGGACCGGCGGGCGGGCCGAGGACCCGGGCGACGACGAGGTGATCGACGGCATCCGGCTGCTCGCGCAGTCGGAGGGCCTCTTCACGGAGACGGCGGGCGGCACCGTGGTCGCCGCGGCCCGCCGGCTGGCGGAGGCGGGCGCCTTCGCGGACGGCCGGCCGGTCGTGCTGCTGATCACCGGCCACGGCCTGAAGACGGTGGAAGCCCTCGCGGGCGTCCCTTTCGCAGCCGTGATCGACGGAAAGCTGTCCGAGTTCGAGACGTTCTGGGCGGAACGGTCGGGCGCGGCAACCGCCGCGCGCCCGTAGGCGGCGACGCGCGCAGCGCGTGGCTAGGAGGCGTTCATGGTGGATGTGGTCCTGTTCGATACGACGCTGCGTGACGGCACGCAGAGTGAAGGCTTGAGCCTGTCCGTGGAGGACAAGCTCAAGATCGCGGCGCTGCTCGACGGGTTCGGCATCCACTTCATCGAGGGGGGCTGGCCGGCCAGCAACCCGAAGGACTCCGAGTTCTTCCGCCGCGCGAAGTCGCTGAAGCTGCGCCAGGCGAAGCTCACCGCCTTCGGCTCCACGCGCAAGGCCGGCGTGCGCCCGGAGGACGACCTCAACCTGCGCGCGCTGCTCGAGGCGGCCACGCCGGCGGTGGCGATCTTCGGCAAGTCCTGGCGCCTGCACGTCGAGAAGGTGCTGGAGACGACGGCCGAGGAGAACCTGGCCATGATCGCGGACAGCGTGGCCTTCCTGAAGCGGAACGGCCGCGAGGTCGTCTACGACGCCGAACACTTCTTCGACGGCTACCGCGCCGATCCCGCGTACGCGCTCCGTACGGTGGAGGCGGCGGCGCAGGCGGGCGCCGACTGGATCGTCCTCTGCGACACCAACGGGGGCAGCCTTCCCGCCTGGGTCACGAAGGTGGTGGGCGAGGTGCGCGCGCGCGTCTCGACGCCGCTGGGCGCGCACACGCACAACGACGGCGAGATGGCGGTGGCCAACGCGCTGGCCGCGGTGGAGGCCGGCTGCACGCAGGTGCAGGGCACGATCAACGGCTACGGCGAGCGCTGCGGCAACGCGAACCTGGTCTCGATCATCCCCGCCCTGCAATTGAAGATGGGCCGCCGGTGCGTGCCGGCGGAGAACCTGGCCCGCCTCACGGAGCTGTCGCGCACCGTCTCCGAGATCGCGAACCTGAACCCGGACGCGCACGCACCCTACGTGGGCGTCTCGGCGTTCGCGCACAAGGGCGGCGTCCACGTGGCGGCGGTGGAGAAGGTGGCCGAGAGCTACGAACACGTCGCTCCCGAGCTGGTGGGCAACCGGCGCCACGCGGTCGTCTCCGAGCTGTCCGGCCGCGGCAACGTGCGCGTGCGCGCGGACGCGCTGGGCCTCGACGCGCGCGGCCAGGAGAAGGAGGTCGTGGCCGCGGTGAAGGAGCTGGAGAACCAGGGCTACCAGTTCGAGGCGGCGGAGGGCAGCTTCGAGCTGCTGCTGCGGCGCAGCCGCGCGGGGTACCGCGCCCCGTTCGAGATGCTCGCCGTGGTCGTGACCGCGGCCAAGCGCGACGGGAAGCCGATGCAGGCCGAGGCCACGGTGAAGCTGCGCGTGGGCGGGGAGACCGTCCACACCGCCGCCGAAGGCACGGGCCCCGTGCACGCGCTGGACCGCGCGCTGCGCAAGGCGCTGGTGCCGCACTACCCCGTGCTGGCGGACGTCCGCCTCGCGGATTACAAGGTGCGGATCCTGGACCCGGAGGCGGCCACCCGCGCGCG
>JAICEW010000550.1 GCA_025923995.1 Vicinamibacteria bacterium | reverse complement strand
GGCGCCCTGGTCGTCCAGGTGAGGAGGAAGGAACCAGGGGGGTGATCACGAGGATCACGACTCTCGCCAGGGGCGCGCCTGCTCTCGTGCTGTTGACCGGGAACGTGGCGTGGGCTCAGCCACAGCCGTCCGGCGGCGACAAGGCACGGCTGGACCGCTTCGAGCAGCAGGTCGAGAGCGTTCGAGGCCGGCTCAAGATCCCTGGCCTGTCGGTCGCCATCGTCAAGGACCAGGAGCTGCTGTGGGCGAAGGGGTTCGGCTTCGCCGACCTCGAAAACCGCGTGCCGGCGACTCCGGATACGCTGTACTCCATCGCCTCGCTGACCAAGACGTTCGCGGCCACCCTGCTCATGCAGCTCGTGGAGCAGGGAAAGCTGGACCTGGACGAGCCCGTCTCCCATTACTCGACCGACTTCAAGGACGATTCGGTCAGGATCAAGCACCTGCTCAGCCATACCTCCAGTGGAACGCCCGGAGAGCGCTTCCAGTACAGCGGCAGGCTCTACGACTCCCTGACGGCGGTCATCGAGAAGAAGACCGGCAGGCGGTTCGTGGAGGTGGTGGTCGAGACCTTCTTCGACCCCTTGGGGATGTCGACCAGCGTTCCGTACCACAACGTCGTGGACGACGCGGACAAGTGGGTCGCCTCGCTGGGAAAGGAACGCCTGGATCGCTACCGGAAGAGCCTGGCCAACCTGGCCCAGCCCTACGCGTATTACGGCGACGGTGAAATCCTCCACGAGAGCTATCCACCCAAAGACAGCGTCGGCGCAGCGGCAGGGCTGCTCTCGACCGTCCGCGACATGGCCAGGTACGACATCGCCATCGACCGCCACGTGTTGCTGAAGAAGCAGACCCAGGAAAAGGCCTGGACGCCTTTCGTCTCGAGCGGCGGCCAGCGGCTCCCGTACGGGTTGGGCTGGTTCGTCACGGACGACGACGGGCTCAAGCTGGTCTGGCATTCCGGTCAATGGGGCACCGGGTTCTCCGCGATGTATCTCAAGGTGCCGGAGAAGCACGTCTCGGTCGTCATGCTCGCCAACAGCGAGGCACTCGCCGAGCACGGGGGCGAGAACCTGGCGAGCAACAGCTTCGTCTGCAGCTTCCTCCGCGCGTGGGGCCTTGCCCAGGACTGCGAGCGGAACGCGCAGGCGGAGCTCGCCAAGTGGATCGAGCATCGCCGGGCGATAGCGCCCGTTGCCATTCGTGTGGACCCGAAGGTCCTCGAGTCCTACGTCGGGCAGTACCAGTTCGAGACGCTGGACAACCGGATCTTCACCGTCACGCGCGAGGGTGACCGGCTGTTCGTCACCCTTCCCAGCAAGACCGAGCTGTTTCCGGAGTCGGAGTCGAAGTTCTTCCTGAAGACCAGACCGTACAAGTTCGTGTTCACCAGGGCTGACGGCCAGGCCGCCCAGCTGGAGATCGTCGAGGGCGGAGCGAGCTTCCGCTCGAAGAGGATCGAGTAGTCGAGCGTCGGGTGTCGCGTTCGATCAGCCAGGACAAGGACGGGCTGGAGGCTCTGCGCCATGACGCCGTCGCGCAATCGGAACCCCCTGGCCCGAAAGGGCGGCGTTCGGCCCCGCGCTCCGAAATTTCGCGCAAGACCTGCGGAACGATGTCGATTTCCGACGAGCTCGTTCGTCGTCCAGATGAGACGCCAGAGGGGCCGGCTCAGACAAGGAGACAGACGATGCGGGTCATGGTGTTCGCGATAGCCACTGAGGACGTCGAAATGGGCGCGGCCCCGACGCCGGAGGCGCTCGAGGCTTTCAAGGCGATGGACCAGTTCACCGAGGAGCTGGTCAAGGCCGGCGTCCTGGTGGCCGGCGCCGGCCTCAAGCCCACCGCCGAGGGCAAGCGTATCGCCTTCGAGGGTGCCAGCCGCACGGTCATCGACGGGCCGTTCGCGGAGACCAAGGAGGTGGTCGCCGGCTTCTCGATCTGGGAGGTCAAGGACATGGACGAGGCCGTGGCCTGGGCGAAACGCTCCCCCAATCCGGGGCGGGGAGTGATCGAGATCCGGCCGTTCTACGAGGCGGCGGACCTGGCCGAGTACGTCACGCCCGAGGAGCTCGCGACCCCCCGTGACGGAGTGCGCGGGAAGCTCGGCGTCGCCTGATACTGTCGGCTGGAGCTAGCTTCCGTCCCGCGCGGACGCGGCAACCGGCGCCGCTTCGACCACGAACGTCTCGCGCACCTGCAGGGCGACGCCGCGCGCGGCATCGCCGCATGGATGGTGAGGCGGAAGCGCCCGGCCCCGGCGACCAGGACGCACAGCGACAGCCGCGTCGGCCACGCGATCGGCCCGTTCGCGATGATCGCACGAGGCTTCCGCCCGCCAGGACGGCATGGGCGAAACGGCCGGGCGCCGGAAGGTCGGCGCCCGGCCGGCACGCGAGGCTAGTCGCCGCCGCCGCCTCCTCCTCCGTCACACTCGCCCAGCGAGTCTCCGTGGAGCAGCAGGTGGGCCGG
>JAICEW010000549.1 GCA_025923995.1 Vicinamibacteria bacterium | reverse complement strand
TACGCGTTCGGCTACCGCCGTCCGCCGGAGTCGGGCAACGCCATCAACGGCCTGGGCGAGACGAAGCGCTCGCGGGCCCGCCAGGTCTTCCACAGCAGCAGCGGCGACCCGATCGCGTGGAAGGCGCTCGACGACTTCTTCAGCCTCATCAACCCGTGGGGCGTCGTGAAGCACGTGCTGTTCAACACGTGGCAGCTCCGACGGTCGGATGGGCCGGTCGCTCGGCAGCGGCGCGAGGTGCCCGACCCGGCCGCGATGGCCCGCGAGGTCAAGGCGCTCGCGCGCGAGCTGGGCGCCCACGTGGTGGGCGTCGCCGCGGTGGGCGAAGACGCGCTCTACGAGGGCCGCAATCCCGGCCTGCGCCACGCGATCGTCCTCGGGATGGCGATGGACCGCGCGGAGATGGTCCACGCGCCGCAGGCGCGCGCGGCCGCGGAGGTGATGCGCTCCTATCGTCACCTGGCCCGGGTCGCCATCCGGCTGGGAGAGCGCATCCGGAGCTGGGGCTGGCCGGCACGGGCCTACGGGAACCCGAACAGCACCGACATCCTCCTGATCCCGCTGGCCGTGCGTGCCGGGTTGGGAGAGCTGGGCAAGCACGGCTCGATGATCGGCGTCGAGCACGGCTCGAACTTCCGGCTGGCGGCCGTGCTCACGGACCTCCCGCTCGCCCTCGACGCTCCGGTCGACCAGGGCGTCGACGACGTCTGCGCGGTCTGCCGGCGCTGCGTCGACGACTGCCCGCCGCGCGCGATCTTCGAGGAGAAGCAGCTGGTGCGGGGCGAGCGGAAGTGGTACGTCGACTTCGACAAGTGCATCCCGTACTTCGTGAAGACGTACGGCTGCGCCATCTGCATCGAGGTCTGCCCGTGGAGCGAGCCGGGGCGCGGGCACGCGATATCCGAGCGCGTGCTGGCGCTGCGGCGGACCCGCGAGCGCTGAGCTAGGATCCGCCACCTCGGAGGAATCCATGCGACTGGCCTCGATCCTGATCCTGGCGGCCGTGCCCGTCTCGGCCGCTCCCGTCAAGCCCAAGCCGGCCTTGCCCAAGGCCAAGGCCGCCGCGCTGGCCGAGGTCGACGCGATGGCGCCGGAGATCGCGCGCATGGCGGCCGAGCTGTGGACGCACTCCGAGACCGCGCTCAAGGAGGGCCGCTCGTCCGCGCTGCTGGCGGGCATCCTGGAGAAGGAGGGCTTCACGCTCGAGCGCGGCGTGGCCGGCATGCCGACCGCGTTCGTCGCGACGTTCGGGACCGGCCGGCCGGTCATCGGGGTGCTGGCCGAGTTCGACGCGCTCCCCGGGATCGGCAACGCGGCGGTGCCGCGGCTCGAGCCGCGCCAGGACGGCGTCAAGGACGGCCACGGCTGCGGCCACAACCTGTTCGGCGCGGGGAGCCTGGGCGCCGGCATCGCGCTCAAGCGCGTGCTGCTGTCCCAGGGGCTGCGCGGCACGATCAAGGTCTTCGGCACGCCCGCGGAGGAGACGCTGGTCGGCAAGACCTACATGGCGCGCGACGGCGTGTTCGACGGGCTGGACGCCGCGCTCGACTGGCACCCGGGCACGGAGAACAAGGTCTCGAACGACACGGGCCAGGCCAACAACAACTTCACGGTCGAGTTCTTCGGCAAGGCGGCCCACGGCGCGTTCGATCCCTGGAACGGCCGCAGCGCGCTGGACGCGGTCGAGGCGATGACGCACGCGGTCAACATGATGCGCGAGCACGTGCCCCCGTCCGCGCGCGTCCACTACGTCGTCTCCTCCGGAGGGGACGTGCCCAACGTCGTGCCCGCCTACGCGCGCGCCTGGTTCTTCGTGCGCGACAGCGACCGGGCTTCGACCGAGCAGCACTACGAGTGGCTGCTGCAGATCGCGGCCGCGGCGGCGCAGGCGACGCAGACGACCCACAAGGTCACGCTCACGACGGGCGTGCACGAGTACCAGCTCAACCGCCCGCTGCAGGAGGCGATGAAGCGGAACCTGGACCTCGTCGGCGCGCCGGCCTGGGGCGAGGAGGAGCAGCGCTTCGCGCGCGAGATGCAGGCGTTCCTGAAGCGGCCGGAGAAGGGGATCTCCACGGTCATCGAGCCCCTGGCGGCCGAGCCGGAGCCCGTCGAGGGCGGCTCGACGGACGCGGCGGAGGTCAGCTACCTGACGCCCACGGCCTGCCTCAACCTGGCGACGGCGGGCATCGGCCTGCCCTGGCACTCCTGGTCCGCCGCGGCATCACACGGCCTGCCCGGCGCCTCGAAGGCGTCCGTGGTGGCGGCCAAGGTGATGGCCGCGACCGGCGTCGACCTGCTGACCGACCCCGCGCTGCTCTCGAGCGCGCAGGCGTTCCTCAAGAAGAAGACCGAGGGGCGGCCCTACCGGTCACCCATCCCGGAGGGCCAGAAGCCGCCGCTTCCCTGAGGAGGGTCTCCTGGCGGTCCACTGCCCCGAAGCGGGCGCTAGAAATCGACCGAGAGCTGCAGGAACCAGTTGCGCGGGCGGGCGAAGATCCTCTCGGCGTAGCCGAGCGTGCCGAGCGAGGCGTT
>JAICEW010000548.1 GCA_025923995.1 Vicinamibacteria bacterium | reverse complement strand
GCGGAGGACCCGGAAGGCAGGGCCTTCCGCTTCGCCCCGCTCGGGAGCGAAGCGTTCCTCGCCCAGGTTCCCGAGGCCGAGCGGGCGCACCTGCCCGACAGCCTGGTGCTGGTCACGGCGGACGGACGCGTGCTCACGCGATCGGGCGCGGTGCGACACCTGCAGGAGCGCCTCGGCGGGATCTGGCGCGCGCTGGCCCTCGCCGTCCGGATCGTGCCCGCGCGGGTCCAGGACGCCGCCTACGACACGATCGCGCGCATCCGCCATCGCGTGTTCGCGCGCCCCCGGGACGCCTGCCCCATCCTGCCGTCGCACCTGCGGGCGCGGTTCCTTGCGTGACGGCGGGATTCACGAGCCCGCGGGGCCGCGCACTATAATCGAAATCACCGTGGCTGCTCCCGTCCGTCGCCTCACGCCGCCCGGCCCCCGAGCGAACACCTACTCGCCCCAGCGCCTCAAGCTGGTGCTGGTCCTGCTCACCCTGGTGACGCTGCCGGTGGTGCTCGGCTCGGCGGCGTTCATCTTCTACTACCTGCGCTTCAGCCACATGGTGGACCGCCGGCTGCAGGGCGAGCGGTGGCGGACGCCGGCCCGCATCTACGCGAAGGCGACCGTGCTCCGGCCCGGCCTGGCCATCGACGTGGACGGCATCACCAAGATCCTGAACGGCCTCAAGTACGTCCACAAGCGCGAGGGGCCACTCGAAGCGGGCCAGTTCAGCGTGAGCGGCGCGACGCTCGCCCTGCATCCGCGGCCGGTGGAAGGCGCGCCCGGCGAGACCGTCGTGGTCACCATCGAGAAGGACCGCATCAAGGACATGAAGGGCCTGGCCTCGAAGAAGGTCCAGGGCCAGGTCCCGCTGGAGCCGGAGCTCATCACGTACCTCTTCGACGCGACGCGGGAGAAGCGTCGCCGCATCCAGTACGAGGAGCTGCCGCGCCACGTGGTGGAGTCGGTGCTCGCGATCGAGGACCGGCGGTTCTTCAGCCATCCCGGCCTGGACCCGATCCGCCTGGCGGCGGCCGTCATCCGGAACATGCGCACCGACAGCGACATCCCCCACGGCGGCAGCACGATCACGCAGCAGCTCTGCAAGAACTTCTTCCTGACGCCGGAGCGCACGATGAAGCGCAAGGCGCAGGAGGCGCTGCTCGCGTTCGTGCTGGAGCGGCGCGCCCAGAAGAAGGACATCCTCGAGCTGTACCTCAACGAGATCTACCTGGGCCAGGCCGGCTCGTTCGGCATCCACGGCTTCGGCGAGGCGGCCCGGATGTACTTCCACAAGGACGTCGGCAACCTCACGCTGGCCGAGAGCGCGCTGCTGGCGGGAATGATCCAGTCGCCGAACCCCTACAACCCCTACCGCCATCCCAAGCGGGCGGTGGAGCGCCGCAACCAGGTGCTGCAGGCGATGCAGGACGCCGGCTTCGTCGACGCGGCCGGGGCCACCAAGGCCATGGCCGAGCCGCTGGACATGGACCAGCGACCCGCGGTCGACAGCTTCGACGCGCCCTACTTCGTGGACCTCGTCCGCTCCCAGCTCGGGCAGCGCTTCGACCCGCAGGACCTGACCACGCAGAACCTCTCGATCCACACCACGCTGGACCTGCGACTGCAGGGCCTGGCCGAGCAGGTGCTCGCGAACGGCCTGGCCCGCGTCGAGAAGTCCCTGAAGCGCAAGCGCAGCCCCGAGCCGCTGCAGGGCGCGCTGATCGCGCTCGACCCCAGGACCGGCAACGTCATCGCGCTGGTCGGGGGCCGCTCGTACGGCGACAGCCAGTACAACCGCGCGACGCTGGCCCGCCGCCAGCCCGGCAGCGTGTTCAAGCCCTTCGTCTACCTGGCCGCGTTCGAGGCCACCTTCGACGACGCGTCGCTGCCGCCCATCACGCCCGGCACCGTCGTGGACGACAGCCCCTCCGTGTTCCTCTACGAGGACAAGGAGTACATGCCCCAGAACTACGAGGACAAGTACCTGGGGCCGGTGACGCTGCGCCGCGCGCTGGCGCAGAGCCTGAACGTCGCGACGGTCAAGGTGGCGGAGATGGTGGGCTACGAGCGCGTGGCCAGCCTGTGGAACAAGAACATGGGGCTGGGCGCGACGGCGGCGGTCAAGGCCTACCCCGCGCTGGCGCTGGGGTCGTTCGAGGCCACGCCGCTCGAGATCGCGACCGCGTACAACGTGCTGGCGAACGGCGGGCTCAAGGTGGAGCCGGTCACCGTGCTCTCGGTCACCGACGACCGGGACCGCCCGCTGGAGGAGCACAAGCCGCAGACGCCGCGCGTGGCGCGGGTCGAGTCGACCTACCTCGTGACCGCGATGATGCGCAGCGTGTTGAACGGCGGCACCGCGGGCGGCGCCTGGGCCATGGGGCTGCCGCAGGGCATCGACGTGGCCGGCAAGACCGGGACGACGAACGACATGCGCGACGCGTGGTTCGCGGGCTTCACGCCCGACGTGCTCTGCGTGGTGTGGGTGGGCTTCGACGACAACGCGCCCGTGAACCTCTCGGGGGCGAAGGCGGCCCTGCCCATCTGGGTCGACTTCATG
>JAICEW010000547.1 GCA_025923995.1 Vicinamibacteria bacterium | reverse complement strand
ACTCCAGCGCGCGCTCGGACAGGCCGACACGCGCGCCCGCCGTGCGCTGCTCCTCCACCCGCTGCGTGACCTCGAGCCGGATGAGGCGCTCCAGGTCGCGCAGCTGCTCGCGGGCCGCGTCGGCCTCGGCCTGGGCGCGGGCGATCGCCGCGCTCCGGCGGCCGCCGTTGAACAGGGTCCAGTTGACGAACACGCCCGTGTCCCAGGTGTGCTTCCACTCCGCGGTCGGGGGCAGGATCAGCCGGTTGGGGTTGGCGTAGTCGAAGCCGCCCGAGGCCGACACCTCGGGCAGGCGCGTGCCCTTCTCGCCCCGGATGCGGGCGTCCGCGCCGGCCACGCGCGCGACGAGCGCGGCCCGCTCCGGGCGCGCCTCCAGGGCGCCGGTGCCGAGCGCGCTCGCATCGGCCGCCTGCGGCGTGCGGCTCGCGAGCGGCTCCGCGGTCTCGACGCGCACGCCGTCGGGCAGGTCGAGCAGGCGGCGCAGGTTGGCCTCCGCCACCTGCACGTCCCGGCGCGCCTCCAGCAGGTCCAGCTCCGCGCGGTCGCGCTCGACCTGGACCGCGAGCACCTCGTTGCGCGCCGCCATGCCGACCGACTCGCGGTTGCGCGCGTCCTCGAGGTGCGCGTCGTACGAGCCGAGCCCCTCGTTCAGGACCTCCTCGGTGCGGCGCAGCGTCGCCAGGGACCAGTAGGCGGTCGCGACCTCGTACACCAGGTCTCCGCGCCCGGCCTCGACGTCCTTTCCGCTCGCCTCCCGCTCCCGCTCGGCGCTCTCGACGGCCCGCTTCAAGCGGCCCCCGGTGAACAGCGGCAGGGACAGCCCGAGGCGCGTTCGGTAGTTGTCGTGGAAGTTGGGGAAGATGGTCTGGCCCCCGACCTGCACCTCGGGCACGTCCGACTGGCGCACGTAGGCGCCGCGGAACTGCAGCTCGGGCAGCCGGGCGCCTCGCGCCGCGCGCACGTCCGCCTCCGCGCCCCGCTCCTGGGCCCGGAGCCGGCCCAGCGTGGGCGACGCGGCGACCGCGCGCTCGATGGCCTCCGCCAGCGAGAGCCGCTCGACGGCGGGCACCTGCGCGCCGCCGGCCGGCGCGAACGGAGGCGCCAGGAGGAGAAGAAGGATGGCTGCGGCTCTCATGCCCGGGCCTCCGTGGTGGGTGCGCCGCCAGCGGCGCGCATCCGGCGGATGAAGACGTCCTCCAGCGACGGCAGGATGGGCCGCGCCTGCTCCACCTCGAGCCCCTGCGCGGCCAGCGCGACCTGGAGCTCGCGCGCGGCCGCGTCGCCGCGCTCGCGCGACGCGCCCGGCAGCGACACGTGCAGGCGCTCGCCGAAGGCCTCGACCTCCGACACGTCGCGCCGTGCGCGCAGGACCTCGACCGCCTTCGGCCGCGGCCGCACGACCAGCTCGATCAGCAGGCCCGGCTCCTGCTCGCGCAGCGCGGTGGGCGTGTCCAGGCTCAGCACGCGGCCGTTGTCCATGAGCACGAGGCGCTGGCAGCGCTCGGCCTCGTCCAGGTACGGCGTGGTGATGAGCAGCGTCAGGCCGTCGCGCTGCAGGCGGGCCAGCAGCCGCCAGAAGTCGCGGCGCGAGACGGGGTCGACGCCCGTCGTCGGCTCGTCCAGCACCAGCAGCTCCGGCGTGTGGATGAGCGTGCACGCGAGCGCCAGCTTCTGCTTCATGCCGCCCGAGAGCTTGTCGGCCAGCCGGTCGCGGAACGGCGTCATGCGGACCAAGTCGAGCAGCCGGTCGCGGTTCGGCTTCCAGCCGCTCACGCCGTGGATCTCCGCGAAGAACGCGACGTTCTCGTCGACCGACAGGTCGCCGTAGAGCGAGAAGCGCTGCGAGAGGTAGCCCACGCGCCCCGACAGCGCGCGCTGCGCGCGCGAGGGATCGAGCCCACACGTGCTCACGGTCCCCCCGTGCGCGGGCAGCAGGCCCAGCAGCACCCGCAGCGTCGTGGTCTTGCCGGCCCCGTCGGGGCCGATCAGCCCGAACATCTCGCCGCGGCGGACCTCGAAGCTCACGTCCTCGACCGCGGTCAGCGCGCCGTAGCGCCGCGTGAGGTGCTCGACCCGGACGACGGGATCGTCCGCCACGTCAGCCCCCCGCCGCCGTGAGGCGCGCCTCGGCGGGCATGCCCGGCTTGAACAGGCCGTCCTGGTTGGGCAGGCCGACCTTGATCTTGAACACGAGCTTCACGCGCTCGTCCCGCGTCTGCACGTTCTTGGGCGTGAACTCGGCCTGCGACGCGATGAACGTGACCTTGCCCTCGCGCGTCTGGCCGTCGTCGGTGTGGACCTGCGCCACCTGGCCCAGGCGGATGCGGGCCAGGTCCGGCTCCGCCACGTAGACCGTGAGCCAGGCGTCGGCCAGGTCCGTCACCACCACCACCGCCGCGCCGCGCGCGAGCAGCTCGCCCTGCTCGGCGACCTTCTCGGTGACGATCCCCGCGACCGGGCTCAGCAGAGACGCGTCCTTGACCTGCTGCTCGAGCTGCGCGATCCGCGCGTCCGCGGTCGCGACGCGCGCCCGCGCGGCGTCGATCTCCTCGGGCCGCGATCCGGCTTCCGTCTT
>JAICEW010000546.1 GCA_025923995.1 Vicinamibacteria bacterium | reverse complement strand
CGTCCTCCTTCTCGGCGGCGCGGGCGCCGGCAGGCAGGAGGGCCAGGGTCAAGGCGATGGCGGTGGCAGTCTTGCTCATTCTGTCTTCCAGGCCTTCTCGTAGCGCAGCACGCCGGTGGGGCCGACGGTGAGGCCGTGGACCGTCCGGCGGTGCGCGGTGAACACCGACACGTGGTAGAGCGGCACCCAGGGCATGTCCTTCTGGAACAGCTCCTGGGCCTGGCGGTAGATGGCGGCGCGCTCGCCGGGATCGCTGGCGCGCCGGCCCTGCTTCAGCAGCCCGTCCATGGCCTGGCTGCGATAACGGCTGCGGTTGGTCGAGCCGAGGGCGTGCGAGCCGAGCAGGGCCGAGAGGAAGTCGTTGGGGTCCGTGGTGTCCGCCTGCCAGCCCAGCATGGCGAGCTCGTAGTCGCCGCGCGTCGTCTGGTCGATGTAGTCGGACCAGGAGGGCAGCTGACGCAGCCGCACGCGTACGCCGATCTCGGCCAGCGACGCCTGCAGGTGCTCGGCCAGGCGCAGCGGGGCGGGGAGGTACGGACGCGTGGTGGCGACCGTGAGCAGCGTGGTCTCGAAGCCGCCCGCACGCCCGGCATCCGCCAGCATGCGGCGGGCGGTCGGGCGGTCGAGGATCAGCTCACGCGAGCGCGCGGCGTAGCCCCACAGCTGCGGCGGCAGCGGGTTGCGCGCGGGCTCGCCGTGGCCGCCCAGGACGCTGTCGACCAGCGCTTCGCGGTCGACCGCGCGCGCGAGCGCCTGGCGCACGCGGACGTCGTCGAACGGCGGACGCTCGGTGTTGATGGAGAGGAACGCGATGTTGAGCCCGATCTGCGAGTCGAGCGTGATCTGGGGCCGGCCGTGGAGCCGGCCCACGCGCTCCGGGCCGACCGCAGAGGTGACGTCCACCTCGCCCGCGAGCAGGGCCCGGATGAGCGAGTCCTCGTCCGCCAGCCGGCGGAACACGAGCCGGCGCAGGCGCGGCGTGCCGGCCCAGTGGCCGTCGTCCGCCTCCAGGCGGATCTCGCCCGGCCGCCCCGCGGCCAGGCGGAACGGCCCGGTGCCGACCGGCCTGGACGAGCCCGCGCGCAGCTCGCGCGGGCTCTGCATCGAGAAGAACGGCTGCGACAGCGTCGCCAGCAGCGCGGAGTTGGGACGGTCGAGCGTCAGCGCCACCACCAGCGGGCCGATGCGCTCGGCCTGGCCGGCAAAGAGGCTGCGCTGCCTCAGGCTCTCCAGGTTCGCGACCACCGCGTCCGCGTCGAGGGGGCTTCCGTCGTGGAAGCGGACGCCCTCCCGCAGCGTGAACGTCCAGTGGCGCGCGTCGGTCGTCGCCCAGGTCGTGGCCAGCACCGCCTCGGGCCGCGAGCCGTCGCTGCGGTACCGGACGAGGGGGTCGCACACGTTCGACACGATCGCGGCCGAGACGAGGTCCGTCGCGCGGTGCGGGTCGAGCGAGACCGGGTCGGCCAGCATGCCCACGACCAGCGTGTCGACGGCCGCCAGCGCGAAGGTCGCCAGGATCGTCACGGCGCGAGCACCTGGGCGGTGAGCAGGCCGAGGTAGGTGCCGGTCAGGTTGCCCAGCACGGCCAGCAGCAGGCCCAGCGGCGCCATGGCCGGCTCGTAGATGGCCGCCACCACCGGCGCGGAGGAGTAGCCGCCCAGGCAGGCCTGGCTGGCGGCGCCGAAGAAGAAGACCGGGGCGCGCAGCAGGCGCACGGCGAGCAGCGTGACCGCCGCGTGGACCGCGATCACGATCAGGCCGAGCAGGACGAACTGCGGGTTCGCGACCACCTTGCGCAGGTCGCCCTGCGCGCCCACGGACGCCAGCAGCAGGTAGAAGCCGGCGTAGCCCAGGGTCGACGCGCCCGCCTCCTCCAGCCGGGCGACCCGCGTGAGCGAGAGGAGCAGCGACACCGTGGTCACGATCAGAACGGCCCAGGAGAACGCGTTCAGCACGCGTCCCAGCGGCGGCATCCGCGCGCCGATCTGGAGCGAGGCGATCGTCAGGCCGACGGCGAGCGCCACCATCAGCGTCACGTCCGACAGGCCCATCGGCCGTCGCTGCGCCTCGCGCCGCTCGGCCAGCCGCTCGCCCAGGCCCGCCACCTGCGAGCGGTCGGCGCCCAGCCAGCGGTCCACGCGCGCCTGCTGGCCCGCCAGCCAGATCAGGACGCCCATCCAGGAGTAGCCGACCACGGTGTCGACGATGATGATGACACCCTGCAGCTCGGGCGACAGCCCTAGCGTGGTGGCCACGGCGACCAGGTTCGCGCTGCCTCCCGTCCAGGTGGCGGTCAGCGCGCCCACCGCCTTCCACGACTCCTCCGGCAGCCACGGTCGCAGGACGGCGTAGCCGAGCAGCGCCCCGAGCACGATCCCCACGCAGCCCGCCACCATGACCACCAGGGCGGTGCGCCCCAGGCGCGCGATGCTGCGCAGCTCGGCCGACAGGAGCATCAGCACCAGGCTGGCCGGAAGCAGGTAGCGGGCCAGAGCGGAGTAGACCGGGCTGGTCGACGGAAGGATGCCCACGGACGTGGACAGCATCGGCAGGAAGTAGGTCCACACGAGCGCCGGCAAGCGGTCGAACAGCGGCGCCAGCGCCCGTGCGCG
>JAICEW010000545.1 GCA_025923995.1 Vicinamibacteria bacterium | reverse complement strand
GGCCGGGCGCGGCCGGCACCAGCCCGGTGTAGCGGTTCAGCAGGTCGGCCACGAGGCTCGCGATGGCCGAGCTGGGGAGGCCGCCCCCCGGGATGTACGCGAGGTAGCCCGGCCCGATGGTGTTGAGCGCGGCCTCCGCGGCGCGGACCACCAGCGCGGCCAGCGCGGGAGCGCCCTCCGCGAACGGCTCCTCCGGGATGGGCCGGCTGACGGACTCCGCGATGGCCGCGCCTTCGGATCCCACGCGCCCGGCGGCCGAGGTGACCGGCAGCTGCGCGAGGTGGTCGAGCGCCGCGTCCGCGAAGGTCCGGAGCCAGGACTCGAGGGTCTCGCGGTCCGGCTCCAGCCCGCCGCCCGCGGGACCAGGGGGAGTCACCGCGCCATTCTAGTCGCGCGGGCCGCTCAGGGCCGTAGAATGGCGTCACATGCCGTATCCGGTCCCTCCCGGCCCGCGCCCGACGCCCATCGTGGGCTCGCTGCTCCAGTTCCGCCGCAACCCGCTCGGCTTCCTGACCGAGACCGCCGGACGCTACGGCGACGTCATCCACTACCGGTTCGGGAGCGCGCACGTCTACCTGCTCAAGAACCCCGAGCACATCAAGGACGTGTTCGTCACGCACCAGCACAAGTTCGTGAAGGGGCGCGGCATCCAGTGGGCCAAGCTGTTCCTGGGGGAGGGCCTGCTCACGAGCGAGGGCGAGTTCCACACGCGCCAGCGCCGGCTCTCCCAGCCGGCGTTCCACCGCCAGCGCATCGGCGCGTACGCCGAGATCATGGCCGACTACGCGGACCGCGCCCGCGGGCGCTGGAGCGACGGGCAGGAGATCGCGTTCGAGAGCGAGATGCACGCGCTCACGCTGGCCATCGCCGGGCGGACGCTGTTCGGCGAGGACATGGCCGACGAGGCGGCCGAGATCGGGGCGGCGCTCACGGACGTGCTGAGCCTGTTCCCGCGCTTCGCGCTGCCGTTCGCGCGGGCCATCCAGGCGCTGCCGCTGCCCAGCAACCGCCGCTTCGACCGCGCGCGCAAGCGGCTGGACGCGACCGTGTACCGCATCATCGCGCTGCGCCGGAAGAGCGGGGAGGACAAGGGGGACCTGCTCTCGATGCTGATGGCGGCGCAGGACGACGAGGGGGACGGCGGCCGCATGAGCGACGTCCAGCTCCGCGACGAGGTGATGACGCTGCTGCTGGCCGGCCACGAGACGACCGCCAACGCGCTGTGCTGGACCTTCTACCTGCTCGCGCGCAACCCCGACGCCGAGGCGCGCCTGCACGCCGAGATCGACGACGTGCTGGACGGCCGCCTGCCCGGCCTCGACGACGTCCCGCGGCTGCGCTACGCCGAGCAGGTGCTCGCGGAGTCGATGCGCCTGTTCCCGCCGGCCTGGGGCATCGGGCGCAGGGTCGTGGTGGACCACTCGCTGGGGGAGTGGACGCTGCCCGCGGGGGCGCTGGTGTCGATGAGCCCCTGGGTGACGCACCACGACGAGCGCTTCTTCCCCGACCCGTTCCGATTCGATCCCGAACGCTGGCTGCCGGAGGCGCGCGCCGCGCGTCCGCGCTTCTCCTACTTCCCGTTCGGTGGCGGGGCCCGCCAGTGCATCGGCGAGCCGTTCGCGTGGATGGAAGGCGTGCTGCTCCTGGCGACGCTGGCGCAGCGGTTCCGGTTCCGCGTGCGGCAGGACGCCGTGGTCGAGCCGGAGGCGCTCATCACGCTGCGTCCGCGCGGCGGGCTGCCGATGATCGTGGAGGCGCGGCGCAGCGCGAGCGACAGGCCCGCGGCCGCCGCCGCCGCCGCGGCCGCGCTGCACCAGACGGAGGTCCGATGACCGTCTCGAAGCTCCTTTTCGCCCTTTCGCTGGCCGGTGCCGCGTCCGCGGACGAGGTGTACCTGAAGAGCGGCGGCCAGCTCTCGGGCCGCATCGTCAGCCGCTCCGCGAGCACCATCGAGGTGGAGGTGGGCGCGGGCCGCATCAAGGTGCCCGCGGCGAGCGTCGCGCGCATCGAGGAGGGCCGCTCGCCGCTCGAGGAATACGAGGACCGCGCGTCCCGCCTGCAGCCCGGTGACGCGGGCGGATGGCTGGACCTGGGCGACTGGGCCTCCGCGCGCGGTCTCGGCACCCAGGCGCGCGAGGCGTACGAGCGCGCGCACTCCGCGAGGCCCGACGACCCGCGGGCCAACGAGAAGCTCGGCCGCGTCCAGGTGGACGGCCGCTGGGTGACCGAGGAGGAGGGTTACAGGGCCAAGGGGTACGTGCAGCACGACGGCGTCTGGATGACGCCCGCGGAGCGCCAGTCGATGCTGGCCGAGCGGGCGGCCGACGACCAGCGATCGCAAGAGCGCCGGGCGTCGGAGGCGCGCGTCCGCGAGGCGGAGGAGCGGGCGCGCGAAGCCGAGGCGCGCGCGCAGCAGGCCGAGGCCGAGGCCCAGGAGGCGGCCGACGGGCTGCCGCTGTGGTACGGCTGGGGCGCGGGTCCCGTGGTCTGGCCCACGGGGCCGATCGTCCGGCCGTCTCCGCCGCGGGCCGTGCCGCGGGGGAACCGGTAGCGCCTTCGACTTCGCGATTCGCACGGCGGCTGGTTCACGAACAGGTTGAGTGCGTGCGACTCAATCCGTCCCGGGGCGGAT
>JAICEW010000544.1 GCA_025923995.1 Vicinamibacteria bacterium | reverse complement strand
TGCGCGCTCGAAGCGCCTGCTCTCCCCCAGCAGGGTCCCGTTCTCCGCGATCAGGAGCTGCCCCCCGAACACGACGTCGGTGGTGGACTCGTGCACGCCGCAGTTGGCGTAGGCGTAGGCGCAGATGCCCCGCGCCGACTGGACCTTCACCAGCTCCCGCCGGTACTCGGCCTTCATCGCCAGCTCGTTCGACGCGGACGGGCAGAGGATGACGGTCGCGCCGGCCACGGCGTGCAGGCTGCTGGGCGGAACCGGGGCCCAGAGGTCCTCGCAGATCTCGACCGCCAGCGTCACCGACGGCTCGTCCGGGAGCTGGAACAGCAGCTCCACGCCGAAGGGCGCGTCCTGCCCCGCGAGGCGCACCACGTCCACGGCGCTCTCGCGCGCCGACGCGAACCAGCGCTTCTCGTAGTACTCGCGGTAGCTCGGCAGGTAGGACTTGGGGACGACGCCCAGCAGCAGGCCCGACTGGCAGACCGCGGCCACGTTGTACAGCCGGCCCTCGACCAGCGCCGGCAGGCCCACCACCAGCACCTGCGGCGACTTGCGCGTCTCCGCGAGCATCCGCGCGAGGGCACGCTCGGCACCGGCCACGACCGTGGTCAGGCTGAAGAACAGGTCGCCGGCCGTGTAACCCGTGAGGCCCAGCTCGGGGAAGACGAGCGCCTGCACGCCCTGCTTGCGTGCTTCACCGACGAAGGCCAGGACGTGCTCGAGGTTGCGCTCGGGCTCGCCGACCGCTACGGGCGGGCACGCCGCTCCCACCCGCAGGAAGCCGTACGGAGCCGTGCTCACGTCGAACAGGATAACATCCGTCTCCTCATCCACCCGAGGGGCATGGGGGCCATGGATTGGCGGCGCGGCGTGCCGATCGCCTTGTCGGCCCTGCTGCTTCAGGGTTGCACGCGCCACGCGCCGAGCGATCCCGGCCTGGTGCGCCTGTCGCTGCCCTACGAGGTGGCCACCCTCGACCCGCACGCGCGCAACGCCATCAGCACCATCGCGGTGGCATCGCACCTCTACGACCGGCTGGTGGACACCGACGCGGACCTGCGGCTCCGCCCCGCGCTGGCGGAGTCCTGGACCACGGCCGACCAGCGCACGTGGGTCTTCCGGCTGCGCCCGGGCACGCACTTCCACGACGGCCGCCCGCTACGGGCCCAGGACGCGGTGTGGTCCATCCAGCGCCTGCAGCGCGACCCGGGCCTGGAGCTGAGCGCGTACGTCAGCTACGTCTCCGAGGTGCGCGCGACCGGCCCCCTCACGTTCGAGGTGCGGACGCGCGACCCGCTCAGCATCCTGCTCAACCGGCTCCGCTTCGTCTTCATCGTGCCCGAGGGAGCCGACACGGAAGCGCTGTCCGCGAAGGCCAACGGCAGCGGGCCCTACCGGCTCGCGGAGTGGGAGGCCGGCCGTCGGCTGCGGCTGGTCCGCAACGAGCGCTACTGGGGTCCCGCGCCCCGGCTGCGCGAGCTCGAGATCCTGCTCCACCGCGAGCCCTCGCAGGCGGCGGAGGACCTGATCGCGGGCCGGGCGGCGTTCGCCCAGTGCAGCTCGCGCGACGCCGCCCGGCGGCTGCAGGCCGCGGGGTTCCCGCTGGTGCGGCAGCCGAGCGTCTCCGTGAAGTACCTGGGGTTCGGCTTCGTCCCCGCGTCGATCCCGGGGCCGCACGGGCCCCTGCCCAACCCCTTCCGCCGGCGCGAGGTGCGCGAGGCCGTGCACCTCGCACTGGACCGCGATCGCCTGCTCACGGGCCTGCCCGGGACGGCCGTGATCGCCACGCAGCCGGTACCGCCCAGCGTCTTCGGCTACAGCCCCGCCATCCGTCCGCCCGTCCACGACCTGGCGCGCGCGAAGACGCTGCTGAAGGAGGCCGGCTTCGCCGATGGCTTCCGCGCGACGCTCAGCTCGCGGCGCATCCTGGCCGCGGCCGCCGAGCAGGTGAAGCGACAGCTGGAGCCGGTGGGGATCGGCCTGGACGTGGAGCTCTTCGACGACAACGAGTTCCTGGACCGGGCGCGACGCCTGGAGTTCGTCCTCTACCTGTCCCGCCTGGCGGCGGTCACCGGGGACGCGACCAACCTCCTGGAGAACGGCCTGCACACGGTCGACCGCCCGCATGGGATGGGCGTCGCGAACTTCAGCGGCTACTCGAACCCGGAGGTCGACCGCGCGATCGAGGAGAGCGTGCTGCTCGAGTCGCCCGTACCGCGCCGCCAGGCGCTCGAGACGATCATGAACCGGCTGATGGAGGACCTGCCCTGGGCCCCGCTCTACGTGGACGAGGACGTGTTCGCCCACGCGCCGGGGCTCACGTGGACGCCGCGACGCGACGGGTTCGTGCTGGGCGCGGAGATCGGGGTCCGGCAGTAGGGTGCGAGCGAGGCGCCGGTCGCTGCGCGCCAAGGTGTACCGCTTCGCGGCGGCGCTGCTCGCGGGCGGCTCACGCGCCGCTACGGGTACACCATTGGCGCGCTCCGGGCGGCGCCATCGACGAATCCACGGTCGCTAGAACGTCACCTTCGCCGCGATCTGCACGATGCGCTGCGTGTCCTCGAAGTTGATCTGCGTGCCCACGTCGGCGCCGAAGTCGAGCCGCGGGTTGCTGAGCCCGATCTGCGGCACGAGCGCCGTTCCGGTGAAGTTGTA
>JAICEW010000543.1 GCA_025923995.1 Vicinamibacteria bacterium | reverse complement strand
CAAAGGAGTTATGGCCGAGCCACCCGCAGGGACTGCGCGGCGTTCCGCCCCGCGCGCATCGGTTGCGCGTCAGCGCATCTTGACCGTCACCGGGAAGATGACCGGCACGGGAATGCCGTTCTCGAGCGTGGGAGCGTAGACCCACTGGCGGAGCGCTTCGGCGATCGGCTTGTCCACCGCGGGGTGGCCGCGCAGGACGCTCGCCTCCACCACGCGCCCCCGCTCGTCGACCGTCAGCTCCAGGATGACGGTGCGCGGCACGTCGGCGGGGAGATTGCTCGGGACGCGCGGCTGCACGAAGTTCAGCCGCTTGGGCTGCGCGATCGCTCCGCCCACGCGGCGCGGCTCGATCATCGTGACCGCCCGCGAGGGCTTGGGCGTCGCGGCGGGCGCGACGACGCGCGTGTAGAGGCCGGCGATGCCGAGGCGCTTCTCGATCTCCGCCATCGTCCGCTCGGCCGCCTTCGCGGCCGCGACGCGCTCCGGCTTCTTCGCGTCGGGACTCGTGTCCCGGTTGAAGTCCTGGAGCGTCTTGAACGCCTCGAAGTACTCCGGTCTCGCCAGCAGCCGCACCATGCCCTCCGCGGGCAGGAGCATCTCGCGCTTCAGCCGCTCGGCCGCGGTCTTCGCCTCCTGGGCGGGCTTCGCCGGGCCGTGGTCCCAGCCGGGGTCGTAGCCCTCGGGGGCGACGGGGTCCCAAGCCCGCACCCGACCGATCGCGCCCTCGAACGCGCGCGGGTTCCGCATCAGCGCCGGGTTCACCGCCTCCCCGATCGGCATGCTCAGGCCCGCGATCAACGCCTCCGGGCTGTCGCCGCCCTGTTCCCGCGGGGGGAAGCGGTCGAGATCCACGCGGGCGCGGAGCTGGGCCGCGTAGAGCAGGAAGCCCGCGTCCTCGAGGCGTCCGACCTGGTAGGCGACCGCGGCCGCCTGGAACAGGTCGAAGGACGCGACGCCTTCCGGACGGGCCAGGACGGCGTCCAGCGCCTGGGCCTGCTCGGCCGGGGTGCCGCTCGACAGCTTCTCCGCGACGTCGTCGGCGCGCTGTGCCGCCGCGATCGCCGGCCCCGCCAGCGCCGCCGCCACCAGCAGCGCGCGCCCTGTCCTCACCGGCGACGCCGCCGGCGCCGCTGTCCTCCAGCGCCGGGTCGGCCGCCGCCGGGCACGATCGCGGGAGGGGCGTCGTCGGCCTCGTCCGCCTCCGGGGGCGGCGCCTGGAAGTTCCGGCGCAGCAGCAGGGCGACGATGCGGTCGCGGTGCTCGTGGTCCGCGACGCGACGCGCGATGGGCGAGAACTCCGCGAAGTCCTCGAGCGGCAGCGTCTGTCCCTCCGCGGCCAGGCTGGTCACGATGCGCTCCACCTTGCGCTCCTGCACCTCCGCCTCGGAGGGCACGGTCATCTCGCGCACCTCGACGTGGTAGCGCTTCACCAGGCGGTTGAAGTTCATGAGGTCGTGCGCGGAGATGAGGCTGATGGCGCGCCCGCTCTTGCCCACGCGGCCGGTGCGGCCCGCTCGGTGGATGTACTGCTCGGGCGAGTCCGGCGTCGAGAAGATGAAGACGTGCGAGAGGTCCTCCACGTCGATCCCGCGCGAGGCGACGTCCGTCGTCACCAGGTGGCGGATCTGGCCGCTGCGGAACTGCGCCATCACCCGCTCCCGCTTCTTCTGCGGCAGGTCCGAGGAGAGCATGGCCGAAGCCAGCCCCTTGCCGGCGAGGTACGTGTAGACGAGGCGCGTCTCCTCGCGCGTGTTGCAGAAGATCATCGAGGACGCCGGGTTCTCGTACTCGAGCATCTTGTAGAGCGTGTCCTCCTTGTGCATCCGCGGAGTCAGGGAGTACATGTGCTCGACTTCCTTGACGTAGATCTGGTCCTCGGACAGCAGGACCCACTCCGGCTCGTTGAGGTAGTGGTAGATGAGGCCGCGGATGCCCAGCGGCACGGTGGCCGAGAACAGCAGCGTCTGGCGCTCCTGCGGCACGAACTCCATGATCTGGCCCATCTCGACCGCGAAGCCCATGTCGAGCATGCGGTCCGCCTCGTCCAGCACCAGCATCTTCACGGTGTCGAACTTGAGGGTCCGGCGACGCAGGTGGTCGAGCACCCGCCCCGGCGTGCCCACGATCACGTGCGCGCCGGCCTTGATGGCCTCCAGCTGCCGCTCCATCGGGTCGCCGCCGTAGATGCACACGACCTTGATGCCGCGCCCGCGCCCGATCTCCTCGAGCTCCTGCGCGACCTGCATGGCCAGCTCCCGCGTCGGCGTCAGCGCGACCGCCTGCACGGCATCCGACTGCGTGTCGACCCGCTCGACGATCGGGATGCCGAACGCCGCCGTCTTGCCGGTGCCGGTGCGCGACTGGACGACCAGGTCCTTGCCGGCCTGTGCGCGGGGGATGGTCTCCGCCTGCACGTCCGTGGGCTGCCGGTAGCCCTTGGCGTCCAGGCTGGCCAGCGTCTCGGCGGACAGGTTGAGGCTTTCGAAGCTTCGGCTCGCTGCGGCGATTTCCATAAGCGCCCATTATCGACGGGCGGGGCACGCGCTGGCAAACGCGCGCCACGAAATGAGGTTATAATCAGGGGTTTATGGAAGACGTGGCAACGATCACCTGCACCCGCTGCGGCCGCACCGACGAGCACGCCCCCGCCCGGCGCGT
>JAICEW010000542.1 GCA_025923995.1 Vicinamibacteria bacterium | reverse complement strand
GGCCCGCAGCTCTTCGCCCTCGAGCTCGGAGCTCAAGCCGACGAAGAGGATCGCGACGTCGGATTCCTTCGCGAGCGTCACGGCCTCGGCCAGGGCGGCGTCGGCGGGCGGAATCCAGCCGACTTGAACCGTGCCGCCGCTGCCCGGCTGCCGGTACTCGACACGCAAGGCGTACTTCCGTCCACCCTGCAGCTGGACTCGGACGTGCGGCGGCAGCCGAGGTCCCGGGGGAGGATCGGTCGAGGTCTGCTCCCTGGCCCAACCGGTGCCGGAGTCGAGCTCCTTCTCGTCCAGGAACAGCCGCGCCGTCGCAGTACGGTTCCACATGCCGGCATAGAGGGTCACGTCGTACTCGCCCGTCGCCGGCGGCGTCAGCGTCGCCGTCCAGCGCAGCGAGTACTTCTCGCGGCCGACCGCCGCCACCACGGCGGGGTCCTCCATGCCCATGTCGAAGTACGGTCGCGGCTCCGACCGGCGGAGCCTCGGCTCTCCCTGGAGGTCCGGGTTGTCGAAGTACTCGACGCGCACTCCGGGCTCGCGACCTTCCGCCACCAGGAACGCCGTGGGCACCAGGGCGTGGGTCGAGGCCGTGTAGGTGGCGCCCAGGGTGTACCGCACCTGTGCGGCCGGGAACTGCCTGGCGAGCCCTTCGAGCGGCGTCACCTGCCTGGAGGAGATGCCGTGGTAGTTGCCGAGCAGCGCCACCGGGTCGTCGGCCGACGGACCGATCACCGCGACCTTGGCCACCGACGGGCTGAGCGGCAGCACGCCGCCCTCGTTCTTCAGGAGCACGATCGCCGACCGCGCCGCCTCCCGCGCGACCAGCCGGTGCGCGCTCGAGTCGTTCTCGGACATCGCGATCGTCGAATACGGGACGCGCTCCTTCGGATCGAACATGCCCAGGCGGAATCGCGCGACCATCAGCCGCTCGAGCGACCGGTCGAGGTCGGCCTCCGTGATGCGGCCGGCCCGCACCTCGTCCACCAGCGTCTTGTACTCGGTGCCGCAGGTCAGGTCCGTGCCCGCCTTGACGGCCGCGACGGCCGCACCGCCGAGCGTGGGCGTGTACTTGTGGTTCTCGTGGATGTCCTTCACCGCGCCGCAGTCGCTCACCACGTAGCCCTCGAAGCCCCACTCGTCCCGCAGCCGTTTCTGGAGCAGGTCCGCGCTGGCGCAGCCGGGCGTTCCATTCACGGCGTTGTAGACGCACATGACGGAGTGGGCCTTGCCCTCGACGACGCTCGCCCGGAACGCCGGCAGGTACGTGTGGACCAGGTCGTGCTCGCTCACCTCGGCGTCGAAGGCGTGCCGTTCCGGCTCGGGGCCGCTGTGCACGGCGAAGTGCTTCGGTGTGGCGACCACCTTCAAGTAGCGGGGGTCGTCGCCCTGCATCCCCTTGACGAACGCGACGGCCATCCGGCCGCTCAGGTAGGGATCCTCGCCGTAGGTCTCCTGGCCGCGTCCCCAGCGAGGGTCGCGGAAGATGTTGACGTTCGGTGACCAGTACGTGAGTCCCGCGGTGCGGCCGGGAAGTGTCATCAGCGCCTCGGGGCCGGACGGGGCGGGACGCGTCCGGGCGTCGTTGTACTTCGCGCGCGCCTCGGTCGAGATGATGTCGGCGACCCGGTGCATCAGGTCGGTGTCCCAGGTCGCGGCGAGCGCGATCGCCTGAGGGAAGACGGTCGCGCGGCCCTGGGCGACACCGTGCAGCGCCTCGTTCCACCAGTTGTACGCCTCCACGCCGAGGCGCTCGATCGCGGGAGCGGTGCTCTGCATCTGGAGGACCTTCTCCTCCAGGGTCATGCGCGAGACGAGGTCCGCGGCGCGGCGCTCCGGGGGCAGGTTTGGATCGCGGTACGGTGCCACCGCCGGCGCCTGTCCGAACGACCCCGAGCCGGTCGACAAGACCAGGACGACGACCAGGCAAGCGTGTCTCATCGGGCCTCCGTGTCGCGCCCCTTCCCGGGTCGGTCCTGGGTGCCTCCCGATGACCCTCAGCGGAACAGGCGCGGCGCGAAGTCCTGCAGGTTGCGGCGCCAGGTCTGCCATTCGTGGTCGGTGCCCTGGGACTCGACGTAGACGTGCTGGATGCCCGCCTCCGTGAGCGAGGCGTGGAATGCCCGGATCCCCTCGCGCATGCGCTCCGGCTCCTGCGTCCCCACGCCCAGCCACAGCAAGCGCACCTTCCTGCCGAAGGCCGCCGGGTCCGCGAAGGCGCCGTTGTAGGCGGTCTTGGTATCGAGCTTCTGGTCGCCCAGCGCGAGCCTCATCGCGCCGCTGAACCCGCCGATGTGGGAGAACAGGTCGAGGTGCTGGAGCGTCACCTGGAACGTCTGCATGCCTCCCATGGAGAGTCCCGCCATCGCGCGATGCTCGCGGTCGGCAACGGTCCTGAACGTCTTGTCCACGAACGGGATCAGCGCCTCGGTCACGTCGGCCTCGAAGGCCGCAGTCATGTCGACCATGGCCTGGCGCCGCTCCGGCGAGTCGAAGGGGAGTCCGCTCAGGTCGCGAACGACCTCTCCGGACCGCCGTGCGTAGCCGTACGCCATCACCACGATCATCGGCTTGCAGCGTCCCGCCGCGATCAGGTTGTCGAGGATGAAGTTCGCGCGTCCCTGACGGATCCAGCCGGTCTCGTCCTCGCCGCCGCCGTGCT
>JAICEW010000541.1 GCA_025923995.1 Vicinamibacteria bacterium | reverse complement strand
GTGCTGACCGTCGAGCAGCTGGCCTTCAAGCGCACTGGCCCGCGCGGCGGGCCCGGGTTCTCGCCCCGGGAGGCGCACCGAGTGATCGGGCGCCGCGCGGTGCGCCCGATCCAGGCCGACGAGACGATCCGCGAGGACATGCTCGAATGAGCGGGCAGCGGGAGGGGGCGTGAAAGCACTGATCACCGGTGGCGCGGGCTTCCTGGGCAGCCACCTGGCCGAGGCGCTTCTCGCGCGGGGCGACGAGGTCTACGTGCTCGACAACCTCTCCACCGGCTCGATCGAGAACATCGAGCCGCTCAAGGCCAGCCCGCGCTTCCGCTACACGATCGACAGCGTGATGAACGAGCCGGTGACCGCCGAGCTGATCGACCGCGTGGACGTGGTCTTCCACCTGGCGGCCGCGGTGGGCGTGCGGCTGATCGTGGAGAGCCCGGTCAACACCATCGAGACCAACGTCCACGGCACCGAGATGGTGCTGAAGCTCGCCAACAAGAAGAAGAAGAAGGTGCTGATCGCCTCCACCTCGGAGGTCTACGGCAAGAGCGACACCGTGCCCTTCCGGGAGGATGCGGACCTGGTGCTGGGCCCCACCAGCAAGGGCCGCTGGAGCTACGCCTGCAGCAAGGCCATCGACGAGTTCCTGGGGCTCGCCTACCACAAGGAGAAGCGGCTGCCGGTGGTGGTGGTGAGGCTCTTCAACACCGTGGGCCCGCGCCAGACCGGACGCTACGGCATGGTCATCCCCAACTTCGTCAAGCAGGCGCTGCTGGGCCATCCGCTCACCGTGTTCGGGGACGGCAGCCAGACCCGCTGCTTCACGTACGTGGGCGACGTGGTGGGCGCCCTCGTCGCGCTCGCGACCCATCCGGACGCGGTGGGCCAGGTGTTCAACATCGGCAACGACGGCGACGAGATCTCGATCCTGGCCCTGGCCGAGCGCGTGAAGGCGCGCACCCGGTCGCAGAGCCCGATCGAGCTGGTGACCTACGACAAGGCCTACGAGGCCGGCTTCGAGGACATGCCCCGGCGGGTGCCCGACCTGACGAAGCTGCGCACCCTCATCGGGTACGAGCCGCAGGTCCACCTGGACGAGATCCTCGATCGCGTCATCGCGTTCTTCGAGTCGGACAAGGCGCGCGCGTGAACGCGGGCGGGCTCAGGAAGCTCGCCACCCACTCGGCCGTATACGGAGCGGCCGACGTCTTCCAGGGCGCGATCAACTTCCTCCTCCTCCCGGTCTACACCTCGTTCCTGTCCGCGACCGACCTGGGCAACCTGGCGCTGCTGCTGCTGTTCGGCACGCTGGCCAAGATCGTGTTCCGCCTGGGCCTGGACTCGGGCTTCTTCCGTACGCACTACGACCAGGACGACGCGCCGTCGCGGCAGGCGCTGGCGGGCACCGTCAGCGCGTTCGCGGCCGCCGTGGGGACCCTGCTGCTGCTGGGAACCGCGCTGGTGGCGCCGGTCCTCACGCGCGGCCTCTTCGGCCACGACGGCGGCGCGCCCGCGCGCTGGGTGGTGCTGGTGGCCGCGGACGTCGCGGTGGGCACGCTGGCCTTCGTGCCGCTCGCGCTGCTGCGCATCGAGGACCAGGCCGTCCGCTTCTCGATCTTCTCCGGCGTGCGCCACGCGCTCAACATCGTCCTCAAGGTGGTGCTGCTGTGGCGCGGGCTGGGCGTCGACGGCGCGCTGTGGGCCGACCTCGTCTCGACCGCCGTGTTCGCGGCCGCGCTGCTGCCGCTGCTGCGCGGACGCGCGCGCCTGGGCTGGCGCTCCGACCTGCTGAGGGACGCGCTGGGCTTCGGCCTGCCCAAGGTGCCGCACGGGCTCATGGTGCAGGCCCAGAACCTGGCGGACCGCAAGATCCTGGACCTGTTCGCCAGCCGGGCGGAGGTGGGCCTCTACTCGTTCGGCTACACCTTCGGCGCGGCCGTGAAGTTCGCGCTCTCCGCGTTCGAGCCGGCCTGGGGGCCGTTCGTCTACTCGCGCGTGCGCGAGCCGGGCGCGCCGCGCGTGCTGGCCCGCACCGCGACCTTCGCGTTCGCGGGCTTCACCGCGCTGGCGCTGGCCGTCGCGCTGCTGGCGCCGGAGGCGGTGACGCTGATGACGCCGCGGCGGCCGGAGCTGCGGGTGGCGGCGCCGGTGGTGCCGGTGGTGGCGCTCGCGTACCTCCTGCACGGCGTCTTCCTGCTCACCTCGATCGGCATCGGCATCGAGCGGCGCGCCCGCTACTACCCGCTCGTCACCGCCGTCGCCGCCACCGTGAACGTCGCGGCCAACTTCGCGTGGATCCCGCGCCACGGGATGATGGGCGCGGCCTGGGCCACGGTCGCCTCCTACGCGGTGATGGCGACCATGGGCGCGGTGGTGTCCCACCGCCTGTACGCGATCCCGTTCGAGGCGGGACGGATGGCGGCGATCGCGCTCGCCGCCGCGGTCGCGTTCGCATCGGGCCGGTGGGCGCCCGCGGCGATGTGGCCCGCGATCGCCTGGAAGGTGGTGCCGCTCGCCGCCTTCGGCGGCCTGGCGTACGTCGTCGCGACCCGGCCGCGGCGGGACCAGCAGGACGCCTGACCCGCCGCGACCGCGTGGGTGCGGCCTAGTAGGTGGCCGGTGCACCCCCCATGAACATCGCGGCGATGGTCGCGCCCTGCAGGATG
>JAICEW010000540.1 GCA_025923995.1 Vicinamibacteria bacterium | reverse complement strand
CGAGGTGGCCGACGGACGGACCTACGTCGCGCTCTCCGAGACCGCGCGCGGGGCGGCCCAGCCCGCACTGCTCCCCCTGGAGCAGGTCGACGAGCGCCGCTCCTGGTGGTCCCGGCGCCAGCGGACCGCCGCCTGGGCCGACAGGTACGGCGGCCGGATCGAGACGGTCGAGAAGCTGATCGCGGACAGCGCGGCGGCGCGCGAGAAGTCGAACCGCGAGCGCGAGGAAGCCAGGCAACGCGAGGCCGAGAAGGTACGGCTGGAGGAGGCCCGCGTCCGCAGCCGGCTGTCGCGGCGGGAGGTCCTGACCCGCACGCAGGCGTTCGCGTTCTTCGGCGTGGCGGGAGCCGCCATGCTCATGAACTTCCCCCGCGTCGTCTACGCGGCACCACCCTTCCACTGGGCGGTGCTCTTCGGCGCCTTCGCCGTCGCCGCCGCGATCTTCTTCCTGAGCCCGAGAACCGAGGCCGGATTCACCTCCACGACGTGGCACCTCACCCTCGACCAGTCGACCCTGGCCTACTACGCGCTGGACCTCGGAGCCCTGGCGTACCTCATCTGGCAGTCCGGAGGCCTCGACCAGAGCCCGTTCACGATCTTCCTGCTCCTCCTCCCGATGAACGCGATCCTGCTGGAGGAACGCTTCCGCAAGGTGACTGCGTACTTCGGGGGCGTGTTCGTCGTGGCGGTCGGGCTGGCACGGTTCGAGGCCGGGTCGCCGCTCCCCGCGCCGGCCGCCGACCCGTCGCGCCTGGTGGTGGCCCAGACCGCGTTGCTCGCGATCGCGTTCATCACGGCGCTCGTCGGCTATCAACGACTCGATCAGGAGCGCGGGGTCTCCTGACGGTCAGGCACCCGCGGAGGCCGCGCCGCGGACGCGATCGGAGGTGTGGGCATGGCCACAGGGTCTCGTCGGGCGCCGTGGCCGCTCGCGCTCGCGCTCGGTGTGAGCGCCTGCGCGACGGTGGACCGGAACAGCGCCGCCATCGGACGCAGCACGCAGGCGATCGACAAGAACACGGAGGCGCTCGAGGTCATGGCCGCCCCCGGCGGCGTGGTCACGGGGCTCCAGGCATCGCTCGACCGCGTGTCGGGCCTCACCCCCGAGCTCGATCGCGTGGCGTCGCTCAAGCCGGAGCTGGCGCGGACGGCGGACCTGGGCCCTCGACTGGAGGAGGTGTCCGCCCTCGACCGGCCGCTGACGGACGTCGCGCGGCTGCGCGATCCGTTGGGCGACGTCGCGCGGCTCGACGCGGCGCTGCGCGAGGTCGCGGGCCTGCGCGAGGCGCTGCACGCCGCCGCGAGCCTCGACCGCAACCTGGCACGCACCGCCGATCTGCAGGGCGTGCTGGCGGACCTGCCCAGGGCGATGGAGAGGCTCGATCGCCTGGAGGCGACGACGGCGGAGCTCGGGCGCCTCAACGCGACGCTCGATCGCTTGACGGCCTTCCCGGTCCGCGATCTGGCGGTCGTGCTGCTGGCCTGGACGGTGGCGACGACCGCGGCCGTGGCGTTCGGCACGCGGTGGGGGCGTCGCGGCGCCCGCAGCGGCCCCTAGCGCCGTCCGGGGGCCGGCCAGAACGCCCCCACACGGCGTCGATAGCGGTCGAACTCCTCGCCGACCGAGGCCGACAGCACGCGCGTCTCGCGCGTCGCCGCGACGACCAGGAACGCCCCGATGTAGACGATCGACAGTCCCGCGACCACGTGGGCCAGCAGCGAGACCCGGCCCAGGACCGTCAGCGTGCCTCCGATCAGGAACAGCCCGATGCCGGTGTAGATCGGGTGCCGGACCCAGGCGTAGACGCCGCGCGTGACGAGGCGCGGCTGCTCCTGCCGGTAGCCGGTCCACGTGTACGCGTTGCCGATGTCGATCCGGGCGCGTGCGACCAGGGCCGAGCCTCCGGTCGTGAGCGCGAGCGCGAACAGGTCGCGGGCGGCGGGCGCGCGGAGCCACAGCACCACCCAGACGTAGACCAGGAAGGGAATCGGATAGATCAGCTTGAGCAGGAGCACCGAGCGCGAGGGCAGCAGCGGCGAGGACCCCTTGCGGCGCCGGAAGTCGGAGATGAGGACCGCGAAGATCCCCATGACGGCGAGCTGCACCACGCGGAACGTCTCGGGCCACACGCCTAGCGTTTCTCCACCGACCAGGTGCCCGTGACCCCGCCCGGGCCGGCGAGCGACCCCGAGAGCAGGTTCCCCGCGAAGGACCCGCTGTACACGAAGCCCACCGGCGTGGTCAGGTCGACCCGCAGGTCGGAGACGAACCCGTTCACCGGGTTCGCCCCGCGCCCGGCCGCGCAGCAGGGACACGTCCGCACCGTGAACGAGAGCACGCCGTTGAGCGACGAGCCGGACTGCTGGAGGCTCAGCACGACGTCGTCGGTGCCACTGCACGAGCCCGAGTACACGATCGTCTCCGTCCCGACGTACGAGCCGGCGATGCCGGACGCCGGCAGCCCGGTGCCGGTCGTCGCCGGCGGCCCCGACTCCTCGCCTCCCGATCGAAGCGCCAGCGCCGTCCCTCCCGCTGCGGCGGCGCCGCCCACCACGATCGCCGCGTTGCGCAGGCCGTGGCCCCCGCCCTTGGCGTCGGGAGGATCGGACGCGGCGGGTGGCGCGGGCGCGGGCGGCCGCGGTGGGTGGGTCGCAGCGGGCGCCGGCTGCGCGGCGACGGACGGTGACGGAGCCGGCGTGGCACGCGCCGCCTCCGCGGTTCCGACTCGAACGCGCGCGCCTTCGAATCCCGGCGGGGTCCGGGGCGCGCCCT
>JAICEW010000539.1 GCA_025923995.1 Vicinamibacteria bacterium | reverse complement strand
GCGCTGCTGGCGAAGGGGTCGGCGAAGAACTAGCCCGAGCGGTCCGGACCGAGTCTCCCCCGGACCGCAATCCACCGCATTCGACCGCAAGTCGCCGAACCCGCTCGGTTGCCGCAGGTTACGGCTCGACGCCAGGCCGTCGTCCTCCGATCGTTGCGGGCGCTGCGCACCGCAGCCCAAACGTAGGAGGACGAGATGCGACCATACATGACCCGGGGTCTCGCCATGATGCTGGCCCTCGCAGGGGTGGCGGGCCTGGTCGGCCAGGCCGGCGCCACGCCGCCGGTCGGATTCACGGGCACCACGCTCGCCCAGGGCCGGGCCGGCGAGATCAACGCGTTCAACCACTCGATCGTCGAAGGGCAGCCCCGGAAGCTCTGGCTGTCCCTGCAGAAGACCAAGGGGCAGTCGGACCTGTACGTGCAGAACAACGTGTGGCAGCCGGGAGGCACCACCGGTTGGCACACCCATCCCGGCCACAGCCTGATCGTCGTCACCGCGGGCAAGGTGACGGTCTACGACGGCCACGATCCGAACTGCACACCGCGCGTCTACACGGCGGGCAAGACGTTCGTGGACGAGGGCGGCGACCATGTCCACGCGATCCGCAATGAAGACACGGTCGAAGCGAGGACCGTGGCGGTTCAGCTCATCCCGGCCGGCGCGCCCCGGCGCATCGACGCGCCCGCCAACCCCGCCTGCGGTTTCTGACGGCCGCTCGCCTGAGTCCTTGTCACTCAACCGGCCGCGCGGCCGGTTGAGTCGTTCGGGCGCACGCCGTCGCTCGGCCCCTACTCGTGCGCGAGCGCTTCGCGCACGGACAGGCGGCTCGCGCGCCAGGCCGGCAGCGCGCTCGCGAGCATCGCCAGCGCGAGCGAGACGACGAGCCACACCACCGGTCCGCGCCACTCGAAGACGAAATCGAGCGGCGCTCTCACGAAGGAACCGACCATCGCGTTGCCGGTCCACCGGCTGACCGGCCAGGCCACGATCGTCGCCACCAGCCAGCTCAGCAGCACGACCACGACCGCTTCGGCCAGCACGATCGCCCACACGGCGCGCGGCGCCGCACCGATCGCACGCAGCACACCGATCTCGCGGCGGCGCTCGAGGACGTTCAGCGTCATCGTCGTGGCGAGCCCCAGGCCGCCGACGGCGCCGAGGACGCAGGACACCACGACCAGGAAGACGTAGATCATTCGCATGTGCTCGTCGAAGCCCACGCGGCGCTCGCCCTTGCCGGCGATGGAGGCGGGCCGCAGCCCCTCGCGCACGAGGCTCTCCTCCAGCCCCGCCTTCAAGGTGACGAACGATTCCGGGTCCAGGCGTTGCGGGTCCACGGCCACGCGCACGCTGTTGGTCATCCCGTCGAGATGGCCGGCCCCGAGGCTCTCCAGGTACGCGCGCGGCATGTACGCGGTCGGGGGCGTGAACGGCTCGCGATGCGTGCCCACCACGCGAAAGGTGACGGGGCGATGGCCCATGCGCAGGCTGACTTCCGCGCCGGGCACCAGGCTGGGCACGTTCGCCCGCAGGCGCGTGTTGACCACCAGCGCGTTCGTGTCGTCCGGGCGCAGGGCGCGCCCTTCGACGATGGTGAAGGACAGCATCGACGAGTCGCTCGGGAGCGCCGCGATCGTGAAGCGGTCCAGGGGCAGCGCTGCGACGCCGTGACGGGCGGCCGCAGCGGACTCGCGCGCGGGGGCGGGCGTTTCGCTCGGACGATCGATCGCGGCTTCCGTCGTGATCCAGCCCTCCGAGGCCGTCACGCCCGCCACGCGTGACACGGCCCGCTGCACCGTCTCCCGCGGCGCCGGCGCCGAGAACGTCACGCTCAGGTCGAAGCGCAACGCGGCGAACATGCGGTCGAGCGTGCCGATCATCGACTCGCGGACGTTGAGGGCGGACATGAAGAACAGCCCGCCCGCCGCCATCGTGCCCAGCGTCGAGAGCATCCGCGTGCGGCGGCGGAAGGCGTTGCGCAGCGAGAGCAGGACCGGACGGCTCAGGCCGCGCAGGCCCGCCACCAGGCGATCGACGCGGCTCGTTCCGAACGCCTGCCCGGACACGCCGGCGTCGCCCAGGGCCTCGCGCACGGAGATCGCGGTCCCCCGCCAGACCGGCCAGGCGCCGGCCAGCAGCGGCACGACCAGCCCCACGCCCGCTTCGAGCAGGTAGACCCACGGCGGGACGGCGAAGCTGGTGATGTCGAAGTTCAGGAACACCGCCATGGCCCGGCACAGCGCGCGCGCCCCGACGAGGCCGGCAGGAATGCCGATCGCCACCGCCGCCATCCCGAGCAGCAGCGTCTGCCCCAGGTAGACGCGCGCGATCGGCCATCGCGTCCCCCCCACCGCCTTCATCACACCGATGTGACGCACCTCCGACGCCATGAGCGCGGTCAGCAGGTGGACGACCATCAGGCCGCTCAGGGCCAGCGCGAACAGCCCGAACCCCGACTGCGCCAGCAGCAGCAGGCCGGTGAGGTCGGCGTGCGGATGCTTGCCGGGCGCGGGCACGTCCACGCGCTGGACGGGATGGCCCTCGGCTTCCAACCACTGCTTCACGTCGGCCGCGACCTGGCGGACGTGCGTCTCGTCGAACGCGTCGCCGCCCGCGACGACGAGGAGCTGATCCAGGTACGGCTCCTCGCCCAGCAGCGGCAGCGTGTCGAGCCCGACGTACCCGTAGACCATCTGCTCCATGCGCGCCTGCGCCTGGCCCACGTCGTGGACGCTGCCGGTGACGCGCAGCGTCCGCTCTTCGCCCTGCGCGGTCTTCACGGTGACCGTCCCGCCGACG
>JAICEW010000538.1 GCA_025923995.1 Vicinamibacteria bacterium | reverse complement strand
CTGATCGAGACCGAGCTGCCCGCGCTCGAGCGCAAGGCGGACGCGGCCGGCGCGCCCTGGACGCCGGGGCGCGTGCCGCGCTGGACGAAGGAGTGAGCATGTTGAGCGCCGGCCACTCAACACGTTGTGCAACGTGTTGAGTGCGAGCGGCTCAACCGGCCGCGCGGTGGTTGCGATTCGAAAGTCGGCGCCGACCTGGCGCGCGAACGGCATACCCGAAGCGGCGCGTGAACCGCCCGCTGTCAGCGCCGCCGCGAAGCGGTATGCCTGAGCGCGCGGGTGAGCGCGCTGACGAGCGGCGCCCTCATTCGAGCCCTACGAGTGTCTACCGCAGCCCCGCCACGCCCTTGACCGAGTCGATCAGCTTCTTGGGATCGTAGCCGACGCCCTCGCGGAAGACGGTCTCGACCTTCTCGACGTCGGCGATCCGCTGGGACGGGTCGCCCTCCACCACGACCAGGTCGGCCTGCTTGCCGGCCGCGATGCTGCCCACGCGGTCGTCGATGCCCAGGTAGCGCGCGCCGTTCAGCGTGCCGATGCGGATGGCCTCGACGCCCGAGAAACCCGCCTCCACCAGCAGCTCGAGCTGCCGCTGGTTCGCGAAGCCGGGCACGACGCCGCCGTAGCCCGTCGGGTCCGTCCCCGAGACGAGCAGCCCGCCGCGGGCGGCGAACGCGCGCTCCAGCTTCAGCTCCTTCTCGAACAGCTTCGGCCAGGGCGACTTGTCGTCCACCGCGACGCGGGACCGGATGCGCAGGTACTGGTCGCGCACCTCGGGCAGCAGCGCGTCCAGCGCGCGGTCCGTCGCGGGCGGACGGCCCGGCACCAGCGTCTCGAACACGGGCAGCGTCGAGGTGATGGCGACCTTGGCCTTGACCAGCGCGTCGATGAGCGACACCGCCTCGGCCCCGTCCGGGTCGAGCGCCAGCAACGCCGCGGTCATGTCCTTGCTGTCGGGGCAGACGTCCGGCTTCTTGTCCTTCACGAAGTCGCTGGCCACCACGAAGCCGTGCTCCAGGTTGTCGATGCCCAGCGCGGCCGCCTCGCGAAACGTCACCGAGCAGAGGTGGCCCGTGACCTTGTGCCCGCGCGCGTGCGCCGCCTCCACCACCGCGCGCAGGTCGGAGCGCGTGACGTGCATGTACGTCTTGAACGAGGTGGCGCCCTCGCCCGACCAGTACTCGACCATGCGCCGGGCGTCGCCGGTGTCGCGCAGCGCCTTGACCGAGAGGATGGGCAGGCCCGGCCCCTCGATGTACGGGCCCGTGACGTCGATGGCGGGCCCCGGCCGCGTGCCCTCGTCGATCGCCTTCTTGATGTTGAGGTCGGTGTAGGTCTCGAGCGATCCGCCGGTGCGCATGGTGGTCACGCCGCCGGCCAGGTACAGCTTCGGGAAGCTGATCTCCTGCTGGTTGTAGGCGTTCTCGCCGGCCGGGTAGAACAGGTGCTCGTGCAGCATCACCAGCCCGGGGAAGACGGTGCGGCCGGTGAGGTCGAGCACCTTCGCGTCGGGTGGGATGGCGACCGACGGACCCACGGCCTGGATGCGGCCGTTCGCGATCAGCACGGTCTGGTCGGCCGCGGGCGGCGCGCCCGTTCCGTCGATCACGCGCACGTGCGTGAGCGCCAACGTCGGCGCGTCGACCGACACGTACGGGCGCACGAGCGGCGAGCGCTCGGCGGCGAAGGCGGCCGGTCCGGCCAGGCACAGGGTGAGGGCACAACCGGCGCGCGCGAGTGTGAGCATGGTGCCGAAGTCTACCCGCGGCGGGCCGATTTGACCTGAAAGAGCGGTCCCGACTAGGGTAGCCGCATGATGGCGGGGGTGCCTTGAGAGACGGTCTGCGCGTGCTGGCCGTGGTCCCGGCGCGGGGCGGCAGCGACAGCGTGCCCTACCTCAACATCAAGCGGCTGGGCGACAAGCCGCTGCTGGCGCACACGATCGACGCCGCGCGGGGCGCCGCCAGCATCGACCGGATCGTGGTCTCGACCGACGACCCCCGGGTGGCCGAGGCGGCGCAGGCGGCCGGGGCCGAGGTGCCCTTCCTGCGGCCGGCCTCGCTGGCGCGCGACCTGTCGAGCCTCAAGCCCGTGATCGCGCACGCGGTCGGCGAGGTGGAGGGCAAGGGCGACCGCGTGGACGTGGTGGTCTGGCTGCAGGCCACCTCCCCGTTCCGCAGCGCGGCCGACGTGGAGCGCGCGCTCGACCGCCTGCTCGAGGGCGGGTTCGACTCGGTGGTCTCGGTGACCGAGGACCGCACGCTCAACTGGCGCGAGGAGAACGGCGCGCTGGTCCCGCTCTTCGCCAAGGAGGGGCGGCGCGACGAGCAGCCGCCCATCTACCAGGAGAACGGCGCGGTGGTGGCGATGCGGCGGGCGGTGCTGGCGGGGCCCACCCGCTTCGGCGACCGCGTGGGCGCGCTGGTCCTGGACAAGCGGGCGGGCTTCGCGGTGCACGACCTCTCCGACTTCTGGATGGCCGAACGCCTGCTGCGCGAGGCGCGCGTGCTCTTCCGCGCGGACGGCGGGCCCAGCCTCGGCATGGGCCACGTGTTCCGCTCGCTGGCCATCGCGGATGTCCTGCGGGGCAACACGCGGGCCGAGATCGCGTTCCTCATGAGCGCGGCGCACCCGGCGGGCGCGCGGACGGTCGAGGCTCACGGGTACGACGTGCGCGCCGTCGGGGCGGACCTGGAGGACTGCCTGGCGCACATCCGGGACTTCGCGCCCGACATCCTCATCAACGACCTGCCCTCGCTCGACGCGGCGTACCTGCGCGCCGTCTCCCGCTTCGACACCACCACGGTGAACCTGGTGG
>JAICEW010000537.1 GCA_025923995.1 Vicinamibacteria bacterium | reverse complement strand
GTGGGGGAGCCGAACTTCTTGTCGAGGACGACGTTGCGTCCCTTGGGGCCGAGCGTGACCTTGACCGCGTCGGCGAGCTGGTTGACGCCGCGGAGAATCGCCTGGCGCGAGCTCTCGCCGTAAATGATTTGCTTTGCCATGTAGTGAACTCCTTCGGGCTTACTTGGCCTCGAGCACGGCGAGCACTTCGTCCTCGCGCATGATGAGGTACTCCTCGCCGTCGATCTTGATGTCCTGCCCCGAGTACTTGCCGAAGAGGATCGTGTCCCCGGCCTTGACGTCGAGGGGCAGCACCTTGCCGTCGTCCTTCGCCTTGCCCTTGCCGGCGGCGACGACCTTGCCCTGCTGGGGCTTTTCCTTCGCGGTGTCGGGGATGATGATCCCGCCGACCCGCTGTTCTTCTTCTTCCAGACGCTGGACGATGATCCGGTCGTGGAGCGGTCTGACCTTCATGCGTGCAAACTCCGTTTGTGCTGAGGTGAACGGTTGAAACTGGCGCCCGGCTGGGGCTGCCGGGGGCGGCCGGACCTGGCACTCGGCGCCCCAGTCTGTTAGCAGTCAGCCTGGCCGACTGCTAAATCTATAGACGCCCGTCCCGCGTGTCAAGCGCCGCCGGTAACATCCGGCCAAAGCCTCCATCGAAGCCCCCAGATGGAGGACCGATTGCGCCCGACTCTTCGATTCGCCGCCGCCCTCGCCCTGGCCTGGCTCGCCGCGCCGACGCCGGCCAATGCCCAGACCTGCACCTCGACCATCACCGTCCTCACGCCGGCGGACGCGCCAGGCACCTGCCCGGGACCGAGCTGCTCGCTCCGGACCGCGATCGCTGAAGCCAACGCGAACCCCGACTGCACGCGCATCGCATTCGATTTCACGTCGGCGCCCGCCGCGATCCAGCTCGTGTCTCCGCTGCCGCCCATCACGAGCCCGGTCGAGATCGACGGCTGGAGCCACCCTGGCACGACCCGAATCCCGGCCTTCGGCGTCGGCTGGCCCACGTTTCGTGTCTACCTCCGTGGCGACGCGAACAACATCGCGGGCTCGGGCCTCCGCTTCCAGGACGCCGGCTACGGGTTGGTCCAGGGGCTGGTCATCCAGGGCTTCAACACCGGCGCGGGCATCGAGGTCGTGGCCTCGACCAACGCCCTCCAGAACGTCACCATCACGGAGAACGTGCTGGGGAAGGACTGGCACCTGGGTAACCAGCCAACCAACCGCGTCGGCGTGTCGGTGCAGGCGCGGGGCGTGCACGTCGGCGGCGGGCGTCTGACGGACCCGGACCTGGAGGACTGGCCCTACTTCTGGCTCGACAACTCGCGGGGCAACTATTTCCGCGGCACGACCGGGCCCGCCGTCCACGTGACGACGAGCCCGTTCGGTATCCAGGGCCGGGCCCGGATCCTCGGCAACCACTTCGGGGACCCCTTCCTCGCAGCCGTCCCGCTGCAGGTGGACCTCGGCCCGGAAGGGCCGACACCGAACGACCCGGGCGACCCGGACGCGGGGCCCAACGACCTCCAGAACAAGCCCGAGTTCCTGTTCGAGCCGATCAACTTCCCGCCCGAGCCGGGCGACCCGCCGGGGCCGCCGTGCACGTCCAGCAACAGCTATCAGGACTGCGATGGCGTACGCGTCACCCTGACACTGCGCGGCGCGCCGGCGGGAACCTACACCGCGGAGCTGATCGCGGGCAACGAGGATCCCCTGCTCGGCGACAACCTCGACGTGCCTCGCTTCCTGCTGACCGCCGCGGACACGGAGACGGGGGCTGGTGACATCGTTTTCGTGTTCGAGCTGTCCCGCCAGATCGAGATGATCGGCGCGGTGCTGGCCTGGTTCCGCACGGGCGGCACGTTCCCCCTGCCGCCGGTCCGCGCGCTGGTCTCGCAGGGTGACATCGATTCCTTCGACGGCGCCACCTCCGAGATCGCGACGGCCGGCGACGCCGCGCTGCCGCCGCCGCCCGCGTTCACGCGCTACTTCGCGGAGGGGGTCGGCGGGTCGTTCTTCGACACGATCTTCTCGCTGTCGAACTTCGGGAGCGTCGCGGCGACGGCGACGATGACCTTCCACACCGACGCGGGGCAGACCATCACGCACACGTTGGCGGTTCCAGCGGGCGGGCGTCCCGTCACGGTGGACGTCGACACCGTCCCGGGCCTGAACGGCGCGGCCTTCGGGACGACGATCACCGCCGATCGGCTGCTCGTCACGAGCCGCACGATGCGCTGGGACGCGAGCGGCTACGGCATCCACGCCGACAACGGCGTACCCGGCCCGCGGACGCGCTGGCTGCTCGCCGAAGGCGTGACCGGCGCGTTCGACACCTACGTGCTCGTCTACAACCCGAGCGACACCGTCGCGCAGGTGACGATGCGCTTCAACCGGATCGCGCCGAACCCGCCGATCCTGCGCAGCTACAGCATCGCGCCGCACCGGCGGCTCACCGTGGCCGTCGACGGCGTCGACCCCGCGCTCACGGAAACGGACGTCGCGATCGACGTCACCTCGACCAACGGCACCGGCATCGTGGTGGAGCGCTCCGTCTATCTCTCGAGCCCGACGACGATCTACGAAGCGGGGAGCGGCTCGTCGGCGGGGGAGGCCGGCACGCGCTGGTACTTCGGCGAGGGCGTGGCGACGGACACCTTCGACACGTTCCTGCTCTTCTACAACCCGAATGCGATCGCGGCCGACGTGGAGGTGCGCTACCTCCGCCGCGTCGGCGCGCCCGTGACCGCGAACTATACGGTGGCGCCCGGGGCGCGCCTCTCGATCTGGACCGATCTCAACCCGGCGCTCCAGAACCAGGAGTTCGGGATGGTGGTCACGTCGATGAACG
>JAICEW010000536.1 GCA_025923995.1 Vicinamibacteria bacterium | reverse complement strand
CGGCCTCGGGGCCGACCGCTACCGTGTCGGCCAAGGAGCCGCCGTGAAGCCAACACCAGCCGCCCTGGCCGTGCTGTGCCTGCTGGGCGCCGCCCCGGCGCGAGCCCAGGTCAACGCGCCCGTGTTCAAGTGGCAGGGCCCCTGCGGGTCCTTCTGCCAGACGGGCTGGTACTCGTCGCCGGCGGTCGTGGACCTCGACAACGACGGCGCGCCCGAGGTGATCTGGGGCTCGTACGACCTGTTCGTGTACCAGGGCAGCAACGGCGCGCTGCGCGCTCGAGCCACGAACGCGCAACGCGTCTGGCCCGGTGTGGCGGTCGCGGACCTCACAGGCGACGGCACGAAGGAGATCGTCGTCGGGCGCGGCGGCAACCAGGTCCACGTCTATCGCTTCGTCCCGCCGTCCAGCCTGCCGGTGGTCTGGAGCACCAACGCCGCGTTTCCCACGAGCGGCGAGGTGCGCACGCTGGCGGTCGAGGACCTGGAGTCGGACGGCCAGCTCGAGGTGATCGTGGGACGCGCGAGCAGCGGCGGCGACCGGTACGTCAACGTCTTCAACGCGAGCGGCGCCCAGCGGCCCGGCTGGCCCGCGCGCCGGGCGGGCGAGGAAGGCGCCGGGGCGGGAATGTACAACGAGAACGTGACCGTCGCCGACCTGGACGGCGACGGGTTGAAGGAAGTCATCGCACCGACGGACACGCACTACATCACCGCGCTCCACCCCAACGGCGACCAGCTCCTCACGAACGCGATGTACAACCACCTCGGCAACCCCGGTCCCACGCCCTGGAGCCGCGTCGGCGTGCACGTGGACCACTCGGTCGACCTGGTGGGCTTCGCGAACTGCGGCGTGCAGCACCGCCCGAACTTCGCGAACAGCGCGCCGGCCGTCGGCGACCTGGACGGGGACGGCACGCGCGAGATCGTGGTCCCGGGCAACGTGTACAACTGCGGGACGAGCCCGTACACGGACCTCTACTACACGCCGTTCGCCTTCCGGAGGGACCGCTCCCGCTGGAGCGGGAGCGGGTTCGACTGGACGGCCGTCCCGCCCCCCGGACCCGGCAGCGCGCCCCTCTCGCAGGACTTCAACGTGATCGAGACCGCGGAGCCGAACGTGGTCCTGGCCGACCTCGACAACGACGGGCGGCTGGAGATCCTCATGGCGTCCTACGACGGCCGGCTCCACGCCTGGTGGCTCGACAAGACGGAACACGGGTCCTGGCCGTTCGACGTCCCGGGCAGCGGCATCCGCTTCGCGAGCGAGCCGGCGGTGGCCGACCTGGACAACGACGGGCAGGCCGAGGTGATCTTCACCTCCTGGGGCGAGAAGGCGGGCAACACGCTCGGGCAGCTCCACATCGTCAGCTCCCAGGGCGTGCAGCTCCACGCGGTGAACCTGCTCCCGGCCTCCGGCGTCTGGAACGGTGGGCTGGCGGCGCCCACGCTCGCGAACATCGACGGCGATGCCGACCTGGAGGTGGTGGTGGGCACGTCGCGCACGGGCCTGCTCGCGTACGACCTGCCGGGCACCGCCAACGCGCGCGTCCTCTGGGGGACCGGGCGCGCCAACTACCAGCGCACCGGAGCGCTGCCGGCCATCCCGCCGTCCGCTTCGATCGCCGACGCGAGCGTCGCCGAGGGCAACGCCGGCCCGACGCCAGGGACGTTCGCGGTGTCGCTCTCGCGGCCGAGCGGCGTGCCCGTTACCGTGGCGTTCGCGACGAGCGCGGGCACCGCGACGGCCGGCGCGGACTACGTGAGCGCGTCGGGCGTGGTCACGTTCCCGCCGGGATCGGTCGCGCAGAGCGTGGCCGTCTCCATCCTCGGGGACCTGATGGACGAGCCGAACGAGACCTTCACCGTCTCGCTCAGCGCACCGTCCGGCGCGACCCTGGGCGACGCGCAGGCGCAGGCCACGATCAACGACGACGACGCGCCGCCCAACCTCGTGGTGTCCGACTGCGCCCGCATCGAGGGCGACGCGGGCAGCGGACCGTGCACGTTCAACGTCACGCTCTCGACGCCCAGCGCGTTCGCCGTCGGCGTCGACGCGCAGACGACGTCCGTCACCGCGACTCCGGGGGTCGACTACCTCGACCTCAGCACCAACGTCTCGTTCGCTCCCGGCCAGGCGGGCCCGACCGCCGTCGCCGTCACGGTGCTGGGCGATACCGCGGTCGAGACGGACGAGAGCTTCCGGCTGACGCTCACGAACGCGGTGAACGCGGGGTTGCCGACGCCGGCGCTCGGCACCATCCTCGACGACGACGCCCCGCCGCCCGGGACGGACGAGCTGCTCCACGGCTGGAGCCAGACCGGCGATCTGGCCGTGACGCCCGACGTGTACGTCCTGCAGCAGGCGCCGTACGCGTCGTACGAGGTGATCCTGGATGGCGTGACAGGCGATGCGCCGGCGGCGCCCCTCCTGCAGAGGATCGCGGCCGACAACGTCACGGTGCTGCAGAGCGGGACGCCGGTCGGCACCGGCGGAGCGCAGCGGATGGCCTGGCGCAACGACGTGCCCGGCGCGGTGAGCAGCCAGTCGCTCCGCATCGGAGGGGCGGGTTGCGCGTGTGGGCCGGACGACGTGTACCGGATTCGCCTCTACGAGACCACGTACGCGATCTCGCGGTTCAACAACTCGTCGACGCAGGTGACCGTGCTCAGCGTCCAGAACCCGACGGCGCAGCTGGTGTCGGCCCGCGCTCACTTCTGGAGCCCGAGCGGCCTGCTGCTGCGCGAGGTGCCGATCACGATCGGCCCGCGCGGGCTGTTCCTCCTCAACACCTCGACGGTTCCGGAGCTGGCCGGCCACAGCGGGTCCATCACGCTCGCGAGCGACGCGCCGTACGG
>JAICEW010000535.1 GCA_025923995.1 Vicinamibacteria bacterium | reverse complement strand
TCGCGGATCTCGGTGAGCAGCGCCTCGGTCGGCGTGGGCGGCGCGGGCGGAGGCGGCTCCCTCCTCATGCGCGCCGCGAACTCGTTGAACGGGAGCACGATCAGGAAGTAGAGGCCGGCCGCCTTCAGCAGGAAGGCGATCACCGCGTTGATGAAGTTCCCGATCGCGACCGGCCCCGCCTTCCAGGTGGAGAAGTCGGGGGTGCCGCCCACCAGGCCGATGAGGGGCGTGATCAGGTCCTTGACCATCGAGTCCACGATGCCCCCGAACGCCGCTCCGATGATCACGCCGACGGCCAGGTCGATGACGTTGCCTCGCATGACGAACGTGCGGAAGCCCTTCAGCATGTCGTCCTCCTCGTTGACAGGTTCGGCTTTGGCGGCCGGCTCGACGCGAGTGTAGCTCACGGGTTTTCCGCGATGTGGGGCTGGTAGCCTTCTCCCGGCAACGCCCTCGCGGGCATGGAGGTCACGCATGAGGCTCCCCCTGCGGCTCGCCGTCCTCTTCGCCTCCGTCGGGCCCGCACTCGCGCAATCCCCGTCTCCCTCGCCCGCGCCCTGGTCGCTGGGGGAGGAGGCGGTGCGCGAGATCGTCGGGCGCGTGCGCGCCGGCCGCGACCTGACGCCGAAGCAGTGGCCGGGGGGCGCGCGCGTCGCCGTCGGCCTCTCGTTCGACTTCGACAACGAGACCATCCCGCTGCGCGACGGCAACCACTCGGTGTCCCAGATGTCGCAGGGCGAGTACGGCGCGCGGGCCGGGCTGCCCCGCGTCCTCGACCTGCTGGCGCGCCACCGGGTCGCGGCCTCGTTCTTCGTGCCGGCGGTCAGCGGGCTCCTCCACGAGGCCGAGGTGAAGCGGATCGTGGCCGCCGGCCACGAGATCGGCCTGCACGGCTGGATCCACGAGCGCAACTCGCAGCTGGATGCCGCCACCGAGCGCGACCTGCTGACGCGGTCGCGCGACACGCTCGAGCGCCTGGCCGGCCGGCGCCCGGTCGGCATGCGCACGCCGTCGTGGGACTACAGCCCGCACACGATCGCGATCGCGAGGGAGCTGGGCCTGCTCTACGACAGCAGCCTCATGGCGGACGACCGGCCCTACGAGGTGGTCGCGGCCGGGCAGCCCACCGGCATCGTCGAGCTGCCGGTCGAGTGGATCCTGGACGACGCGCCCTACTTCACGATGGACCGCTTCGCCGGCATCCGTCCGACCATGAACCAGGAGGAGGTGCTCGCCATCTGGAAGGGCGAGTTCGACGTCGCGCAGCGCGAGGGGGGCTCTACATCCTGACCATGCATCCGCACGTGATCGGGCACCGGGCTCGCATCGACATGCTGGACCGGCTGGTGGCGCACATGAAGTCGAAGCCGGGCGTGTGGTTCGCGACACACGAGCAGATCGCGCGCTACGTGCGCGACCAGGCCGGGATGAAGTCGTCAGTCCGGCAGCGTGACGCGCCCGCTCCGGTCGTCGGTGATGCTCACGTGGCCCGACGCGTCGTCGGCCACGGTGAGCTGCCCCGGCGTCGCTCCGGTCAGGCGGGCCTGGATGCGGGCGATCGCTTCGCGGGCCGCCTTGTCCACGCCGTAGCGTCCGCGGCGCTCCAGCTCCTTGAGTGGAAGCACCGCTCGGGCGGTGCCGAGCAGGCCCAGCGCCCGCGCGGCCGCGAAGCGGACGTCGATCGAGTCCCGCCCCAGCGCCTCCAGCAGCGCTTCCTCCGCACCCGGCGCGTTCACCGCGGCGAGCGCGGACGCCGCGGCCGTGGCCACGGTGTGGCTCGGATGGTGCAGCGCACGCATCACAACGTCCACTCCCCCCGCGCGCGCCACCGGCAGGAGGGCCGTGAGCGCCGTCCTCTGCTTGCTTCCGGCACGAGCGGCTTCGAGGGCACGACGGCCGACGTCCAGCGTGAGGCGGTCCCCGAGGCCCTCGATGGCGCGTGCGGAGCACCAGTCCTCGGCGTCCCTCGACGTCGCGAACGCCTCGAGGACCGGACGCCCCGCCTCCGGGTCCGTGAGCGCGGCGAAGAGGCGCACCTCGACGTCCGCGTCCCCGAGTGCCGCGGCCAGCGCCTCGCGCGTCGCGGACGCGCGGGGGTGGTCGCGCGCGAGCACCGTCAGCGCCCCGGCCCGCACGCGGGCCACAGGGTCGGTCCGCACGATGGCGGCCAGGCGCTCCTCCGGCCGCCCCGCGGGCGCGAGCCGTTCGGCCAGCGCGAGCAGGGCCAGCAGCGTGCCCGGAACGGGCTCCAGATCCCGCGTGCCCCACGTCTCCCGGAACTCCGCCTTCAGCGTGCCGTAGGCGACCCGAACGGACATCTCCACGCGCCGGGGCTCGAAAGGGGGCTCCGCCGTCACCCGGCCGGCGAAGAGATCCTGCGCCAGGCGGCGGGTCTCCGCGTCCAGCAGCGCGCGCAGCACCACCGGGTCGCCGCTCAAGAAGAAGCTCTCGTCGAACGGGGCGTCGCCTGTCTCGATATCGCGCGAGCCCAGCGCCTTCGCGATCGCGGTGCCGAATCCCTCGCTCTGCAGGCCCACGCTGTCGGAGAGCCCGTCGATCACGACGCGAACTCCCTTCCTGGACCTGCTCTCGGTGAACCTCTCGATCTGCACGCCGTGTCGGCCGCGACGGCCGGTCAGGAAGTCGCTGTAGGGGAACCGCGTGCCCACCGCGATGTCGGTCAGGCCGGCCTGCTCGGCGCGGCCCCTCCAGCTCACGATCCGGTGCTCCCCCCTCAGCCTCGCGATCAGGGAGGCGACGCCTTCGCCGATCCGACGCGAGATCTTTCCGACCCGCCCCCCGGCTCGTCGGGCATCGCCACCCGTCCTCGCGCATCCTCGGCCAGGCTGACGTGGCCGGAGGC
>JAICEW010000534.1 GCA_025923995.1 Vicinamibacteria bacterium | reverse complement strand
TGCGCATCGACGTGCACGGGGTCGATCCCGGCGCCGGGCCGGCCGACGACTGCGGCGTGGTGGCCGGCAACTACACCGTCCCCTCGACCAACCCGTTCTTCGGACAGGAGCCCGCCTGCGACGAGGTCTTCGACCTCGGTCTGCGCAACCCGTTCCGCTTCACCTTCGACCGCCTCACCGGCGACATCTACATCGGCGACGTGGGCCAGAACAAGTGGGAGGAGCTGAACCTCCACCCCGCCTCGACCCCGGCGCCCATGAACTTCGGCTGGGTGTGCCGCGAGGGCTGCGAGACCGCCGGCAACGACGAGTCGGGCTGCTCGACGACCGGCTGCCCGGTGGACACCGGCACCATGTGCCAGTTCCCCCGCCCCATCGGCGGCTACTGGGACCCGGTCCTGTGCCACCACAACGGCGGCTGGGTCTCGATCATGGCCGGCTACCGCTACCGCGGCAGCCTGGTGCCGTCGCTGGCGGGTGATTTCTTCTACGGCGACGCCGCCTGCGGCCAGGTCTGGAAGACCACCACCCTCGACCCGGCCAACCCGGCTGCCATCCAGGCCTCGTGCTGGGCCAGCGGCTTCGGCGGCATGTTCGGTTTCGCCGAGGACCGCTTCGGCGAGCTGTACGTGGTGGTGGGCGGCGCCAGCCGGATCGACTGCATCCACAACGGCGGCGGCTGCCAGTCGGTCCCGGTCGAGCTGCAGGGCTTCAGCGTGAAGTAGGCCGCGGGGAGACCGCTCGGACGGGTGAGCCGGCGATCCCCCGCAGATCGTGTGGGATAATCGCGTACGGCATGTCCGAGCGGTCTACTCCCGGCGACGTCGACGCGCTGCCCATGAAGATCGTGGGGCGGCGACGTTGGGGAACCGGCCTGGCGGCCACCGCACCTCTCCTCCGGCTGAACGCTCAGCTACGCGGCGACAAGCCGTTCCTGCCGAAGGGCGTCCATCGCTTCCGCAGCTTCGAGGAGAGCGAGGAATGGATCCTGAGGATGCTGACCCGGCCCCGGAAGCCCGGCCGCCGCTCCTAGAAGACCTCGTCTCGCTCTGTCGCAGCCTCAACCACGAGGGAGCGCGCTACGTCGTCATCGGCGGCATGGCCGTCATCCAGGCGGGCTTCGGCCGCGCCACCAACGATATCGACCTCCTGATCGACATCGACGCCGACAACCAGGGTCGCGTGCGGCGCGCGCTGATGACGCTGCCCGACCGGGCCGTACGCGACATGGCTGCCGGCGACCTCGAGCGCTATGCGGTCGTGCGCGTCGCGGACGAGATCGTCGTGGACCTCATGCGGAGCGCGTGCGGAATCACCTATGCGGAAGCGAGCCGGATGGTCGACGAGGTGGAGCTCGGCGGGGTGACGATCCCGTTCGCCAACGTACAGCTGTTGTGGCGCACCAAGGACACCGTCCGCGATAAGGACAAAGTGGATCGGGCCTTCCTGGCGCAGCTGCTCGAGAACCGCGGCGAACATCCGGACTAGGCTGCGGCGCTCCCGACCCGGTCACTCGAGCCAGACGCCCGCCACGCTCACCTCGCCGTCCGCCCGCAGGCGGACGGCGTTGCGGCCGGCCCGAAACCAGTCCGCGGGGAGGTCGAGGACGTGGTCGCCCCACTCCGGACCGACCGTCCATGACCCGGCGGGAGACTGGTTGACGATGACGCGCACGCGCGCCTCGCCGTCCCCTGTCCGCAGCCGCGCGCCCAGCCGGTAGCCGCGCGCGCGGTGCAGGTGGACGGCGAGGCCGCCCCCGTCTCCCTCCATCCGCCGCCACGTCTCCTGCCCCTGTCCCTCGGGCGCCGACCAGCCGCCGTCCAGGAACAGGCGATCGTCGACACCCATGCGCACGCTCCACCGCTCGAACTCGCGCGTCATGAAGCGCGCCTCCCAGTCGCGCGGCGGGACGCCGAGGCGCGCCCAGTCCAGCAGCGACGCGGGCAGCGCGAACGGCGAGCCCGCCTGCCGGTCCCACGCCGACACGACACCGTGTCCCATCTGCTCGAACGAGACGGCCCCGCTCTGGTCCCACGTGCGGTGCGCCTGCGCGAGCAGCACGTTCCACAGGACGGCGGCTGACAGAGCGGCCGCGGGCACGAGGAGCGGGCGGCGTCTCGCCAGATCCGCCGTGGCTCGGACGGCGGCGGCGAGTCCCAGTCCCAGGAACGGCAGCGCGACGTCGAAGCGCCGGGCGCCGAACGCCGCCCCCGCCGACCAGTCCGCGACCCCGGCGTTGAGGCGCGTGAGCGCGAGCAGGAACGCGAGCACCGCCAGGACGCGCGCCGCCTCGCGCCGGGCCCAGAGCGCCAGGCCCAGGAGGCCCGCGTAGAGCAGCGGCGACCACGCGAACAGGCCGTGATGCGGGGAGAAGAGCACGCCCGCCCAGGCCGGATGGCCCGCGACGAAGCCCGCGCCCTGCGGGATGGTGACGAACGAGCCGTAGAGCGCGCGCCAGACGAGGAGCTGCGGCGCGAACGCGACCAGGAAGCCGGCCGCCCACAGCGCGCCATCGCGGAAGAGGTCGCGCCAGCGTCGCGCGCGCGCGAAGCGGGCCAGGTCCCAGACCAGCAGGACCACCAGCAGCACGCTCGACCAGCGGACGAGCGCGGCCAGGCCGACGAGCGCGCCGGTGACGAGCGCGCGCGGCCAGCCCTCGCGGTCCTCGCGCAGCCACCAGGCCAGCACGAACGCCGCGGTCGCGAAGGCCGGCGCGTGCGCCATCGTCGGGGCCAGCGCGAGGTACCAGAAGAGGAACGTGCCGAGCCCGATGCCGAACGTCGCGAGCAGCGCCGGGCCGCGCCCCCAACGCGCCGACGCACACCGGTAGAGCACGACCAGGCCCAGCCATCCCCAGAGCAGGCCCGCGGCGGCGACGGCGTT
>JAICEW010000533.1 GCA_025923995.1 Vicinamibacteria bacterium | reverse complement strand
GCTGCGGAAGAAGTGCTGGATGTACTTCCCCGAGGACCGCTCGCCCTACTACCGCGCCACTGTCTTCTCCAACTACTCGCCCGCCAACGCGCCCGCGGGATGCTGGTCGCTGATGGCCGAGGTCTGCGAGACCTCGCATCGGCCGGTGGACTCCGAGTCCCTGCCCCGCCGCGTGGTGGAGGCGCTGATCGCGGACGGGCTCGTCCCGCCTGGAACGCCGGTGGTGAGCGTCTGGCATCGGCGGGAGGAGCACGGGTATCCCACGCCGTTCCTCGGTCGCGACGCGGTCCTGGCGCGCCTCCGGCCCGAGCTGGAGGGGCATCGCGTCTTCTCGCGCGGCCGCTTCGGCGCGTGGACCTACGAGGTCTCGAACCAGGACCACTCGTTCATGCAGGGCGTCGAGCTGGCCGACCGCCTGCTGGGACTCGGCGTCGAGGACACGCTGGAGCGCCCGAACCACGTCAACGCGGGCGCGTACAAGCTCGCGCCCGCCCAGCGGAGTCCTTCGACCTGAGCGCCTATTGATCGCCCTCGAGTCCGCCTGGGTGCGACGGCGGTTTCCGCCACAGGCTGCTAGACTGCTGGGGATGGACCTCGGATTCCGGAAGGTCACCCTCCGCACCAAGCTGCTGCTGACCATGCTGTCGCTGCTGGTGCTGTCGATCACCAGCCTGTTCTTCCTGCACCTGTACAGCGAGCAGCGCCTGGTCTCGCAGCTCCGCGAGTACACCGAGGACCTCTCGACCGCGCTCGAGGTGTTCCAGGAGCAGCCCGTCGGCGAGGGGGACCCGCAGGTGATCCTGAACGCGTACAAGGAGAAGCTGGGCCAGCTGGGCGTGAAGGACGTCGACTTCGCGCCGCCGGACAGCGGGGACGTGCAGGCCTCGACCAACCAGCGCAACATCGGCAAGCCGATCGTCCGCGGCAGCAAGAAGAAGGGCCCCAAGGAGTACGTGATCAAGGGCGTGCTCGGCGAGCAGACGGGCCCCCCCGGCAGCCAGACCACCACCACGCTCACGTTCCCCATCGTGCTGGGCGACCGGCGCGTGGGCTACCTGCTGATCACGCGCTACCTGGACGACTTCTCCGCGCTGTCCCGGCAGGCGCTGCTCTCGCGCGTGCTGGCCACGCTGGGCGTGTTCGCGCTGGGCATGCTGGTCTCGCTGTACCTCTCCTGGACGTTCAGCCGGCCGGTGCAGCAGCTCACGACCGCCGCGCGCCAGGTGGCGGCCGGCGACCTCTCGGTGCAGGTGCCGTCCCACGGCAGCGACGAGATCGGCAGCCTGGCACGCACCTTCAACGAGATGGTCGAGGGGCTGCGCGAGAGCCGCCAGCTGGAGGAGCGCCTCCACTTCGCCGAGCGCTCGACCGCGATGGGCCGGCTGGCGGCCGCGCTCGCGCACGAGATCCGCAACCCGCTCAACTTCATCAACCTCTCGATCGACCACGTCCGCGAGCGCCTGGGCCCCGACGACAGCCGCCGCCGCGAGGACTTCGACCGCATCCTCTCGAACGTGAAGGCGGAGATCAGCCGCCTCAACCGGCTGGTGCGCGACTTCCTCTCGTTCGGCAAGCCCATGCGGCTGGACCAGCGGCCCTGCGCCATGGACGAGCTCGTGCGCGAGGTGGCGGCGGTCGTGGACCACAAGGCCAAGGACCAGGGCATCGCGGTGGCGACCGAGATCGACGAGCCGCTGCCGACGCTCGTGGCCGACCCCGAGCTGCTCAAGACGTGTTTCCTGAACCTGATGATCAACGCGATCGACGCCATGCCCACCGGGGGCGTGCTGACCGTGGGGCTGCGGCGGGAGCAGGACGGCATCGTGACCACCGTGGCCGACACCGGACAGGGCATGTCGGTCCAGGAGATCCGGGACGCGTTCGAGCCCTACTTCTCGACCAAGGAGACGGGTGTCGGACTGGGCCTGGCCCTCACCCGCAAGATCGTGGAGGACCACGGCGGCACGGTGGAGCTCGCGAGCGAGCCCGGGCGCGGCACCACCGCGCGCATCCGGCTGCCGCTGCGCGGCAGCGCGACCGCCGCGCGCCCGACGGACGCCGCCCTGGCCGGCAGCGTCTAGAGAGGACCGAATGAAGGGCCGCGTCCTCATCGCCGACGACGAGCGCCCGCAGCGCGACATCCTCCAGATGATCCTGGAGGCGGAGGGCTACGAGACGGTGGCCGCCGTCAACGGCCGCCAGGCGTTGGAGGCGGCGCGCGCCGAGCCCTTCGACATCGTCCTCACCGACCTCAAGATGCCGGACCTGAACGGCATCGAGCTGCTCTCCGAGCTCCAGCAGGCCCAGCCCGGACAGTGCGTCATCATCATGACCGCACACGGCACCATCGACAGCGCGGTCGACGCCATGCGCAAGGGCGCGTTCGACTACCTCACCAAGCCGCTGGAGAAGGACGAGCTGCTGCTCGTGCTGCGCCGGGCCCTGGAGCGCAACCAGCTGATGCGCGAGAACCGGCGGCTCAAGGAGGAGCTGCGCACGCGCTTCCGCCTGGAGAGCATCGTGGGCGCGCACGGCTCGATGCAGGACGTCTTCCGCATCGTGCACAAGGTGGCCCCGTCGCCCTCCACCGTCCTCATCTACGGCGAGAGCGGCACGGGCAAGGAGCTGGTCGCCCGCGCGCTGCACCACGAGAGCGACCGGCGGTCGCGCCCCTTCTACGCCGTCAACGTGGCCGCGCTGCCGGAGAGCATCCTGGAGGCGGAGCTGTTCGGCCACGAGAAGGGCGCGTTCACCGGGGCGGACAGCCGCAAGATCGGGCTCTTCGAGCAGGCCTCGGGCTCGACGCTGTTCCTGGACGAGGTGGGCGACCTGAAGCGCGACCTGCAGGTGAAGCTGCTGCGCACGCTGCAGGAGCGCGAGATCATGCGCGTGGGCGGC
>JAICEW010000532.1 GCA_025923995.1 Vicinamibacteria bacterium | reverse complement strand
GCTTCGTCGGCCCGCCCGGCGTCGGCAAGACGTCCCTGGCGCGCTCGATCGCCCGCGCCACGGGCCGCGAGTTCGTCCGCCTGTCGCTGGGGGGCGTGCGCGACGAGGCCGAGATCCGCGGCCACCGCCGCACCTACATCGGCGCCTTCCCCGGCCAGATCATCCAGATGATGAAGAAGGCGGGCACCCGCAACCCCGTCTTCCTGCTGGACGAGGTCGACAAGATGTCGATGGACTTCCGCGGCGACCCCTCGGCGGCGCTGCTGGAGGTGCTGGACCCGGAGCAGAACCACAGCTTCACCGACCACTACCTGGACGTGGAGTACGACCTTTCGTCGGTCTTCTTCATCGCCACCGCGAACGTGCTGCACACCATCCCGCAGCCGCTGCAGGACCGCATGGAGGTGCTGCGCATCCCCGGCTACACCGAGCGCGAGAAGGTGGAGATCGCCAAGCGCCACCTGATCCCCAAGCAGGTGGAGTCACACGGCCTGCAGCCGCACAACGTCACCTTCAACGACGAGTCGCTGGCCGAGCTGATCCGCCGCTACACCCGCGAGGCGGGCGTGCGCAACATGGAGCGCGAGATCTCGTCCATCTTCCGCAAGGTCGCGCGCAAGGTCGTGATGGAGGGCAAGGCGTACGCCGCCGACGTGACCGAGGAGAACCTGACCACCTACCTGGGCGTGCCGCGCTACCGCGCGTCGCGGCAGGAGGAGCGCAACGAGGTCGGCACCGCGACCGGCCTGGCCTGGACCGAGGTGGGCGGCGAGATCCTGCCCATCGAGGTCACGCTGATGGTCGGCAAGGGCGCGCTCACGCTCACGGGCAAGCTCGGCGACGTGATGCAGGAGTCGGCGCGGGCCGCCATGTCCTGGGTGCGGTCGCGGGCCGAGGACTTCGGGCTGGCCAGGGACTTCCACCGCAAGCTGGACGTGCACATCCACGTGCCCGAGGGCGCCATCCCCAAGGACGGCCCCTCGGCGGGCATCACCATCGCCACCGCCCTGGTGTCGGCCCTCTCGCGCATGCCCGTGCGGCGCGACGTCGCCATGACCGGCGAGATCACGCTGCGCGGCAAGGTGCTGCCCATCGGCGGCGTCAAGGAGAAGCTGCTGGCCGCCCACCGCATCGGCGTGACCACCATCATCCTGCCGCGCGAGAACGAGAAGGACCTGGCCGACATCCCGAAGGTGGTGCTGGACACGGTGACGGTCGAGCTGGTGGAGCACGTGGACGAGGTGCTGAAGATCGCGTTGGTGCCGCCCACGCCGCCGCAGCCGGCCGAGATCGCCGAGCCGCCGGCTGCCGAGCTGGGAGGCGTCACCGACGGGATGACGCACTGATCGGAACCGCCCGCGTTGTCGCGGCGTAGGCCGGTGGTGACGTTCGCGGGCAGCGCCGCCAGCCCCGCGCAGTTCCCGCAGGACGGGCTGCCCGAGGTGGCGTTCCTGGGTCGTTCGAACGTCGGCAAGAGCAGCCTGCTGAACGCGCTGGGCGGCCGGAAGGACCTGGCGCGCGTCTCGGGCCAGCCCGGGCGAACGCGGCTCGTGAACTTCTTCCGTGTGGACGACGAGCTCTACTTCGTGGACCTGCCGGGCTACGGATACGCGAAGGCCCCGGCGGCCGAACGGGAGGGCTGGGAGCGGTTGGTGACGTCGTACCTGCTGGGACGGAAGCCGCTGGCCCTGTGCCTGTTCCTGGTGGACGCCCGGCACGAGGCGCAGGAGAGCGACGAGGTGCTGCGCGACTTCCTGGACCACCACGGCCTGCCGCGCGTGGTGGCCGCCACGAAGGCGGACAAGCTGGGGCGTGGCGAGGTGAACCGGCGCCGGCAGGAGCTGCGGCGCGGAGTGGGCGGAAGCGCCCTGGACGTCGTCCCGGTCAGCGCGCGGACCGGCGAGGGCATCGACGAGTTGTGGCGCGCGATACGCGGCGCCGTGGCGCCGGCGTGGGATCGATCGAGGAAGACATGACGGAAACGACGGAGACGACGGAAACGGCTGCGGAGACGCCCGACGCGTCCGCGGAGGCCCGCAAGCCGACCCTGGAGCTGTCGACGCTCAAGGAGATGACCATCCAGGGCCTGAACGCGCTGGCCAGGGAGCTCGCGATCGAAGGCGCCGTGGGGATGAAGAAGCACGACCTCATCTTCAAGGTCCTCCAGAACCAGACCGAGAAGAGCGGGCTCATCTTCGCGGAGGGCGTGCTGGAGACCCTGCCCGACGGGTACGGCTTCCTGCGCGCGCCCGAGTCCAACTACCTGCCGGGGCCCGACGACATCTACGTCTCGCCGTCGCAGATCCGCAAGTTCGACCTGCGCACGGGCGACACCGTCTCCGGCCAGGTGCGGCCGCCCAAGGAGGGCGAGCGCTACTTCGCGCTCATCAAGGTCGAGGCCATCAACTTCGACACGCCCGACAACGCGCGCGACAAGGTCCTCTTCGACAACCTGACCCCGCTCTACCCCAGCCAGCGCCTCAAGCTGGAGACGAGCGTCGACAACCTGACCGGCCGCGTGCTGGACATGATGACGCCCATCGGCAAGGGCCAGCGCGGCCTGATCGTGGCCGCGCCCCGCACGGGCAAGACCATGATCCTGCAGAACATGGCCAACTCCATCGCGACGAACCACCCCGAGGTGCACCTCATCGTCCTTCTCATCGACGAGCGCCCGGAGGAGGTCACCGACATGCTGCGGTCGGTGAAGGGCGAGGTGGTGAGCTCGACCTTCGACGAGCCGGCCACGCGGCACGTGCAGGTCGCCGAGATGGTCATCGAGAAGGCCAAGCGGCTGGTCGAGCACAAGCGGGACGTGGTGATCCTGCTCGACTCCATCACCCGCCTGGCCCGCGCCTACAACGCGATCGTGCCGCCCTCGGGCAAGGTGCTGTCGGGCGGCGTG
>JAICEW010000531.1 GCA_025923995.1 Vicinamibacteria bacterium | reverse complement strand
GGGACTCCTGCTGGCCGCGACGTGGGTCGCGGGCACGCGCGCCGGACTCCTGCGCTGGCCGGCCACGCTGGACCGCGCGGCGTGGCGCTTCGCCGTCGCCGCCGTGCTCCTGGCCGCGTCCGGCCTCTGGTACACGACCCGCCTGCGCGTGACGGGGGACGAGCCGCACTACCTCCTGATGGCGCAGAGCCTCTGGCGCGAGGGCGACCTCGACCTGCGAGACAACCTCGAGCGCCGCGACTGGCTCGAGTACACACCCGGCCCGGTGGCGCCGCACTTCGGCAACCCGCGGCTCGACGGTCGGCCCTTCCCGGCCCACAGCCCCGGGCTCCCGTTCGTCCTGGCTCCGCTCTACGCGATCGGCGGGCGCTCGCTGTGCGTGGTGGCGCTCGCGCTCTGCGGCGCGGCCCTGGCCCATGTCGTGACCGTGCTCGCGCGCCGGGTGGGCGCCGACGCGCGGGGTGAGCGCGTCGCCTGGGTGGCGTGCGTGGGGCCGCCGGCGTTCTTCTACGCCTTCCACGTCTACACGGAGCTGCCCTCCGCGCTCCTGATCGCGGTGGGGCTCCTGCTGCTGTGCGATCCGGCGACCGGGCCGCGAAGGGCGGCGCTGGGCGGGCTCGCCGTCGCCGCGCTCCCGTGGCTCCACCTCAAGCTGATGCTGGCGGCCGCCGTCCCGGCCGCGGCCGGCCTCTGGCAGTTGAGGGGCCGCGCGCGGGTCGCGCTCCTGGCCGTCCTGATGTCCGCGGCGGGGCTGTTCCTCGGGTGGTACCAGTACGTGTTCGGCCGGGCCACGCCGTTCGCGATCTACGGCGGCATGCCCCCCGAGTTCAGCGAAGGGAGCCCGCTGCGCGCCACCATCGGCCTGCTGCTCGACCGCTCGTTCGGGCTCCTGCCGTTCGCGCCGGTGTTCCTGCTCGCACTGCCGGGCCTGGCCCGCCTGGCTCGGTCGGTCGAGGGGCGGGGGCACCTCGCACTGCTGGTGACGCTGGTGGCGCCGGTCGTGACCTGGAGGATGTGGTGGGGCGGGCAATGCCCGCCCGCCCGGTTCGTGGTGCCGGCGCTGCCCGTGCTGGCGGCGGCGATCGCGGTGCAGGTGACGCGCGGCCGTGGCCTGGCGCGCTGGACGGGGACGCTGGCCTTCGCCGGCTTCGCCCTGGCCGCGGTCGCGATCGCGAACCCGGGCGCGCTGCTGCTCGTGAACCGGGCCGATCGGCCCACTCGCCTGTGGGCCGCGCTCTCGGGGCCCGACTGGCCGCTCGAGCGCTACCTGCCCTCGCTCGTCTTCGGCCCCACGGAGGAGCTGCGGGTGGCCGCCGTCTGGCTCGTCGCGCTGGCCGCGATCCTGGCGCTCCATGCGCTGGCGGCCCGAAGGCCTTGGGCGGACCGTGCCTTCGCGAGCGGGGCTCTGCCGATCGTGCTGGCGCTCGCGATCGGCGTGATGGTGGATGCCTGGGCGCGACCCGGAAGCACGAACGAGGCGCCGGCGGACGCGATCAACACGCCCGACTGAGGAGGGGACATGGACGAGCTCGCGACCGAGCTGGCTGCTCTTTCCCTTCGCGACCTCCGCCGCGTCGTCACGGGCGACCGAGCCATCTCCCTCGCGGGGCTCCAGGTGAGCCGGAGAAGAAGAAGGGGCTGCGGCTTTCGCCGCAGCCCCGGGCCTCCAGGGAACGTCGCGTCTAGTTGGACAGCCGCAGATGCCAGCGGCTCTTGTCCTGCCAGGCGGCGGTCGGCTCGCCGGGCATCAGGGCCAGCTCCAGCACCTCCTCGATCGACGACACCAGCGTGATCTTCAGGTCGTTCTGCACGTTCTGCGGGATGTCCTCCTTGACGGCCTTCTCGTTCCGCTTCGGCAGCAGCACTTCCTTGACGCCCATGCGGTGCGCGGCCAGCACCTTCTCCTTGATGCCACCCACCGGGAGCACGCGCCCGGAGAGCGAGACCTCGCCCGTCATCGCCACCCGCGGGCGCACCGGGCGCCCGGTCAGCAAGGAGACGAGCGCCGTGACCAGCGTGACGCCGGCCGACGGGCCGTCCTTCGGGATGGCGCCCTCCGGCACGTGCAGGTGCAGGTCGACGCGCTCGAAGAAGGAGTCCTCCACGCCGAGCTGGCGCGCGTGCGAGCGCACCCACGACAGCGCGGCCTGCGCGCTCTCCTTCATGACGTCGCCCAGCTGGCCGGTCAGGGTCAGACCCTTCTGGCCCCACATCTGCGACGCCTCGATGAACAACACGTCGCCGCCGGCGGCGCTCCACGAGAGGCCGAGCGCGACGCCCGGCATCATCATGCGCTCCTCCAGCTCCTCCTTCATGAAGTAGGGCGCGCCCAGGAACTCCTCGACCTTCTCGGGGGTGATGGCCACCGTCTCGGTCGATCCCTCGGCGCGCTTGCGCGCGACCTTGCGGATGATGCTCGCGATCTCGCGCTCCAGGTTGCGCAGGCCGGCCTCTCGCGTGTACTCGCGGATGAGCTTGGTCAGCGCCTCGTCGCCGAACGCCAGCTGCTCCGCGGTGAGACCGTGGTTGTCGATCTGGCGGGGGATCAGGTGCCGGCGCGCGATGTGGACCTTCTCCTCCTCGATGTAGCCGGCCAGCCGGATGACCTCCATGCGGTCCCGCAGCGCAGGCGGGATGGTGTCGAGCACGTTGGCCGTGCAGATGAACAGCACCTCGCTGAGGTCGAACGGCAGGTCGATGTAGTGGTCCTTGAAGGTGTTGTTCTGCTCGGGATCGAGCACCTCGAGCAGCGCCGACGCCGGGTCGCCCCGGAAGTCCGCGCCCAGCTTGTCCACCTCGTCGAGCATGAACACCGGGTTCTTGCTCTCCGCGCGGCGCAGGCCCTGGATGATCTGGCCGGGCAGGGCGCCGATGTACGTCCGGCGATGCCCGCGGATCTCCGCCTCGTC
>JAICEW010000530.1 GCA_025923995.1 Vicinamibacteria bacterium | reverse complement strand
CTTCCGCACGCGGGCTGAACTGCCCCGCGTTCCGGGTCGCGGCCGCGAGCACCTGCCGCGGGCTGAGGCCCGCGGCCGCGAGCGAGCGCATCTCCAGGCCCAGGGACTCGCCGGGCCGCATGGCGGGCAACGACGCATCCGTCCCGGCCAGCAAGGAGACACCGGCGCCGAGCAGCATCGACACGGCCTTGCGGTCCCGCTCGCTCGGCTCGCGCCACCCCTGTCCGGGTCGTGCCAGCAGGCCGGGCAGGTCCCTCGCGGGTGCGTCGCCGGTGTACTCGGTGCAGAGCATCGGCGCGACGAACGTGCCCATGGCGGCCATCCGGCGCGCCAGCGCAAGGGTCAGGACTTCCGCCATGTCGCCCACGTGCTCCAGGCTCGCCTGCCGCTCGCTCACCTGCGCCTCGAGGCCGACCTCCGGCAGGTAGTGGCCCACGACGGCGATCTTCCGGGCGCGCGCCGCCTCCGAGATCGCGGCGTAGACGTCCGCGCGGATGCGGCTGTGCACCTTGATGAAGTCGTATCCCGCCGACGCCTGCTCCGCCACGACGCGTCGGGCATCCGCGGGCGTGTCGACGGCGGTGAAGGCGGGGTTGCGCAGGGGTGAGCCGCCCAGCGTCGGTCCCGACGTGTAGACCGTGGGGCCCGGCCGCCGGCCCGAGCGCACCTCCTCGCGCCAGGCAAGGTGATCCGGCGCGCCGCGCATGTTGCGGACGGTCGTGATCCCGTGCGCCAGGTAGACGCCGAGCTCGTCCGCGAAGTTGAGGTGCACGTGCATGTCCGCGAGGCCGGGCATCAGGTAGCGGCCTCCGGCGTCGATGCGGCGCGCGTCCTTGGGGACGGGGGCGCCGCTCCCGGGGCCGGCGTAGGTGATGCGGTTGCCCTCGACCACCACGGTCTGTCCGGTCTCCAGGTCCGGCTGGTACATGGAGACGACCGCCACGCCGACGAAGACGAGCGCCGGGCCGTTCACCGCGCCGCGCGCCGCCGTCCGTTCGCGCGCGGCAGGATGTCGGCCAGGAAGCGCCCCGTGTGCGACTCGCGCACCGCCGCCACCTGCTCCGGGGTGCCCTCCGCGACCACGTGGCCGCCGCCGTCGCCGCCGTCGGGACCGACGTCCACGATCCAGTCGGCTGTCTTGATGACGTCCAGGTTGTGCTCGATCACCACGACCGTGTTGCCGGCCTCCACCAGCCGGTCCAGCACGTGCAGCAGCTTCTTGATGTCCTCGAAGTGCAGGCCCGTCGTGGGCTCGTCCAGGATGTAGAGCGTGCGGCCGGTGGAGCGCTTGCTCAGCTCCCGGCTGAGCTTCACGCGCTGCGCCTCGCCGCCCGAGAGTGTGGGCGAGCTCTGCCCGAGCGCGATGTACCCCAGGCCCACGTCCGCCAGCGTCTCGAGCGCGCGCTTGATCTGCGGGTGGTTCTTGAAGAGCGTGAGCGCCTCGTCCACCGTCAGGTCCAGGACGTCGGCGATCGAGAGGCCGTTGTACTTCACCTGCAGCGTGGCCTCGTTGAACCGCTTGCCCTGGCACACCTCGCAGGGCACGTAGACGTCGGGCAGGAAGTGCATCTCGACCCGCTTCACGCCGTCGCCCTCGCAGGCCTCGCAGCGCCCGCCCTTCACGTTGAACGAGAAGCGTCCCGGCGTGTAGCCGTGCATGCGCGCCTCGGGCAGCAGCGCGAAGAAGTCGCGGATGACGTCGAACAGCTTGGTGTAGGTCGCGGGGTTGCTGCGCGGCGTGCGGCCGATCGGGCTCTGGTCGATGTCGATGACCTTGTCGATCTCCTTCAGCCCCTCGATGCGGTCGTGGGCGCCGACCGGCGTCTCGCTGCCGTGCAGCGCGCGGGCGACCGCGGGGTAGAGGATCTGGTTGACGAGCGTGCTCTTGCCGGCGCCGGAGACGCCGGTGACGCAGACGAACAGCCCGAGCGGGAAGCCGACCGAGACGTCCTTCAGGTTGTTCTCCCGCGCGCCCGCCACCGTGATGCGCCGCCCGTCGCCGGTCCGGCGCTGCGCGGGCAGCGGGATCTCCAGGTCGCCCGAGAGGTAGCGGCCGGTCAGGCTCTCCTTCGAGCGCATCACGTCCGCCGGCGTGCCGGCGGCCACGACCTGGCCGCCGTGCCGTCCGGCGCCGGGCCCGAAGTCGATCAGCCAGTCCGACTCCTCCATGGCCTCGCGGTCGTGCTCGACCACCACCACGCTGTTGCCGATGTCCCGCAGGTGCTGGAGAGCGGCCAGCAGCTTCTGGTTGTCGCGCTGGTGCAGGCCGATCGACGGCTCGTCCAGGACGTAGATGACGCCGGTCAGCTCGCTGCCGATCTGGCTGGCCAGCCGGATGCGCTGTCCCTCGCCGCCGGAGAGGGACGGAGCGGGCCGGTCCAGCGTGAGGTAGCCCAGGCCCACGTCCTTGAGGAAGCGCAGCCGCGAGCGGATCTCCTTCAGCAGCTCGGCCGCGATCTTGGCTTCGGCGCCCTTGAGGTCGAGGCCGGTGAAGAACCCGTGCGCGGCCTCGACCGACAGCGCCGTGACCTCTGCGATGTTCTGGCCGGCGATCTTCACGCCCAGCGCCTCGCTGCGGATGCGGCGGCCGCGGCAGGCCGAGCAGGGACGCTGCGACAGGAACTTCTGGTAGTACTGCCGCATGTCCTCGGACTGCGTCTCCCGCATGCGGCGCATCATCGAGTTGATGGCGCCCTCGTAGCGCATGCGGAAGTTGCCTGCGCCCCACGACCCTTTGACCTGGATCTTCACGCGGTCGTCGCCGGTGCCGAACAGGATCACGCGCCTGTGCAGCGCGGGCAGCGTCTTCCACGGCTTGTTGAGGCCGATGCCGCGCTCGCGCGCCACCGCTCGCACGATGTCGGTGCCCCAGCTGGTGCCCTCGCCCACCTCGCCCAGCGGCTTCACCGCGCCCTCGTTGATCGAGAGGTCAGGGTTGTGCACGACCAGCTCGGGGTCCAT
>JAICEW010000529.1 GCA_025923995.1 Vicinamibacteria bacterium | reverse complement strand
GGTTCCCCATTGGGGCGGGACGCGGCGGCGGGTGGATATGGTACTTTGGTCTAACACCTGCTGGAGGCCTGTGTGCCGGGGGTGTCCGGCTGGACGCGCCCCCGCTCACCGCCCGACCCGGGGGCGGTCGCCGCCACTTCGGGGCTAAGTCGTTTCCCCTCATGGTGAACCGTGCGTCTGGCGATCGCTGCTTCTGTGCGAGCGTCCGCTGGCACCACGATTGCTTTACAGCGGCCCGAGGGTCGCGAAGACCCGTCGCACGAGGGCGATTTCGCATGGAACGGGGGACAGTCCGTCATCACGCAGGGACGAGCCGCTGCGGGAAGCCCCCGGCGCCCTAGCCGCTCCTTCCGCCTTCCTTCACTTCGCAGGAGAACTCGAGCTTGAGACACGCACTTCATTCGACCGTGATCGTCCTGGGCCTGATGGCCGCCGCCTGCGGGAGCTCCCGCGAGATGCTGGGCCCCGAGCTGCCGGGCACGACCGAGGCCCTCGAGAAGGCCGCGACGTCCTCCCTCATCGGCCCCACGTGGCGGCTGGTGAGCCTCGACGGCCGGGACGCGGTCGCCGGGGTCGAGGTGAATGCGGTGTTCGCGGCGGACGATCGCGTGGCGGGCTCGGCCGGCTGCAACCGCTACTTCGGCCGCGCCGCCGCGAAGCCGTCGACGCTCGAGGTCGGCCTCCTGGCGACCACCAGGATGCACTGCGGCGCCGACGGCGTGATGGCGCAGGAGCAGGCGTACCTGGCGGCCCTCGAGAAGGCGAAGTCCTACCGCATCGCCGGCACCCAGCTGCGCCTCGGCCCGTCGCCGGGCGTGGTCACGCTCGTCTTCGAGCGCCGGTAGGCACCCTCCGTCCCTCCATCCCTCCAGGCGGGCACGTCGAGGTCGATCTCCCTTCGGCGTGACCCGCTGCCGTTTCCAGGCTCCCGCGCGCGGCGACGTCGACACCGCATGGGACCAAGGTCCAATTTCCAAACTCCGGTCAGCCCGGAGACCATTGGCATCTTCGGGTCGTCGGGGAGGACGCCATGACCGCCTGGTCCGGCCTGGCCATCGTGCTGGGGCTCGTGATCGTGGAGCCGCCGCCCTCGCCTCTCCCGCGGGCGACGAAGGAGGTCAAGGACTTCGAGGTCGTCTCGGTCGAGGGCGACCGGCTGGTCCTGAAGGGAGCCGACGGTGCCCGCGAGATCGTCGTCCCGCCGGACTTCCGGTTCGTCATCGGCGGGCAGCGCGTCCCGATCGACGAGCTCCGGCCGGGCATGAGGGGCTCCGCGACCATCACGACCACCACGACCACGCGGCGGGTCTACGCCACCGAGATCCGCAGCGGGGTCGTGATGCGCACGATGGGCAACGCGGTGGTCGTGCGCGCCGAGAACGGCATCCGCATGTTCTCGCAGGGCGAGGTGGACAGGCGCGGCGTGCGCATCGTCCGGGGCGGACGCGTGGTGTCCCTCTCGGCGCTCCGCGAGGGCGACCGGCTGACCGCCACCATCGTGACGGAGCACCCGCCGCAGGTCCTCACCCAGCGGCAGGTGGAGGCGGTGATCGCGTCGACGGCTCGCCTGCCCGAGCCCCCGGCGCCGCCGGCCACGCGGCCCTCCGCCGCTCCCGCCGCCGGCAAGACGGCGGCGGGGACCCTCGGCGGCGGCGCTCGCCGGCCCGCGACCTGGTTCGCCTGGGGTGGCGGGTTCGCAGCCGTCGCGCTCGTGGCCTATCTCGTCCTCCGCCCCGCCCGCCTCTAGCCGGCCCCCGCGCGTTCTCTCGTCGAGAAGCCGGCGACGATAAGATCTCGGCGCATGCCCGCTCCCGCCCGGCTGCTCCTGGCGATCGTGGCGTCGAGCCTCCTGATCGGCTGGGGGACCCTGACCCGCGGGCACGAATGGGGCGACGACTTCGCCGCCTACATCCTGCAGGCGCAGAGCATCCTGGACGGCACGACCGGAGAGTTCATCCAGCACAACGCGTTCACCATCCGCGAGTCCTCCTTCCAGATCGGTCCGGTGGCCTACCCCTGGGGCTATCCCTTGATGCTCACGCCGGCCCTGCTGGCCAGGGGCGTCCACCCGCTCGCGCTGAAGACGGCCGGCGTGCTGTGCTTCGCGGGCTTCCTCGTCTGTCTCTACCGCATGACGATGGACCGCCTGCCGCCGCCCGAGAGCCTGCTCCTCGTCGCGCTGTTCGCGTTCAGCCCCGTGTTCACGACGTTCCTGGACCACGTGCTCTCGGACATCCCGCTCCTGTTCTTCCTGTTCCTGGGCCTGGCCTGGATCGAACGACGCAAGGACGGCCTGGGGAGCGCCCTGGGAGTGGGCGCCGTCATCTTCCTGGCCTTCTTCGTGCGCACGACCGGCATCGTCCTGCTCGGAAGCTTCCTGGCCTGGCAGGCCGTGCGTCTCCACCGACACCCGGAGCGGCGCCGGCAGATCCTGCTCGATTCGGTCGCCACCGTGTCGTCCTTCCTCCTGCTCTGGCTGCTGGCTTCCCTCGCCTTTCCGGGCGGACAGGCCTCCTACTTCAAGCCGCTCGAAGGGTTCACGTCCTGGACCCTCCGGGAGAATCGGCGCTACTACTTCACCCTCTTCGGGACCTTCCTCGGGAGCGGGCCGATCTGGAGCGCGTCCTACAAGGTCCTGGTCCTGCTCTTCCTGGTCGGCCTCTGGGCTCGTCGCCGGCTGGACCTGCACCTCGCCCTGTTCTTCGCCCTGTACCTGGCGCTCATGCTCGTGTGGCCCATGAAGCAGGGGATACGGTTCATCTTTCCCATGCTGCCGATCTTCATGTACCTGGCGTTCCAGGGAGCGCGCGCCGTCACGGGCTGGCTGCCGGAGGGCCGGCGGAAGGCCGGTCGAGCGGTGTGCTGCGGCGCATGGCTCCTGCTCGCCGGGATCTTCGTGTTCCAGTCGGGCTCCCTCGCCTGGCGCAACCTGCGCGACGGCCGCACGGTCGAGGGCCCCTTCGACGCGCCGAGCTCCGACCTGTTCCGGTACGTGGGCACGCAGACCCCGC
>JAICEW010000528.1 GCA_025923995.1 Vicinamibacteria bacterium | reverse complement strand
TCAGGCGCCTCCGAAGAGTTCGTTCCATCCGGAGGGCCCAGATCCTCGAGGCGGGGCGGTCGTAGAGCCTCAGACGACGCTGAGGAGCGCCGGGCGTGCCGGGCTGCTCTTCGCGCCGTCTGTTTGTTTTTAGCGGGAGGTCGGAAGCTACATGCCACGTCGCGGAACGGTACCCAAGCGGGAGGTCCTGCCCGACCCCCTCTACAACAGCGCGTTGGTGACGAAGTTCATCAACTCGATGATGTACGGGGGCAAGCGCGCCACCTCGCAGCACATCATGTACGACGCGCTCAACATGGTGCAGGCGAAGACGCAGGAGGACCCGCTCAAGGTCTTCAAGCGCGCGGTCGACAACGTGAAGCCGTCGCTCGAGGTCAAGTCCCGCCGCGTCGGCGGCTCCAACTACCAGGTCCCCGTCGAGGTGAACCCGGCCCGGCGCACGTCGCTGGCGCTGCGCTGGATCATCGGCTTCGCGCGCAAGCGGCCCGAGCGCACCATGGTCTCCAAGCTGGCCAACGAGTTCATGGACGCCGCCAACCTGCGCGGCGGCGCCGTCAAGAAGAAGGAAGACACGCACAAGATGGCCGAGGCCAACAAGGCCTTCGCCCACTACCGCTGGTAAGCGGACCGGCAGCGTAAGGAAGAGGACATCGTGCCCAGGCAGACCTCACTCGAGAAGACCCGCAACATCGGGATCGCGGCCCACATCGACGCGGGCAAGACGACCACCACCGAGCGCATCCTCTTCTACACGGGCGTGAACTACAAGATCGGCGAGGTGCACGAAGGCACCGCGACCATGGACTGGATGGAGCAGGAGCAGGAGCGGGGGATCACCATCACTTCCGCGGCGACCACCTGCTTCTGGAAGGACCACCGGATCAACATCATCGACACCCCCGGCCACGTGGACTTCACGGCCGAGGTGGAGCGCTCGCTGCGCGTGCTGGACGGGGCCGTGGCCGTGTTCGACGCCGTGGCCGGCGTGCAGCCGCAGTCGGAGACCGTCTGGCGGCAGGCCGACAAGTACAAGGTGCCGCGCGTGGCCTTCATCAACAAGATGGACCGCGTGGGCGCGAACTTCCTCCACTCGATCGAGACCATGCACGACCGGCTCAACGCGCGGTCGGCCGTGGCCATCCAGCTCCCGCTGGGCAGCGAGGAGAAGCACCAGGGCGTGATCGACCTGGTCGAGATGAAGGCCTACCGTTATCTCGACGAGACGATGGGCGCGGAGTACCACGTCGAGGAGATCCCCGCGGACCTGCTGGACGAGGCGAAGCACCACCGCGAGGTGATGATCGAGAAGGTCGCGGAGGCGGCGCACGAGGCGGGCGACGACGTGCTGTTCGAGAAGTACGTGGCGGGCGAGAAGCCGACGGTGGCCGAGATCAAGGCTGCCATCCGCAAGGGCACCATCGCCATGACGCTGTTCCCCGTCATCTGCGGCTCGGCCTTCAAGAACAAGGGCGTGCAGCCGATGCTGGACGCGGTCGTGGACTACCTGCCCTCGCCGGTCGACAAGCCGACCACCCTGGCCAACGACCCCAACCAGAACGGAGAGCTGGTGGAGCGTCCGGCCAAGGACGACGCGCCGTTCTCCGCGCTCGTCTTCAAGATCATGACCGACCCGTTCGTCGGCCAGCTGGCGTTCCTGCGCGTGTACTCGGGCAGCCTCAAGAGCGGCGACACGGTCCTCAACACCAGCAAGGGCATGAAGGAGCGCATCGGCCGCCTCCTGAAGATGCACGCCAACAAGCGGGAAGAGATCAAGGACGTCTACGCCGGCGACATCGCGGCCGCGGTGGGCCTCAAGAACGTCACCACGGGCGACACCATCAGCGACCCGGCGCATGCGGTCGTGCTGGAGTCGATCAACTTCCCGGCGCCCGTCATCGCGCTGGCCGTCGAGCCCAAGACCAAGAGCGACCAGGAGAAGCTGGGCGCGGGCCTCGCGAAGCTGATGCAGGAGGACCCGACCTTCAAGGTGGAGACAGACAAGGACACCGGCCAGACCAAGATCTCCGGCATGGGCGAGCTGCACCTGGAGATCATCGTCGACCGCCTGAAGCGCGAGTTCAACGTCGAGGCCAACGTCGGCAAGCCGCAGGTCGCCTACAAGGAGACCATCCGCAAGACCGCCAAGGCGGAGGGCAAGTACATCAAGCAGACCGGCGGCAAGGGCCAGTACGGGCACTGCAAGATCGAGCTGGAGCCGGCTCCGGGCGAGGGCTTCGTCTTCGAGAACGACATCACGGGCGGATCGATCCCCAAGGAGTTCATCAAGCCGATCGAGCAGGGCATCCGCGAGGCGCTGGACCGCGGCATCATGGCCGGCTACCCGGTGGTGGACGTCAAGGTGCGCCTGTGGGACGGCAGCTACCACGAGGTGGACTCGAACGAGATGGCGTTCAAGATCGCCGGCTCCATGGCGTTCCAGGAGGCGGCCAAGAAGGCGCACCCGGTGCTGCTGGAGCCGATCATGAAGGTCGAGGTGGTCACGCCCGACGACTACACGGGCGCGGTCACCGGCGACATCTCGAGCCGGCGCGGCCACCTGGAGGGCCAGATCTCGCGGGGCGGGACCCAGATCATCACGGCGATGGTCCCGCTGTCGAACATGTTCGGATATTCGACCGACCTGCGTTCCCGCACCCAGGGCCGCGCCACCTATTCCATGCACTTCGAGAAGTACATGGAGGCTCCGAAGAACGTGAGCGAAGAGGTGGTCGCGCGGGTGATGGGCAAGGTCACCAACTGATTCAGGGAGCATAAGGGCATGGCCAAGGAGAAGTTCGACCGCACGAAGCCGCACGTGAACATCGGGACGATCGGTCACGTGGACCACGGGAAGACGTCGCTGACGGCGGCGATCACCAAGGTCCTCGCGGCGAGCAACCCCAAGGTCACGTTCAAGGCGTACGACCAGATCGACAACGCGCCCGAGGAGCGGGAGCGTGGGGTGACGATCAACGCGTCGCACGTGGAGTACGAGACGGGGAACCGTCACTACGCGCACGTGGACTGCCC
>JAICEW010000527.1 GCA_025923995.1 Vicinamibacteria bacterium | reverse complement strand
CTCCCGGCGCCGCCGTGTTCGGGCACGTCCGGCTGCGCAGCGTGGACGGGAACCGCTAGCGAGCGCTCTTGCGCGGCCGCGCCGCCGGGCGCATGCTGCGCCGTGACGACACTGCGTTCAACGTGTTGGATCGCGGCCGCCCTCGCGCTCACCGCGTGCGGCGGATCGTCAGGGCCCACGGGCCCCGGGCCGGATCCGGTCGCCACCGAGTCGCTGACGGTCCGCCGCGAGTCGCCGCACTTCCAGGTGCTCGCGGGCCAGGCGTCGCCCGCCGTCGTGGACGCGGTCGCCGACCGTCTGGAGGCCGAGCGCGCCCGCATCCTGTCCGACCTGGGTGTGGCCGACGTGCCGCGGGTCACCGTGCGCATCTGGCAGGACCAGGCGGCCTGGAACGCCGAGCTGGTGCGCTACTTCGGCCGCAGCTTCACCACGGCCGGCTACATCACGGGTCCCGGCGAGATGCGCCTGCTGGCGCTCGACCGCGTCGCCGTCAACGCGACCCACGAGTTCGCCCACATCGTCACCCTCTCGGTCAATCCGGGGTTCGCCAACAACCCGCGCTGGCTGTGGGAGGCCACGGCGCTGTTCGAGAACGGCGAGCGGGTCGACCCGCGCACGCTCGGCTACATGACGAGCGGCCGGCCCCCGACGCTGCAGACGCTCAACTCGGACATCAGCGCGAACCAGCAGGTCTACGAGGTCGGCTACACCCTGGCCGAGTTCGTCGTGGCCACCTACGGCCGGGACGCGCTGCTGCGGCTCATCCGGACGAGCGGCGACCTGGCGGTGGTGCTGGGCCTCACGCCGGCCGAGTTCGAGCGCGACTGGTACGCGTTCGTGCAGGCGCGCTACCTCTCCTGACGGCGGATTCTGCCGGTCGCGTGGACGCGGCCGGGACGCGCGACCTAGAATCCGCGCCTAGCCTCCAGGAGGACCCATGAACGTGACCGGACGTCCGGCCGCCGCGCTCGTCGCCGCGCTGGCCCTCTCCGCCTGCTCGGGAGGCCAGCCCTCCGCGTCGCCGCAGGCCGGCTCGCCCGAGCCCGCGCGGCCGCTCAAGCTCGCGTTCGTCACCAACAACACGAGCGAGTTCTGGAAGATCGCCGCCAACGGCGTCCACAAGTACGAGGCCGAGGGCAAGGTCCAGGTCGACATCAAGATGCCGCCCAACGGACGGACCGAGGAGCAGAACCAGATCCTGGAGAACCTGGTGAGCCAGGGCTACGACGCGATCGCGGTGAGCGTGATCGCGCCCAAGGACCAGGTCCCGGTCTTGAACCGCGCGGCCGAGCGGACGAAGCTCATCACCTTCGACTCCGACGCCGCCGCCAGCAAGCGCCTGCTCTACGTGGGCACGATCAACTACGAGGCGGGCAAGACGCTGGGCGAGCGCATCGTGACGCTCCTGCCCAAGGGCGGGAAGATGGCCGTCTTCGTCGGCTTCTTCTCGGCGGACAACGCGGCCCAGCGGCTCAAGGGCGTGACGGACGCGGTGAGCGGCCACGGCATCGAGATCGTCGAGCGGCGCGAGGACCAGACCGACCGGGCCAAGGCCCGCTCGAACGTCGAGGACATCCTGAACGCGCGGCCGGACGTCTCCCTGGTGTGCGGCCTGTGGTCGTACAACGGCCCCGCCATCGCGGCCGCGCTCGAGGGCACGGGCAAGAAGGGCAAGGTGCTGGCGGCCGTCTTCGACGAGGAGGACGGGACCCTGAAGGGCATCAAGGACGGCACGATCGCGGCGACGGTCGTGCAGCACCCGTACGAGATGGGATACCGCTCGGCCCGCTGGATGCACCGCCTGGCCTCGGACTTCGAGAAGGCGAGGGCGGAGATCCCGAGCGGCGGCATCGAGAACACCGGCGTCGAGGTCATCGACAAGGACACCGTGGCCGGCTTCGAGCAGCGCCTGGCGGACTGGAAGAAGTAGCGGCCGTGTCCGGCACGGCCGCTGCGCCGCTGCTCGAGATGCGGGGGATCACCAAGCGCTTCCCCGGCGTGGTGGCCCTCCAGGACGTGTCGCTGCACCTCGGGCGCGGCGAGGTGCTGGCGCTCGCGGGCGAAAACGGCGCGGGCAAGTCGACGCTCATGAAGGTCCTGGGCGGGGCCTACCTGCCCGACGCGGGCGAGGTGCGGGTGGACGGCGCGCCCGTGCGCCTGGCCAGCGTCCGCGACGCGCGGCGCGCGGGCGTCGCGCTCATCCACCAGGAGCTGATGCTGGCGCCCAACCTCGACGTGGCGGGCAACATCTTCCTGGGCAACGAGGGGACGTCCGGGCTCTTCCGCCGGCTGCCCCGCCGGCGCCTGCGGGAGACGGCCGCGTCGCTGCTCGCGCGCGTGGGGCTCGCGCACCCGCCGGGGACGCCGCTGGCGGCGCTCACGGTCGGCGAGCGGCAGATGGTCGAGATCGCCAAGGCGCTCTCGCAGCAGGCGCGCATCATCGTGATGGACGAGCCCACGTCGTCGCTGACCGCGGGCGAGTCCGCCCGGCTGTTCCAGATCATCCACCAGCTCCGTGCGGAGGGGCTCGGCATCGTCTACATCTCCCACCGCATGGAGGAGGTGCTGGCGCTCAGCGACCGCGTGATGGTGCTCCGCGACGGGCGGACCGCCGGCGAGCTGTCGCGCGCGGAGGCGACGCACGAGCGCATCGTGGCGCTCATGGTGGGGCGCGAGCTGCAGAGCCACTACTTCCCCCCCCGCGTCGACGCTGCGCCGGGCGAGGTGGTGCTGAAGGTGGACGACCTGCTGGTGGCGGGCGCGCCGGCGCCGGTCTCGTTCGAGGCCCGGCGCGGTGAGATCCTCGGCTTCGCGGGCCTGGTCGGGTCCGGGCGCACCGAGCTGATGGAGGCGGTGTTCGGCGCACGGCCCGCCCTGGGCGGCTCCATGCAGGTGGAGGGACGCGCGTTCCGCCCGCGCCATCCGCAGGACGCGATCCGCCACGGCGTGTACCTGGCTCCCGAGGACCGCAAGCGTCACGGGCTGGTGCTGCCCATGAGCGTGGCCGCCAACGTGTCGCTGCCCGGGCTGGCGGG
>JAICEW010000526.1 GCA_025923995.1 Vicinamibacteria bacterium | reverse complement strand
TGAGAGAATCGCGTCCATGCAGCTGAGACGACTGGGACGCACGGGTCTGCAGGTCTCCGAGATCGGCTTCGGGGCCTGGGGCATCGGCGGGACCATGTGGATCGGGGCCACGCAGGACGAGAGCCTCAAGGCGCTCCACCGCGCGGTCGACCTGGGCGTCAACCTCATCGACACCGCGCTCGTGTACGGCATGGGGCGCAGCGAGAAGCTGGTCGGCCAGGTCGTGCGCGAGCGCCAGGAGACGCTGTACGTCGCGACCAAGGTGCCGCCGCAGAACGGCGTCTGGCCCGCCGAGCCGGGCGTGCCGGTGGCCAAGGTGTTTCCGGGCGCGCACGTGACCGCGTCGGCCGAGAAGAGCCTCAAGAACCTGGGGCTGCCGTCCATCGACCTGCTGCAGCTCCACGTCTGGCGCGACGAGTACCTGGACGAGAGCGACGAGTGGCGGCGCGCCCTCGAGGAGCTGAAGGCGTCCGGCAAGGTGCGCTTCCTGGGCGTGTCCATCAACGACCACGACCCCGGCAGCGCGCTGCGCGCGGTGGCCTCGGGCCTGTTCGACGCGGTGCAGGTGATCTACAACATCTTCGACCAGAGCCCGGAGGCGGAGCTCTTCCCGCTCTGCCGCCAGCACGACGTCGGCGTGCTCGCGCGCGTGCCGCTCGACGAGGGCGGGCTCACGGGGACCATCACGCCCGAGAGCACGTTCCCGGAAGGCGACTGGCGCAACGAGTACTTCGCGGGCGACCGCAAGCGCCAGGTGCACGAGCGCGCGCGGGCGCTGCAGGCGGTCATGGGCGGCGAGGCCCGCTCGCTGCCGGAGCTGGCCCTGCGTTTCTGCCTCGCCGCCGACGCGGTCTCGACCGTGATCCCCGGCATGCGCCGCGTCGCGACCGTGGAACAGAATGCCGCCGTCTCCGACGGCCGGCGGCTGTCGCCGGGCCTGCGCGCCACGCTCGAGGAGCACGCCTGGGCGCGGAACTTCTACCCCTGAGCGCTCCGCCCTCGGGGGCGCCCGGCCGGCTCCGGAAGGCGCTGTTCCTCGCCGCGCCCTACGCGGTGTTCTTCGGCCTGCTGGCCGCCGTCGAGATCGGCGTGCGCGCCACGCGTCCCCACCTGGGCAGCCTGGAGGCGTTCGTCAGCGCGCCCCAGCGCGCGCAGTTCACCGACGCACGCCAGGTGGGCATCTTCGAGGGCGACCCGCTCCTGCTCTGGCGGCTCAAGCGCGGGCTGCGCGACACCGTCTGGGAGCACACGCCGGTCACCACCAGCGACCAGGGGCTCCGCTACGACCGCTCGCTGGGCCCGCGCGCCGAGGGCAGCCTGCGCGTCCTCTGCGCGGGCGACTCGGTGACGTTCGGCTTCGGCGTGCCGCAGGTGTTCCTGCGCCAGGCCGAGGAGTTCCATCCCGACTGGCTGCCGTATCCGGCTCGCCTGGAGAAGGCGCTGCGCGCGGCGAACCCCGGCCGCGAGATCGAGGTGGCGCCGTTCGCGGTGCCCGGCTACAGCACGCACCAGGGGCTGGCCTGGATGCGGCGCGACCTGGCCCGCTTCCACCCGGACGTGGTGACGCTCCTCTTCGGCTGGAACGACATCGGCATGCGCGCGCAGGCGGACGTGGACGCCATCCGCACGGACGCGTGGAGCGCCACCATGCGGCTGCTGCTCTCCCGGAGCCAGGCGCTGCTCCACCTCTGGCGCTGGGTCCACGCGCGGCCCGGCGCCGCGGGCGCGCCCGTTCCGCGCGTGAGCGTCGAGGCGTTCGTGGCCAACCACCTGGCGATGGTGGAGGCCGCACGCGCGGCCGGCGCACGGGTGGCGGTGATCGGCCCCGTCTACCGCGACCGCGTCGAGTATCCCCCCGAGGGCGACTTGATCGCCGCGCGGCGGACCGCGTTGCGCGAGGCGATGGAGCGCGCGGGCATCGCGTACCTCGAGGTGTCCGAGCTGACCGAGAGCGCGTGGCCACGGAACCAGCCCCTCTTCCTCGAGCACATCCATCCCAACCACAAGGGCCACCGCCTGCTGGCCGAGCGGCTGCTGCCGTTCCTGGCGGAGCACGAGATGCTGCGCGATCTCCAGGTGCCGCAGGCGCAGCCGTGAGGCGTCGTCTCGGCTGGGCGGCGCTGATCCTGGCGGGCGCCGTGCACTGGGTGGTCCTGCTCGACCGTGGCGGCTTCCAGGGGCCGCCGGTCACGCTCGAGGACTGGCCGAAGGAGTACCGCTACCTCGCGGTCCTGCAGCAGGCGGTGCGCGAGGGGCGCGTGCCCTTCTTCCTCACCGAGCCGATCATCTTCTCGCGCAAGTACCTGGCGATCCCCGAGACGTGCCTCTCGCCGCAGGCGCTCCTGCTCGCGGTGGTGCCGCCCGGACCGTTCGTCCTCGTGAACACGCTGATCCTCTACGGCGCGTTCGTCGGTGGCATGGAGCTGATCCGCCGCCGCTACGCGCTCTCGTTGGTGCCGTTCGCGTTCCTCTTCCTGCTGGCGGGGGTCAGCGGGCACGTGAGCGCCCAGATGGCGGTCGGGCACTCGATGTGGACGGGAGCGCTGCTGCTGCCGTTCGTCCTGCTCGGCACGTGCGCCCTCGCCGAGGACGACGCGTCGCGCGCGACCCCCTTGTGGCTGGCGCTCGCCCTGCTCGCGATCCTCCTGCAGGGCGCGCTCCACGTGTTCGCCGCGTGCGTGCTGTTCCTGCTGCTGTTCGCGGCCTTCAACCCCTCGCGCGCGCGCGCGGTCGCCCTCGCGCTCCTCTGGACCGGCGCGCTGGGCTGCGTGCGCCTGCTGCCGGCCGTCTTCGTGGCGCGGCGGCGCGAGCCCGCCTTCCTGACCGGCTTTCCGTCGCTCCTCGACCTCGGCCGCGGCCTGCTCACGATCCTGCCGCCCGAGGCACCCAAACACGGCGGGTTCTTCGGCCGCATCGCGCCCTGGGAATACGACCTCTACGTCGGACCGGCCGGCGTGGCGTTCCTGATGGTGGGCGTCTGGCTCGCGTTCCGGGGGTTCGAGGCCCTGCCCGGCGGCGCCGAGCGGCGTCTCTACGGCCCGATGGCCGTGATGGCGATC
>JAICEW010000525.1 GCA_025923995.1 Vicinamibacteria bacterium | reverse complement strand
CCGGACCTCGGGCGCGAGATCGCGATCAAGGCCCTGTCCGGAACGTTGCGCACAGACCCGCAGGCGCTCGGCCGCTTCGAGCGCGAGGCGCGCGCGCTCGCCACCGTCAACCATGCGAACGTGGCCGCCATCCTGGGCCTGGAGACGATCGACGGGCACCCCTACCTGCTGCTGGAGCTGGTGCCGGGCGAGACGCTCGAGGAGCGGCTGCGCCGCGGGCCGCTGCCCTGGCGCGAGGCGGTGACGGTGGCGCTCCCGATCGCGGAAGCGCTGGAAACGATGCACGGCAAGGGCATCGTCCACCGCGACCTCAAGCCGGGCAACGTGAAGCTCCACGACGGGCGCGTGAAGGTGCTCGACTTCGGCCTGGTCCGGGAGACGCCCGCGCTCGTCGACGCACACGACTTCCCGACCGCGGCGACCGCGACGCTGCCCGGCCGCGTGTGGGGGACCGTGCCCTACATGAGCCCCGAGCAGGCGCGCGGGGCCGCGGTCGACGCGCGCACCGACATCTGGGCGCTGGGCTGCGTGCTGTACGAGATGGCCAGCGGCCGGCGCGCGTTCCCCGGCGCGACGGTCGCGGACGTGCTGACCGCGGTGATCCGCGACGACCCCGACGGGTCCGCGCTGCCCGCGGACATGCCGGACGCGCTGCGCCGCTTGCTCTGGCGCTGCCTGAGGCGCGACGTCCGCCAGCGGATGCAGTCGGCGGGCGACGTGCGCATCGAACTGACGGAAATCCTGGCGGAGCCGGCGCCCGGGACTCCCCACCGCGCGCCTCCGCCCGCGCGCCGCCGCCTCGCTCCCTGGCTCGCCGGCACGGCCGTGGGCACGGCCGCGCTGGCCGCGCTGGCGACGGCTCTCCTGCTCCCGCGATCGCCGGCCCCCGCTCCGGCGCCGCGCGCGCTGCGCGTCGCGCTCGACCCGCCGGCCGGGCTGCGCGCCCCCGAGGACTACGCGCCCTTCTTCGCGATCTCTCCCGACGCCGCGACGCTCGCGTTCCTGGCCGAGGGACCCGACGGACGGGAGCGCCTCTTCCTGCGCGCGCTCGACGCTCTCGACGCGCGCGAGGTGCCGGGGTCCGAGGGGGCATGGCAGCCGTTCTTCTCGCCCGACGGGCGGTGGCTCGCGTTCTTCGCGGGGCGGAAGCTGCAGAAGGTCGCCGTCGCCGGCGGAGCGCCGGTGCCGATCGTCGAGGTGGGCAGCAACCCGCGCGGGGCCACCTGGGTGCCCGGAGGGCCCATCGTCCTGGCCGCGTCGCAGACCTCCGGCCTGGCGCAGGTGAGCCCGGAGGGGGGGCCGCTCGAGGAGCTGACGCGCCCCGACGCGGCCAGGGGCGAGCGCTCGCACCGCTGGCCCCACGCGCTGCCCGACGGCTCCGCCGTGCTCTTCACCGCGGACCAGGAAGGCAGCACGTTCGACGAGGCGGTCATCGAGGCCGTCTCGCTGGCGACCCGCGAACGCAAGGTCGTCTTCCGCGGCGGCTCCCATCCGCGCACGCTTCCCGGCACGCTGGTGTTGGCGCAGGCCGGCCGGCTGTTCGCGGTGCCCTTCGACTCGCGACGGCTGGCGACCACCGGACGCCCCACGGCCGTCCTGGAGGGCGTCCACTACGAGGCGCAGAACGGCGGCACGCTCATGGCGGTGTCGGCCGACGGGACGCTCGTGTACGTGCCCGGCTCCACCACCTCGCAGGAGCGCCACATCGCCTGGCTGGCGCGGGACGGCGGGGTCGAGCGCCTGGCCGGCGCGCCGCGCTTCTTCCACGACCTGCGGCTCGACGCGCGAGGCGAACGCGTCGCCGTGCAGGTGGGTCCGCCCGGGTCGGGCGACGTCTTCGTGCAGGACGTGGCGCGCGGGACGATCGTCCAGGTCACCCACGGCCTGCGGCCGCGGCGGCCGGTCTGGTCGCCCGATGGACGACGACTCGTGGTGGGCGCGCCCGCCGCGGAGGGATGGCAGCTGCTGTCGCTGCCGCAGCCGTTCGGCCCGCCGAAGGTGATCCACTCGAGCCCCCAGCGGCTGTATCCCGACGACCATTCGCCCGACGGTCGCACGCTGGTGTTCCAGGAGCTCAACCGCGACCGCGGGTGGGACCTGAAGGCCATCGCGCTCGACGCGGACGGGGCGCCGGCCGGCCCGGCACGGGACCTGGTGGCGACGCCCGCGCACGAGGGCAACGCGCGCTTCTCCCCGGACGGCCGGTGGATCGCGTACGAGTGCGACGCGGTGGACGGCGTGTTCGACGTGTACGCCGCGCCCTTCTCGCATGCCGCTCCGACGCAGCGCGTCTCGCGCGACTCGGGCCGCTGGCCGGTGTGGGGCCGTGCGGGCGAGCTGTTCTACTGGATCGGGCTCCCCGCCGGTCTGCGCCAGGTCCGCTGGCGCGAGGAGGCCGGCGACTTCGTCGTCGACGCCGACGTCGCCTTCGACACCTCTCCGCACTCGGCCCGCGCCGGCGGGCTCCTGATCGGCGCCGACGCGGGAATGGACCACGCGCCGTCGGGCCGGCTCCTCGTGCTCGACGAGTCCCAGCCCCACCGGACCGCTCCTCCCTACCGCATGACCCTCGTCCTCGGCTGGGGCGGCGAGGTCGAGCGCCGGCTGCGCGCCGGGCACTGATCCGCCAGGGGCCGTATCATGCCTTGAAGATGATGGCGACGCAGGCGGTGGACGTCTCACGCGCGGCCCGGCCCATCCTGAAGTGGGCGGGGGGCAAGCAGGCGCTGGCCGCCCGCCTGGTCGAGACGTTCCCCGAGCGCTTCGACAGGTACTTCGAGCCGTTCGTGGGCGGCGCCAGCGTGTTCCTGGCGCTGCAGCCCCACCGCGCGGTGCTGTGCGACCGCAACGCGTGGCTGGTCGACACCTACCGCGCGGTGCGCGACCAGCCGGGCGAGGTCGCGCGCGAGCTGCGCGCCCTCGACAACACCCGCGAGGACTTCCTGCGCATCCGCGCGCTCGACCCGCGGGCGCTGCCCCCCGCGCTGCGGGCCGCGCACCTCGTGTACCTCAACAAGACCTGCTTCCGCGGGCTCTTCCGCGTCAACCGCGCGGGGCGCT
>JAICEW010000524.1 GCA_025923995.1 Vicinamibacteria bacterium | reverse complement strand
GGTCGACGGGGCGCGCATCCAGCTGCACAAGGCGGGCGACGAGGTGCGCGTCTTCACGCGCCACCTGCAGGACGTGACCGAGCGCGTCCCCGAGATCGTCGGCTGGGCCCGCACGCTGGCTGCGCGCGAGCTGGTGATCGAGGGAGAGGCGATCGCGCTCCGCGCGGACGGCCGCCCGCATCCGTTCCAGACGACCATGAGCCGGTTCGGCCGCTCGAAGAACATGGAGGCCGTGCGCGAGCAGTTCCCGCTCTCCGCCTTCTTCTTCGACCTGCTGCTGCGCGACGACGAGGGCTCGCTCGTCGCGCGGCCCTACGCCGAGCGCGCCGGCGTGCTGGCGGCGACGGTCGGGCCCGACCGCCTCCTGCCGCGGATCGTGACGGCCGATCCGGAGGCCGCCGACCGCTTCCTGCGCCAGGCGCTGGACGCGGGACACGAAGGCCTGATGGCGAAGGCGCTCGCCGCCCCCTACGCGGCCGGCCAGCGCGGCTTCCACTGGCTGAAGCTCAAGGCCGCGCACACCCTGGACCTGGTCGTGATCGCGATCGAGTGGGGCAGCGGCCGGCGCGAGGGCTGGCTGTCGAACCTGCACCTGGGAGCGCGCGACGAGCGAAGCGGGCAGTTCGTGATGCTGGGCAAGACCTTCAAGGGGCTCACCGACGAGCTGCTGCGCTGGCAGACCGAGCGGTTCCTCTCGCTCGAGACCGGGCGCGATGGCCACGTCGTGCACGTGCGGCCGGAGCAGGTGGTGGAGATCGCGTTCAACGACGTGCAGGAATCGCCGCGCTACCCGGCCGGCCTCGCGCTGCGCTTCGCGCGCGTGAAGCGCTACCGGACGGACAAGCCCGCGAGCGAAGCGGACACGATCGCGACGGTGCGCGCCCTCTTCGACCGGCAGCGCGCGTAGTGCCTCGGCCCTACGAGGCACTGCGCCATCGCGACTTCCGGCACCTGTGGCTGGCGCAGCTGCTCTCGCAGACCGGCTCGCAGATGCAGGTGGTCGCGATCAACTGGCACGTCTACCTGCTCACCAAGTCCCCGCTCGCGCTCGGCTTCGTCGGCCTGACGCGCGTGCTGCCCATCGTCGCGTTTTCGCTGTGGGGCGGCGTGCTGGCCGACCGCGCGGACCGGCGGCGCGTGATGCTCGCGTCGCAGTCGTCGATGACGGCGGTCTCGGTCGTGCTCGCCGCCTTCGCGTTCCTCCGCCGCGACAGCGTGGCCGTCCTCTACGTGCTGAACGCGGTGCAGGCCGCGGCCACCTCGTTCGACAACCCCGCCCGGCAGGCGCTGGTGCCGCGGCTGGTGCCGCTCGCCAACCTGGCCGGCGCGCTGGCGCTCAACGTCACGATGTTCCAGGCCGCGACCATCGCGGGACCGGCCCTGGCGGGCGCCGTCCTGGCCGGGGCCAGCGCCCTGCCCGCGTTCGCGGGAACGTCCGCGGTCGGGCTGATCTACGCGCTGAACGCGGTCTCGTTCCTGTTCGTGCTGGGGGCACTCCTCGCCATGCGCACGCCGACCGCGCCCGAGATCGGCGACCAGCCGCAGGAGCCGCCGCTGCGCGCGCTGCGGTCGGGACTTCGATTCGTGTTCACCACGCCGCTCATGGTCTCGACCATGGCGCTCGACTTCGTGGCCACGTTCTTCTCCGGCGCCATGTCGCTGCTGCCGATCGTGGCCGACCAGGTCCTGCACGTCGGGCCTTCGGGCTACGGCTGGCTGGCCGCCGCGCCCGCGACCGGCGCCTTGCTGGGCTCGCTCTACACCTCGATCCGCCCGCTGCCGCGACGACAGGGCGTCGCGCTGCTGTGGGCGGTCGCCGCCTATGGAGTCGCGACGATCGTGTACGGTCTGTCGCGCTCGTACCTGCTCACGTTCCTGGCCCTGGCCGGCACCGGCCTGGCGGACGTGATCTCGACGGTGATCCGGCAGACGCTGAGGCAGCTCATCACGCCCGACGCGCTGCGCGGCCGCATGACGGCGGTCAACATGATCTTCTTCATGGGCGGGCCGCAGCTGGGCGAGCTGGAGGCGGGCCTGGTCGCGTCCTGGTTCGTGCCGGTCGCGTTCGGCGTGACGGTCTCGATCGTCTCGGGCGGGATCGTGACCATCGCGACGGCCGCGGTGGTCGCGGCCGCGCTGCCGATCGTGCGGCGCTACGAGGGAGGACGGGGACCGGCGGGCTGACGCGCGGTCGTCAGGCGACCTCGACGATCTCGGCTTCCGCCTCACCGACGCCGCGCCCCTCGGGTACCGGCAACCCGTCCTCGCGCAGCCCGGACAGATGCATCTCGATCGCGCCGCGCATGTTCTGGCGGGTCTCCTCGAGCGTCGAGCCAGTCGCGACACAGCCAGGCAGGTCCGGGCTGTAGGCGGAGTAGTTCGCGGGGCCCTTCTCGTAGACGACGAGGTAGCGCATCTTCATTTCATCTTAACGCCGGACTGTCGCTCGATGCTGCGCAGCGTCTTCGGGTGCAGATCAGCCGACCCATGACCCGCCACCGTCACACGACCCGTGCGCTGCGGGTGCTTGTACTGGCGATGGCTTCCAACCTGGGCCACGAGCTTCCACCCTTCGGCCTCCAACTGATCACGTCCCGAACCTTCACGGCCGCGGAGCCTGACACGACCCATGGCGTCGGCAGGTCCGACACAACCGGCCGGTCGGCTCGACTCATTCGCTCCGGCGACGCCTCTCGCCTGGCTCGAGCGAGACGCGACCCGCCTCGTCGGCGGTCAGGCTGACCTGGCCGGAGTGCTCCACCGACAGCGAGAGCCGTCCCTGCGACGCGCCCGGCTGGCGGGTGTGGATGGACGCGACCGCGCCGCGGCAGGCCACGGCCAGCGGGTCGGCGCGCGGGTGGCGCGACTCCACCTCCCGCAGCAGCGGCACGTCGTCCGCGGTGCCGCAGCGGCCCAGCGCGCGCGCCGCGGCGGTCGCGAGCGCCCCGCCTTCCCGCTCGAGCACGCGGGCGACCAGGCCGGCGTCCTCCCCGCTGCGGCCCAGGCGCTCGACGCAGGCCGCCGCGGTCTCCAGGCGCCGCGCGCGCAGCGCGGCGCCGAGAATC
>JAICEW010000523.1 GCA_025923995.1 Vicinamibacteria bacterium | reverse complement strand
CTGTACCTCTGCGGCGCGGGCACGCACCCCGGCGGCGGCGTCACCGGCGCGCCCGGCCTGAACGCCGCGAGGGAGATCCTGAAGGACCTGGGTTAGTCTTTCGGGCAGCACGGAAGGAGGATCGATGGACGAGGGTCCCGAGCTTCCCCCGCAGGTGGCCGAGAAGGTCCAGGCGCTGGAAGCGCAGATCGCGGCCCAGCCGAAGGCCAAGGCGCTCTACCTCCAGGTCGCGCAGCTCTACGCCGACAACGGGCACAAGGCGCAGGCCATCGAGGTGCTCGAGCGCTGCCTGCAGGTCGACCCCGGCAACGCGCTGGTCAAGCACAAGCTGAACCTGCTCACGCACGCCGGCGTGGGCACGGCCAGCGCGACCGCGGGCCTGCACAAGCCGCAGGCCCCGCGCTTCGTTCCCAGGGCCGCGCCCGCCAGGCGCGGCGTGCCGGTCTGGGCGTGGATCGTGGGCGGGCTGCTCCTGCTGGTGGCGGGCCTGGCCGTCAAGGTCTTCGTCTTCCCCGGCACGCGCCTGGTCGTGGCCGACACGTTCGACGCGACGGGGCCGCGGTGGTCGCCCCGCGGCGACCGCCTCGCGTTCCTGAAGGGCGGTGCCGACCTCGCGGTCCACGATCTCGAGAAGGGCACGACGGAGACCGTGGCCCGCAAGGTCTGGGGCACGTTCGCCTGGTCGCCGGACGGCGCGCGCCTGGCCTACGTCGCCGAGGGCGGCGCGGACGCCTCGGAGGGCAACGGATACGGCACGGCCGTCTACGTGCTCGACGTGGACACGAAGCAGGCGACGCGGGTCGCGTCGGGCATGGGGCCCAGCTGGTCGCCGGACGGGACGCGCCTGGCGCTGCACTGCTCCGGCGAGCCTCCCTCCTACGGCGCATCGAGCGAGGATGGGATGCCCGTCGGCGGCGCCCCCGCGGGTCCGTGCGTGGTCGACGTCGCGGACGGGCGCGCGCGCATGCTGGCCGTCGAGTCGTCGCGGGAGCTGGTCTTCGCGCCGGACCGGCCGACGCTCGTCTACGAGAGCTGGTCCCCCGAGGCGCTCCAGGACGCGGGCGCGGGCGCCGAGACGGGCACGGGCCTCAACGCGCAGGGCAACGACGAGTTCCAGCAGTTCACGGAGGACGCGGTCGCGGGCGGGCCGCGCAACGTCTACGAGGGCTCGCGCGACCTGGGCCGCCGGGCCGAGGCCCTGATGTACGACCAGAAGAAGAAGGCAGGCGCTTCGTCCGGCTCCTTCTTCGGCACGGACGTGTTCGTGGTGGGCGACGACGGCTCCAACCCGGTCCGGCTGACGGAGGGCGGGCGGTCGGGAGGAGCGCACTGGACGGCGGACGGCCGCATCCTGTTCGGGCAGGACTCGGGATCGGGCACGCAGCTCATGACGATGAACCCGGACGGCTCCGACCTGCAGCCTGTCTTCTCGAAGCCGGTCAAGGTGGTCGACCCGGCCAGCGCGGCCCTGACGCCCGATCGCAAGCGAGTCGTCTACGTGGCTGCGGTCGGCGTCGCGAACGAGGCGGTCGCCTCGGTGCTCACGGGCGAGTCCGCCCACGACCTGTTCGTCAGCCGCGTGGGCGACCCTGCCCCCAGGCGGCTCGAGAACAAGCACTCGTTCAAGCAGCGCTTCGCGCTCTCGCCCGACGGCAAGCGCATCGTGTACGAGGTCAAGAACGGCCAGTCGGGCAAGAGCGAGCTGTGGCTGATGTCGCTCTGACGGGCACGTGATCCTCCTCGTCCCGCTGGGCCCGGACGCCGAGCGCCCGCGCCTGCCGCGGATCACGACGGCACTGATCGCCGTGAACGTCGCGGTCTTCCTCGTGACCAGCCAGGCCGACACGGCCGGGGTCGCGCGCGAGGAGGCCAGCCTGGAGCGGGTGGCCGGCTGGACGCTCGACAAGGCCGCTCGCGAGCGTCCCGCGCTGGCCGAGCGGCGCGCGCAGCATCCCACCGCGCTGGCCTTCCTGCTCCGCGACGCCGAGTGGCCGGCGGAGGTCCCCGACGACGCGGACCGCGCGCGCCTCGAGTCCTGCCGGGAGGACTACCGGGCCCTGCGCGGCGGCCACCCTTTCTACCGGTTCGGCTTCGTGCCCGCCGACGCGGCGTCGCTGGGGCTGCTGACGCACCTGTTCCTGCACGCGGACGTGCTGCACCTGCTGTTCAACATGGTCTTCCTCTGGGCCGTGGGCGGCCTGCTGGAGCTCGAGTGGGGCGAGGGCTTCTTCGCCGCCTTCTACCTGGTGGCGGGCGTCGCGGCCGCGCTCACGCACGCCGCCGTGAACGCCGGCAGCGTGGAGCCGGCGGTGGGCGCCTCGGGCGCGGTCGCGGGGCTCATGGGCGCGTTCGCGGCCACTCAGGCACGCCAGCCCATGCGCCTGGCGCTCGTCTCCCTGATGTCCTTTTCTCCCCGCATCAGCTTCCTGACCTGGCCGGCCTGGATCTTCCTGCTCCTGTGGCTCCTGGAGCAGGTGTTCTACGCCCTGCTCACCGCCCGGATGAGCTCCGGGATCGCGTTCGGGGCCCACCTGGGCGGCTTCGCGTTCGGATTCCTGGCGGCCCTGGTGATCCGCCGCGTCCGTCGCGCCCCCGCCCACGTCCAAAGGGCGTCGGGGGGCGTCCGGGCCTCCCGTGTGCGATGATCGCCTGATGCAAGGGGGATACGTGTCCGACCGTGGAACACTCAGCAGGGCAGCCGTCGCCCTGGCCGGGCTGCTGGCCCTGGCCGGGTGCGACTGGGTGTCGGATGCCTTCCAGACGTGCCGTTACCTCAAGGTCGACCTGGAGAACCGCGCCAACTCCGGCGAGGCGATCCACATCGCGGTGGACGAGGAGGCGTTCGGCGAGTTCAACCTGGTGCCGTGGCTCTCCTCGCGCCGGGTGGAGCGATGCCTCGAGCGCGGCGAGACGGAGCGCTTCCGTGCCGGCATGGGTCCGGACACCTTCTTCGTCGTCCACTGTCCGGTGTCGCGGACCGAGGAGCAGTTCGAGGCCAGCGTGGCTCGCGTGGTCTGGGACCGGGGCGAGCTCCGCTGCGAGAACTGGTAGCGCCCTACTCCACCTGGAGGGGGTGAGCCGCGGCCACGGCCCTCGTCCCCTCGGGCTCCGT
>JAICEW010000522.1 GCA_025923995.1 Vicinamibacteria bacterium | reverse complement strand
GCCCGCTACTACAACCGCGTCGGGACCATGCTCGACCTGGGCTCGGGGCGGTGGTATCGCCGCGATGCCCTGCGGCGGGCCGGGCTGCGCAAGGGCATGCGGCTGCTCGACGTCGCCGCCGGCACCGGCCTCATGACGCGCGGGGGCGTCGACATCGTCGGCAAGAGCAACGTCGTGGGCGTCGACCCGAGTCAGGGCATGCTCGGAGAGGCGAAGAAGGCGGTCACCGCGCCGCTGGTGCGGGGAAGGGCCGAGGCGCTCCCGTTCCGGGGCGATCGCTTCGACATGCTCAGCATGGGCTTTGCCCTTCGCCACGTGCCCGACCTGGGGATCGCGTTCCGCGAATACTTCCGCGTTCTGAAGCCGGGCGGACGCATCATCCTGCTCGAGACGCCCCGCCCGGAGACCCGGTTCGGGCGCTGGTTCGTCAAGACCCATTTCCAGCGCGTCCTGCCGTGGATGGCCCGGATCATCTTTCGGAACGAGCCGGCTCAGCTCCTCATGAAGTTCTACTGGGACACGATCGATCAGTGCGTGCCGCCCGAGACGATCCTCGACGTGCTGAGGAAGACCGGCTTCGTGGACGTCAAGCTGCAGCGAACGTACGTGGCGATCAACGAGTACACGGCCACCAAGCCGCTCAAGTAGCCGGGCGCTGAATCCGGGGCCGCGCGGCCCCCAGATTCAGCGAATCGTATACTTCGTGGGGTCGATGCCGCGCATGCCGTGGCGGCCCAGGAAGCGCGCAGGAGCCCGCGGCTGTAGCGGGACATTTATCGGACGCTGGAGCCGCAGGCCCAGCGCACATTAGCCTCCGGGGCGCGGCGTCGGTGTGTTCTCCGTTGTCATACTAGCCGCGCGGCGTTTGGTTCGCGCAGCGCTGGACGATGGCCCACGTGTCGTCGAGGATCGCCTGTCGCGTGGTGCCCTCGCGGAGTTCGATGCGCACGCGCTCGCTCTCCTGCCGGAAAACGAGATCGAGCGCCGGCATGTCCATCACCAAGCCGGGGTAGCCCGTCACTGTCATGGTCTGCTGATCGTCGCGGCGAACCACTTCGAGCCGGAGATCGCCGGGCTTGAGCCGGAAGCCCCAGAAGCCGGCGGCGGGAGCTTCCTGGAGGCCGGCAGCGACGCAGCCGCCCAGATCCGCATAGCGGCCGGGGCCCACGAGCACGCGTTGAGCCGGCTTCGCGCGCATCTCGCCCAGCGACGCCACGCATCCGGCCCCGGTCGCGGCGAGCGCGAAGGCTGCGACCAGTACGCTGATCGACGATTTCGGCACAGCTCTCTCCTTTCAGCACGTAAGCAACATGAACGCCCTCCGACGGCGAACGCTCCCCTCGTAACCCTGTCCCCTGACGCAATCGGCCACCTCGGACGCCGGTCACCCAAGGAGCCCGATGCCACAGCGCACATTAGCGCCCGTCGGCGACCTCACCGACCTTTGGCAGGACCTCGCGCGCTAATCATGCTAGCGAGATTGGGCGGCATGCTATCCGGGCACACCCCCGCCGTCAAGAGCGTAGTCAACTTTTGTAGGGAGCACATGATCTGTCCGCTCCCGAGAGCAAATGAAATGTCCGCTCTTCGAGGCGGCTCCGGTATGGCCATGGGTGGAAGGGGGGCCACCCATGCTCTATGCCGCGGCCGCTGTGGAGCGGGCCATGAAAGTCCAGGAGGTCATCTGTCGCGTGTTGGCCGGGACCCTGACGTGGTTGCAGGGCGCCGACATTCTCGGCATCCATACCCGCAGCCTGCGCCGCTGGCGCGCCCGCTATGAGCGCGACGGCGTCCTGGGCCTGCACGATGGGCGCCGGGGCCAGCCCTCGCGCCGCAAAGCGCCCATCGCGGAGGTCCAACGCATCCTGCGCCTGTATCGCGAGCGCTACGGACCGCGCGACGGGCACCCCGGCTTCAACGTGCGGCACTTCTACCACCTCGCCCGGCGCGATCACGGCGTGACGCTGTCCTACACCTTCGTCAAGCTCGCGCTCCACGAGGCCGGCCTCGTCCGCAAGGGGCGCACGCGGGGCCGCCATCGCCGCCGCCGCGAACCGCGGCCGTGCTTCGGCGAACTCCTACATCTCGACGGCAGCCGCCATGCCTGGCTCGCGCTCTGCCCGACGGAGCGCCAGACCCTCATTGCCGTCCTGGACGACGCGACCAAGCGGCTGCTCTATGCCCAGCTCTGGCCGGGCGAGACCACCGCCGCTGTCATGAGCGCGTTGCAGACCGTCTTCCAGACGTACGGCCTGCCCATCGCCCTCTATACCGACCGCGCCGGGTGGGCCTTCTATACCCCCAGCGCCGGCGGCAAGGTCGATCTCTCGCGTCCCACCCAGCTCGGGCGCGCGCTCACGCGCCTCGGGATCGAGCACATCCCCAGCTATTCCCCCCAGGGCCGCGGCCGCGGCGAGCGCCTCAACCGCACCCTGCAAGGCCGGCTCATCAACGAGCTCCGCGTGGCGGGCATCACCACCGTGGAGGCCGCCAACGCCTACCTGCGCGAGCACTTCATCGCCGACTACGACGCCCAGTTCACCTGCCCGCCGGCGGACCCGGACCCGGCCTTCGTGGCGCTTGGGGCCGTCGATCTGGATCTCATCCTGTGCCATGAGGAAGAGCGCACCGTCGGTCTCGACAATGTCGTCGTCCTCGACGGCGTCCCCTTGCAACTCAGCAAGCAGCCTGGCCGGCGCACCTGCGCGCGGCTCCGCGTCACCGTCCGCCGCCACCTCGATGGCACCCACTCCGTCTGGCGCGGCCCGCAGTGCTTGGGCCGCTACGACGCCACCGGCGCCCCCCTCGCGGCGTCCACACCTCGTCGACCGGCTCGCGCGCGGGCTCACAGTCTCACGCTGCCGGGCCGCCGGCTCACCCCTTCTCGCGCTCTGCCTTCCACCCGGCTCATGCGCCCCCGTCGCGGCCCTCGCTTGCCGATGGGTCCCCGGGCCTGAGCGGACAGATCACTTGTCAAAACCAAGCGGACATTTCACTTGTCAACAACAGGCGAGCGCTGGGGCAAGTTGCAGTCAGACGAGTATCTCGCGCCATGGCAGCCCGAGGCGTGCGTGAGGTTGGACGAGCTGCAGCCGGAGGCGAGGCGAGCGGATGGGAAAGGGG
>JAICEW010000521.1 GCA_025923995.1 Vicinamibacteria bacterium | reverse complement strand
GCCTTGATCACCTCGCGTCCCGCGGAGGGCGTGAGCGTCCGAGCCGAGTGGAAGCCGAGCGCCCACTTGACGACCGCTCCCTCCACGTCGCCGATGAGCGCCTGCGCCTCCGCGACCGCCGCGTCGTCGCCGGAGATGGCCAGCACGGGCACGCCGTAGTGCCCGGCCAGCGCGGCGTTGAGCCCCGACTCGGGCATCGAGACGCCGCCCAGCCGCACGTCGGCGAGGTTGGCGCTCGACAGGGTGTGGGCGCGGACGCCCCGTGGGTTGGTCGTGCTCGAGTGGTACCCGATGAAGAGGACCCCGGCGAAGGTGGCGTCGATGCCCTCCATCATCCCGTGCGGCCGGGGGTTCGATCGCACGACCTGGACGTCCGGCGGGAGCTTGTCGAGGAGCAGGTTCTCCATGTTCCCGTGGGAGTCGGCCACGACGATCTCGGTCGCGCCGCCCGCCCGCGCGGCCTCGATGGCGGCGTTGACCTCGGCGGTCATGACCTCGCGGAACGCGGCGTACTCGAACCCCGTCGGGCCGAGCTGGTCGCCGGTCACCACGCCGGTCAGCCCCTCCATGTCGGCGGAGATGAAGATCTTGACGGGCTCGGCAGCCGGGGACGCCGCCGCGCACGCCGCCAGGAGGACGGCCAGGGCGAGAGGTCTCATCGCTTCTCCTCGACCAGGCGCGCGGCCGCGAGCGCCTGCAGGTACTCCGTCACGTGTTCCAGCGGGACCGGACCGTAGATGGCAGAGACGGCGTCGCGGATCTCGGCCGCGGTGCGCCGCCCGTCGACCAGGTTCAGGACCTCGTACGCGTAGTCGCCGCCGCCGCCGCGTCGCCCCGCGAACGCCGGCAGCTTCAGCTCGGACGCCTTCGGGTAGTGGTCGTCGAGGTACTCGTAGCCGAACGCGGACACAGTGCCCTTCACGTTCCCGTTGCGCGCGTAGACGAGTGCGGCCGGACCCACGGCCGCCGGGAGCGGCGCGGGCACGTTGCCCCACAGGCGGTCCAGCAGCGCGAGGTGCGCATCGGCCTGCGCGCGCAGGGCCGTGGTGACGGGTACGAAGCGCGCGAGCGAGTCGACCATCCCGCGCTCGTACCAGCGCTGGAAGCGCACGAGCGCCGCGGCGTCCGCGGCCGACAGGCCCGCGCGCCGTTCGAGCATCGTCGCCGCGCGCCGCAGGCTCCGGGCGCGCACGTTCTCCCACAGCGCATCCGCGTGGGCCGGGCCCGCGTCCGCCAGGACGTACCCGGACGCGGCGGCCAGGAACGCCGCGCGCTGGAGCTTGGTGGGATCGATGTTCGCGGAGGTGTCGAAGTTGGTGTGGATGTACCGGTCCGGCCAGTCGTTGAAGTAGAGCGCCGGGATGCCCCAGGACGAGTCCGAGTAGACCTGGTGGTCGCTGCCGAGCGAGAGCTCGGAGACCTGCGCGGCCAGGCCCTCCTTGCCGCCCTCTCGCGCCACGAGCGGGTAGTCGGCCCTTCGGCCGGCCGCGAACGCGTCGGTCTCGCGGTTCACGAACTCGGCCAGCGCCTCCGACACGTCGTACACGAACGACGGCAGGCTGGCCGGGCCGCGCGTGACGTGGAAGACGGCCCTGGTCTCCGCTCCGCCGCCCACCATGTCGAGGTGGATCGCGGCCTTCGTGCGCGCCGCGATCTCGGGGCGTCCGTTGAGCAGCGCGAGCGTGCCCTCGATCTCGGGCGGCCAGACGAAGCGCAGCGTGCGCGCGGGCGCCTGCACCCGGCCCTCGCGGATCAGCTTGGCGAACGCGCGCGCGACCTCGAGGATCGTCGCGCAGCCGCTCGCGTTGTCGTTGGCTCCGGGGCGGGGGTGGTCGAGGTGGCAGCTGAAGACGATCTCCTCCCGCGAGCGCGCGGCGTCGTCGCCGGGGATGACCGCGGTCACGATGTCGTACGACCCGGGGTGGCGGCCCGCCTTCACGACCGCGTGCAGGGGGATCCGTTCGCCCTTCGCCAGGCGGTCCTTCCACGCGCGCGCCTGCTTCAGCGTCACCATGAACGCGAACGTGGGCGTCTTCGGGAAGCTGTCGAGGTGCCCCCAGCGCACCAGGTTCTCGTTCTCGCCCCACCAGGCGGTGCGCTGGTTCTGCGCGTAGCTCACGATGCCCGCGGCGCCGTGCGTCGCGACCGCCAGCGTCTCGACCGCGGAGGGCTGCGACGACGTGAGCACGATCTTCCCGCGCACGTCCCTGCCCTCGTAGTCGCCGGCCCTGGTGCCTTCGCCGACGTCGACGAGGTCCGCCTTCACGTCGGCGCTCGCGCTGTCCTGCGCCAGCGTGAGCGGCATCGACTCCCAGCTGGCCAGGCGCGCCTTCGGGCGCCCCTCGCCGTCCAGCTCCCACAGCTCCGCGAACTCCGCGTCCCAGGCGGGCCGCGCCTTCTGGGTCCCGTAGAACTGCGTGCCGTCGGCCGGGAGCGAGATGAGGTCCACCTGCGGCAGGCCGTACGCGCGCAGCTGCGCCGCGACGTGGTCCGCGGCCGCGCGGAAGCCGCGCGATCCGCGCATGCGGTGGTTGCCGACGAGCGACTCCAGGTTCCGCTTGGCGGACTCGCCGGAGAGCTCGGACGCCAGCGCGCGCGCCACGTCGGGGCGCAGCAGCGGCGGCTCGTCCGCGTGGAGCGATGGCGCGGCCAGGACGAGAGCGAGGACGGCGATGCGTGCGGTCATGGGGGCGTATGCTGCCACGAAACGGGAGGCCACCCACGCGCGAGCGGGGGCTAGAATGGCCCTCCCGGCCTCGCATGGAGATCGCACTCACCCGCGACGTCTCGCCGAAGATCCAGGACGCCCAGCTGACGCATCTCCAGCGCCAGCCCATCGACTTCGCGCTGGCGGTCTCGCAGCACGACGCGTACTGCGACGCGCTCTCGCGGCTCGGCTTGCGCGTGCTCCGCCTGCCGGCCGATCCCGAGTGCCCGGACTGCTGCTTCATCGAGGACACGGCCGTGGTGCTGGACGAGCTCGCGGTCGTGGCCGCGCCCACTCCGCCGTCGCGGCGGCCGGAGGTGCCTCCCGTCGCGGCCGCGCTGGCGGGCTTTCGCGAGCTGGTCGGCCTGCCCGAAGGCGCGCACCTGGAGGGCGGGGACGTGCTCCGGCTGGGGCGCCGGCTGTACATCGGCCTG
>JAICEW010000520.1 GCA_025923995.1 Vicinamibacteria bacterium | reverse complement strand
GGCCAGCGGGCGACGTGCGACGCGGGGCGCCGTAGCCGAAGCGCTTGAGCGCCGTCAGGCTCGCACGGGCGCGTAGATGCGCACCGAGACGCCCGAGGCGTAGTGCACCAGCCGGTCGCCCCGCGAGGCCGGAACCGCGGCCGCGGCGCTCAGCGTCTCGTGCATTCCATCGACCTCGGCCGGCTGAAGCGGGTAGGGCTGGTGCGCGACGCGTCCCTGCCGCAGGCCGTCGCCGCCGCCGGCGTAGAGGATGTAGCGCTCGGCGAGGAAGTACTCCAGCGAGTCCGGCTCGGCCGGGCGGACCGGCCCGGCCGGGCGATAGCGAAGCGAGCAGCCGGCCGGCTTCGGTCCCGGCCAGTGGCGTTCGGCCTCGAACGAGATCCGTGATCCGGGTGCCTGCTCCATGCGGATCCGGGCGAAGTGGTACGCCAGTCGGAACCAGGCGCGCGCCCCGACCACGGTCGGGCGGCTGGTGGCGTCGAGGCTGAAGAACCAGACGCCCGGCTCGCGGCCGCCGCGGTGCACGTACGTCCGCAGGTTGACCTCGTGGAAGCTGGAGACGACCGGCAGCGGCGGCAGCAGCGGGGGACGCGTGCCTCGGACCGTGAACGGCACCAGCCCGACGTAGGCCTTCCCCTCGAAGGTGTCGACGTCGAGGCCCGGGGGCAGGAGGCGCTGAACGGCGTCGCTCTCGACGACCCAGTGAACGAAGAGAAGGTGGCGCCACTCCTGGTGGATGACGGGCAGGCGGTCGGGCGCCCGCGTCGCCTCCATGCGCTGGTCCAGTGTCGGCACCGCGCCGAGTGTGGCACGGACGCCCCTGCGGAGCGCGGGTCGCCGGTCAGTGCTTGTGGTCGCCACCCTCGCTGGCCTTCTTGCCGGCGATCTCCCTTGCCTTCGCCAGGTGCTGTTCCAGCGTCGGGAGCGTCCGGGCGGCCCATTCCTTCGTGGCCGGGTCGAGGCCCGTCCGGGCCTGCTGGCCGAACAACGTCACGGCCTTCTGGTGGTCCTTCACCATGTGACTCGCATAGGCCTCGTCGAAGGCGGGGCCCGAGAGTTGTTCCAGCCGCTCCTTCTCGGACTTGTGCTCGAGCTTGACGTCGTCCGGCAGCCTCACGTCCTTGCGGGCGGCCAGCGCTTTCAGCTCCGCGTTGGCCCTCGAGTGGTCGGCCACCATCATCTTCGCGAAGTCCCTGACGTCCTGGCGGCTGGCTTTGTCCTGGGCCATCTTGCCGAGCTCCACCTCGGCCAGGCCGTCCGCCGCGGCGTCCCTCATGAACTGCGTGTCCGCCGGGCTCGCGGCCCGGTCGGCCTGGCCCGGGGCACGGGTCTGCGTCAGGGGGGGCTGGGCGCCGGCGCCGGCGGCGGCCAGCGCAGTTGCCATTGCGAAAGGAATCGCGCGCTTCATCATAGGACCCTGCTCCTCGTCGAGCCGCCGCACCGCGCGCCGGCCCCCGTGAGCTGTAGAGCAATGTGCGTGCCCGGAGAAACTCTGTTGCGCGAAACTTTTTGGGGTTAGAATCGGTCCTTCGAGGTGATGGCGTCAGCGCAGCCCGTTGGCCAGGTCACCCTGTGACGCCGGTGACCGTTCGATGCGATTCGTCTCGTTTCTCACCCATGTCACGCGCGGGGGCCGCAGCGAGCAGTTGGCGTTTGCGAGCCGGCGCCGGCTGCCCACCGACCGCGGCCTGACACTCACGGCCGAGTTCTGGGCCGAAGACGCCGCCGAGCACCGGCTCGACGTCGTCGACGAGCCGGACGAAAGCAGCCCTCAGGTCGTCGCCACGCGCACCGTCCGATCCCCCACGGGGCCGGGGCTGCTCACGGTCGAGCTGCCCTTGCCACCGCTCGGCCTGCCGGGCGGGCATCGCCTGCACCTCGACGTCGACGGCGAGCGGGCGATGGACCAGCCCATCGCGGTGACCGTGCGGGAGCTGCCGCGCCGCGGACAGAGGTCCCGCTACAAGGGGCGAGGCACGCTGGCGGCGCTGGAGCGTCCCCCCATCGAGACGGGCGCGAACGATGGCTGGGCGGGCTGGCCGCAAGCCTCCTTCGCGTCGACCGAGGGCACCGTCCAGGCCGAGATCGGAGGGGGGTACCTCTACCACGGAGAGCTGTTCCCGGTGTCGCGCGTCAGCGGGCAGGACGGGAAGGTGAGCGGGCTGTGGATCGCGGCGTACTTCCGGGGCTTCTCGCGAACCTACGAAGGCCCGCACGTCTTCACGGTCACGGATTTCCAGCCGCGGGGCCCCCACCGCCTCGTGGCGGTCAGTTGCGAGTACGTCGAGGGCCCCCGCCTCCTGGTGAGGCTGAACCTCGATCCTCTCGGCCCGCGGGGAGTCCATACGCTCGGCCTCAGCATCGACGGCCGCGCGGTCGGTGAGCTGAGCGTCACGCTGTAGGCGTCACCCGCTCCGCGCCCGGGGCACGTGGGTTGCACGTTCGGGACTCGTCACCGTTCCGGAAGGCCACCCTGATCTCGACCTGGCTCTCAACGCAACCCCTGGACTGGTTCCTCTCCTCCCACTTCGGTCGGGAGCCGCTGGTCCGGCCCTCGAGCGCGCGGGACGCGATCCCCCTCCTCACCTGGGCGACGGTCGAGAAGCTCGTGCGGGCGGGCGCGGACATGCTGGTCGTCCGCAACGGCGTGAGACACACCGGCGACGCGCCGCTCGCACCTGCCGAGGCGTGGGGCCTGCTCGAGCGCGGCTACTCGCTTGTCATCCGTGAATGCGACCGGCTGGACCCGGACCTGCGCGCGCTGGCGGAAGCCTTCGCACTCGAGCTGCCGGGCGAGGTCGGCGTGCAGGCGTTCGCGACTCCGGCGGGGTACTGCAGCTTCGGCTGGCACTACGACTGCGAGGACGTGTTCATCGCGCAGACGTGCGGGGAGAAGCAGTACCGGCTGCGGCGCAACACGGTGAACCCGCGGCCGCGCCTGCGCGAGATCCCGCGCGACGCGCACTTCGAGCGGGAGACCTCGCCCGTCCTGGCCTGCACGCTGCTTCCGGGTGACTGGCTGTACGTGCCTCGGGGGTGGTGGCACATGGCGCACGCGACCCGCGACTCGCTCTCGCTGTCGGTGGGCGTGCTGAGCGACGACGCAAGGGAGACGCCGGTGCGCACGTCCGTGCGCCGGCACCGTGTGGTCCGCGGCTGACGCCTGGGCCGATTG
>JAICEW010000519.1 GCA_025923995.1 Vicinamibacteria bacterium | reverse complement strand
CCGCACGCGACCAGGATCGCGAAACACCCGGAGACGAAACTCGTAAGCATGGTTCGCGTCATGGGCAGCCTCCCTCGACCAGACCAGAACGCTCGGGGAGACGCGCTCATTCCAGGGATATGATTCCGCACGGATGGAGCCCCGCCGTCACCGCGCCGGAGAGCGCATCAACGACCTGTGCCGCGCGTGCCACCTCGAACGCGACCACACGGTGATCGTGGTGGACGGCGACGGCCGCGTGATCCGCACGCAGTGCGACTACTGCGGCAGCCAGCACAACTACCGCGGCGGCGAGCCCGACGCGCGGCCCCGGACCGCGCGGCCGGCCGAAGCGAGCGGGCCCCGCCTCGCTCCGCCGCCCCTCGTGAGCGAACGCGAAAGGACGGAACCCCCCATGACCGATCACGGGCGCGACGACCTCGAGATGACGCTCCGGCGCGTCCTGCGCGAGGAGCTTGGGCTCACGCCCGTGGCGCCCGCCGAGAGGTGGCGCGGCGGGGAGATGGTGCTGCGTCCCGGCAGGCCGGGCCTGCAGGAGAAGAGCTGGCCCATCGAGAGCTTCTTCCACAAGGTCGTGATGATCCGGAACCGGCTGCGCAACCTCGAGCAGCAGTTGAACGCCTCGGATCTTCCCGACGACACCAAGATGAAGCTCCAGGCGTACGTGACGGGCTGCTACGGCTCGCTCACGAGCTTCAACCTGCTGTTCGCGGACGAGGCCGATCAGTTCCGCGGGTCCGGCGGCGGCGACTGATCCGGACCGTTCACTTCACTTCACATATTACGTTTCCAGCCGAAATTCCGGTCGAAAGTCGCGGCTGAACCGCTCCAAAGACCCATACGCGCTGGTATCCTACGCGTCCCTCCGGGAGACCATGCGATCGACTGATCTGCTGGGCCTCTACGTGCGGGGCCTTTGCTCGCTGCTGGGCGCCAGGGTGGTGTCGGTCTACGTTCCCGACTCCCCCGTAGGGCCGGATCTCGCGCACGACGGCGCTCTCTCGCCCGTGCCCGAGCTGGCCGACCTCACGAAGGCCGCCCGCTTCCTGCTGGACGTCGAGCCGGCGGTCTGGAAGCTGCGCGACGTGCGGCCCGGCCTCTCGGGGATCGAGGTCCCCAGCCAGGCCGGCGACGGGCGGCTGCTCGGCATCTTCTCGGGCCTCTCCGCGCGCATTCCCGACCGGCGGCAGCCGCGGCTGGAGCCCGCCGAGCCCGGCGCGTTGCACGGGCCCGAGCTCTGGCTCGGCCTGCGCCTCGAGGACGACAGCGCTTCGCAGGCGCTCGTGCGGCTGCCCCCGCGCCCCGAGCAGCCCCGGGCCCTGGAGGCGCCGTGGGCCTGGCTGCTGGGCTTCGCCGGCGTCCTCGCCCGCCACAGCCGCCGCGTCTCGCAGATCCTCGACGACCCGGTGACCGGGCTCCCCTCGCGCGCCGAGTTCCAGGTGGACCTGGAGCGCGCCTTCGACGCCGCCATCGAGGACGAGCGCGCGCTGACGCTGCTGATGATCAACCCGAACGACTTCAACGCGCTCAACGACCGCATGAGCCGGGAGGACGCGGACCAGGTCGTGCGCGAGATCGCGGAGCGCCTGCGCGCCTGCCACCGGCGGTCCGACCAGGTCGCGCGCTACGGCAGCGTGGTGTTCACGTCGATCCTGGGCGGCGCCGACCGCGCGGAAGGCCTCAGGCGGGCCAACGAGATCCTCGAGCAGCTGCACGGGCGGGCCTACTACCGGGGCACGGTGTCGCTGCGCTTCAGCCTGGGAGTGGCCACGCTGGAGCCGGGCGACCGCGAGGTGCGCGACGCGCTCGACCTCATCCGGCGCGCCGACACCGCGCTCAACTCGGCCAAGCGCAACGGCGGCGGCATCGGCACCTGGCAGTCGGGGGCGGACGAGGAAGCGGGCTACCACGACCGCCTGACGGGCATCTTCACGGGCCGGCTGGCCAAGGACTACCGCAACATGGCGGTGCTGTCCGACACCATCTCGGTGCTGGCGGCCACGGGCGACGCGCAGGCGCTGGCGGCGGAGGTCGTGAAGGGGCTCTACGCCGCGATGAAGCCGGAGCGGGTGGGCCTCTTCGAGTGGCCCACCGACGACAAGCCGAAGCTGCGCGCCGGACTCACGCGGTCCGGCTCGCCGGTGCCCACGCTGGCCATCGACGACACCGAGCGCGAGGTGATCTCGATCGCGCGGGCGCGGCGGCGCACGGTGGAGGCGCGCAGCGGCGCCGGCGTGGAGGAGATGCTCAAGCTGGCCATCCCGCTGCTGGCGGGCGAGGACTGCCTGGGCGTGCTGTACCTCGCGGGCCACGTGCGCTCGACGTCGTTCGACTCCTCGGACCTCGTGTTCCTGGAGGCGCTCGCCACCCAGGTCGCCCTGGCGCTGGACCGTGCGCGGCTGACCGAGCAGCAGCGCCTGCGCCAGGAGCAGGAGAAGCAGCGCCTGCTGGCCGAGGTGGCCGAGCTGCGCAACGCGCTGCAGCGCACGCAGATCATCTACCGCTCCCTCCCGATGGAGACGCTGCTCGACGAGGTGCGCCGGGTCGCGCCCACCGACGCGACCGTGCTCGTCACCGGCGAGAGCGGCACGGGCAAGGAGCTGTTCGCCCGGGCCATCCACCAGCTGAGCCCCCGCCGCGACCAGCCGTTCGTGGTGGTGGACTGCGGCGCCATCCCGACCACGCTGCTGGAGAGCGAGCTGTTCGGGCACGAGAAGGGCGCGTTCACCGGCGCGCAGGCCAAGCAGCTGGGCCGGCTGGTCCAGGCCGACAAGGGCACGCTGCTGCTGGACGAGATCGGCGAGCTGCCCCTGGAGGCGCAGAGCCGGTTCCTCCGCTTCGTGCAGGAGAAGTACGTGTCGCCGGTGGGCGGCCGCACGGGCCGCACCGTGGACGTGCGCGTGGTCGCCGCCACCAACCGCGACCTGCAAGGCGAGGTGGCCGCCGGCCGCTTCCGGGCCGACTTCTACCATCGCCTGAACGTGGTGCGGCTGGACATCCCGCCGCTGCGCGAGCGCCTGGACGACGTCCTCCACCTCGCGCAGCACTTCTGCACGATGTACGCGCTCATGTACGGGCGGCCGGTGCTCTCCTTCTCTCCCGAGGCCGAGGCGGCGGTCCTCGGCCATCACTGGCCTGGCAACGTGCGCGAGCTGCAGAACCGCGTGATGCGCGCGATGATCCTCGCCCAGGGCGAGGCCCTGG
>JAICEW010000518.1 GCA_025923995.1 Vicinamibacteria bacterium | reverse complement strand
GCGCGCTGACCCATGGCCGTTCAGCAGGGTCGGCTCCCAGGCGCGGAACGCCTGCAGCACCGCGTGGTGCGTCGTGTCGTTGTGCAGCGGAGTGATCGAGATGAGCCCACGCCGCACGGCGTGGATGTCGGACATCTCGTCGGACGCCCAGCGGTCCTTGCCTTCCTCGATCCAGTAGTACGTGCGCCGCCGCGGGTCCAACCCCTCCAGCACGGTCCCTTCGTGCTCGCGCCGGCCTTGGACGTTCACGACCGCCCCCGCCGGCTCGCCCGACGGAACGTTGACGTTGAGGATGGTCCGCTCGGGCAGCCCCTTCTCCAGGACCATCGCAGCCAGTCGGGAAGCGAACAAGGCGGCCGCGGTGTAGACCACCTCGCCGCGGGCGGCCAGGGACACCCCGATCGCGGGGACGCCGAAGAACGAGCCCTCGCGCGCGCCGCCGACGGTGCCCGAGTAGAAGACGTCCTCACCCAGGTTCGGCCCACGGTTGATGCCCGACACGACGAGCTCCGGACGACGCGGCAGCAGCTTCACGATCGCGAGGTTGACGCAGTCCGCAGGCGTCCCGTCGACCGAGTAGGTGCGCTCGCCGACCTCCTCGACCCGCAGCGGGTGCTTGAGGGTCAGCGACTGCGCGCAGGCGCTGACCTCGCGGTCGGGAGCCACCACGAACACCTCGCCCTGCCCGGCGAGCGCCGACGCCAGCGCCTTGATGCCGGGCGCCAGGACACCGTCGTCGTTCGTCACCAGGATGAGGGGAGTGGTCATGGCACGTGCAGAGACAACAAAGCCCCGACGATCATGATCAGCCGGGGCCGCTCACGACGATCGAGTTTGGTCGGGATGGCGGGATTTGAACCCACGACCACCTGCACCCCAAGCAGGTGCGCTACCAGGCTGCGCTACATCCCGAGCCGACCGCAACGACCGCGATCAGGCTCTAGATCTATCATTTCGCTCGAGTAGAGTCAATATTTCGCGCAGCTGCTCCTTCACCTCGCGCAGCGCGGCGGAGCGGTTTCCCGCGAGCTCCTCGGGCTGCGGCGTGTCCCCCAGGTGCGGCGGCGGCTGCGGCATCGGCGTGTCCACCCGCCCGGCCATCTCCACCTCCAGGCGCTTCTTGGCGCCGGCGATCGTGAAGCCCTCCTCGTAGAGGAGCTGCTTGATGCGCAGGATGGTCTCGATGTCGCGCCGGCGGTAGATGCGCTGGCCGGAGCTGTTCTTGGCCGGCGCCAGGGCCGGGAACTCCGACTCCCAGTAGCGGAGGACGTACGGCTGGGTGTCGGTGATCTCGCACACCTCGCCGATCTTGAAGAAGAGCTTGTTCGGGATCTGCCGGTCCATACGCCTCGGTGGACCTGAAGCCTATTCCGAAAGGGCGCCGAAGAGCTTGGACGGGCGAAAAACGACGGAGCGGCGGGGCTTGATCAGCATCTCCTCTCCAGTCTGGGGATTGCGTCCTCGCCGTTCCCGTTTCTGGCGGATCACGAACGTCCCGAAGCCGGTGATCTGGACCTTCTCGCCCCCACCCAGACGGTTCTTGATGGAGTCGAAGATGATCTCCACGAGGCGGGCCGCCTCGCGGTTGGAGATCCCCCCGTGTCGCTCGTAGACGATCCGAGCGATGTCGGCCTTCGTCATGAGGTCGGCAGCTCCGCGACTTTAGACGAAAACTAGTTTAACTACAGCTACTTACACGAAAGATTTCAAGCATTGTATGAGTTCACTCCTGCGATGTCAAGTAGAAAGGAGAATCGCTAGTGCCGGCGCGCCCTTACCTTCAGAACGATGGGAGCGCCCTCGAAGCCGAACTGCTCCCGTAGCTGGTTCTCCAGGTAGCGCTTGTAGGAGAAGTGCAGGTCCACGGGATGGTTGATGGAGACCACGAAGGTCGGCGGCGCCACCCCGATCTGGGTGGCGAACAGGATGCGGACGGCATGCCCCCCCTTGGCGGCCTTGGGGGCGTGCCTCTCGGCCGCCTTCGCGATCACGCGGTTGAGGGGGCCGGTCGCGATCCGGAGGCGGCTGGCGGCGTGGACTTCGCGCGCCTTCTTGAGCGCGCCCGCCAGCCCCTTCCCCGTCTTCGCCGACGTGAAGACGATGGGCGCATAGGCCAGGAACTTGAGGCTGTCGCGGACGCGGGTCTCCATCTCCTTCGTCTTGCCCGTCTCGGACAGGTCCCACTTGTTGACCACGACCACCATGCCGCGGCCGGCCTCGTGCACGTAGCCGCCGATGGTCGCGTCCATCTCGCGCAGCCCCTCGGCCGCGTCCAGGATCAGCAGCGCGACGTCGGCGCGGTCGATGGCGCGCCGGGACAGCACCACGCTCACGTGGTCCACGTTCTCCTGCAGGTGGCGCGAGCGCCGGATGCCCGCGGTGTCGACGAACAGGTAACGCTGCCCGTCGCGCACGAGCAGGCTGTCCACGGCGTCGCGCGTCGTGCCGGGGATCGGGGAGACGACCGCCCGCTCCTCGCCCAGGAACCGGTTCAGCAGCGACGACTTGCCGACGTTGGGCCGGCCCACGAGCGCGATCTTGAGCGGCTCCTGGTCGCCCTCCGGCAGCTCCACCCGCGGCAGGTCCGCGAGCGCCGCATCGAGCAGGTCGCCCACGCCGAGCCCGTGCTCGGCGGAGAGGGCGTGCATCCGCTCGAAGCCCAGGGGCGCGAACTCGGCCAGGCCGTCCTCGCTGCCTTCGATCTTGTTGACGGCGACCAGGACCCGCTTTCCCCTCTTGCGGAGGCTGGCCGCGATCGCGCGGTCGTCCGGAAGCAGGCCCGCGCGCCCGTCCACCACGAACACGACGAGGTCCGCCTCCTCGATCGCGCGGTCGGCCTGCTCGGCCGCGGGGCCCAGCAGCGGATCGTCCGTGCCCAGCAGCAGCCCGCCGGTGTCGATGAGCTCGAACGCTGCGCCCTGCCACGAGGTCTGTGCGTAGTTGCGGTCGCGGGTCGAGCCGGGACGGCGGTCCGTGATGGCCTTGCGGCCTCCGCAGATCCGGTTGAACAGGGTGGACTTACCGACGTTGGGCCGTCCGACGAGCGCGATCTTGGGTATTGGGATCATGAAGAGGTCCGTTTGACACTCAAATCCAGCTAAGTCTATAATATGTGTCACTTAGAAGGAGGTCCATCCCCATGATCAAGGTGGACATCATCAATGAGGTCTCCAAGGCCGCCGACATCACCAAGGTCAAGGCCGAGGT
>JAICEW010000517.1 GCA_025923995.1 Vicinamibacteria bacterium | reverse complement strand
TCCAGCTCGAGGAGCCGATCAAGACGCTCGGCGACCACGAGGTGAAGATCAAGCTCCACCCCGAAGTGCTCGCGACCCTGAAGGTGATGGTCTCGAAGGAAGGCTAGGAGTCGGGTTGGCGCCGGGATCTACTGCGGGCGATCCCGCGCCACCTTGAGCCGCCGGTACAGCGTGGCCCGCGACAGGCCCAGCGCGCGCGCCGCGTCCTCGATGTTGCCTCCGTGCTGGCGGACCACCTGCTCGAAGCGGGCCAGGTCCGCGTGGTCGGATGCGCGCGCCGGTTGAGCGCGCGGCGTGGCCTTGAGCCAGGCGAAGTGGGGGCGCTCGAGGCGCGCGCGCCCGGAGAGCATCAGCCCACGCTCCAGGGCGTGGCTCAGCTCGCGTATGTTGCCGGGCCAGGAATACGCCTGCAGGAAGCTCATCACGTCGGGGGAGACCTCGACCTCGCCGGCGCCCAGCACGCCCAGCAGATGGGCCACCAGCGCGGGCATGTCGGCGGCGCGGTCGCGCAGGGCGGGGACCGTGATGGGCAGCACGTTGATGCGGAAGTAGAGGTCGGGCCGGAAGCGCCCGCTCTCCACCTCGTCGGTGAGCACGCGGCTGCTGGCGCAGACGAGACGGAACTCGCTCCGGCGCTCGCGCACCTCGCCCAGCCGGCGGTAGCGCTTCCCCTCCAGCACGGTGAGGAACTGGGACTGCGTGGTCGCGTCCAGCTCGCCGATCTCGTCGAGGAACAGGGTGCCGCCGTCGGCGACGTCGAGCAGCCCCTCCTTGTCGGCGACGGCCGAGGTGAAGGCGCCCCGCGTGTGGCCGAACAGCTCGCTCGCCAGCAGCTCGCGGGGCAGTCCCGCGCAGCTGATCTCGACGAACGGCATGCCGTCGCGCGTTCCGTGCTCGTGGATCCAGCGCGCCAGGACACCCTTGCCGGTTCCCGTCTCGCCCTGCAGGAGCACCGGCGCGTCGTGCTGCAGCGCGAGGCGCGCCTGCTCGCCGAGAGCGAGGGCGGCCGGGCTCTCTCCGAAGAACGGCGCCGCCTTCCGGGCCTGGCGCTGCACGGCGCGGCTCCCGCGACGAAGGCCGCCCAGCTCCAGGCTCTTGCGCAGGAAGACCTCGAGGTCTGCCATGTTGACGGGCTTGGTGACGAAGTGGTCGGCGCCCTCGCGCATGGCCTGCACCGCCATGGGGATGTCGCCGATGCCGCTCATGACCACGATGGCGGTGCCGGGACGCGCTTCACGAACCTCGCGAATCCAGTCGAGGCCGTTGCCGTCGGGCAGGCTCACGTCCAGCAGCAGCCCGTCCACGGACTGCGCCATCATGGCCTGGCGCGCCTCGGCCAGGGTCCCCGCCTCCGTCACCGCGAAGCCCTTCCGGGCGAGGTAGAAGGAGAAGCTGGTGCGGACCGCGGCCTCGTCGTCGAGGATGAGGATGCGCGGCTTCAATCGCGGGAGGACTCGGCCGCGAGCGGCAGCGTGAACTCCACGGTCAGGCCGGGGGCCGGATCGTTCCGGCTCGCGCTGATGCGGCCGCCGTGGTCCTCCACGATTCCCTTGGCGATGCAGAGGCCGAGACCGGTGCCTCCCGCTCGGGTCGTGAAGAAGGGCTCGAACATCCTGTTCACACCGACCGCGGGCGGTCCCGCTCCGCGGTCGATGGTGCGGACGCGCGCGAGCCCGGGCAGCCGGCGGTCCAGCTCGATCCGGATGGGGCTCTCGGCGGGACTGTGCTCGGCCGCGTTGTCCAGCAGGTTCACCAGCACCTGCTCGATGCGCGGCCTTTCGATCAGCACCGGCAGCTCGTCGCCGGGCGGCGCGTGCAGCGTCACCTCGCGCGGAGTGCGGGCAGGGTTGCGGCGCCAGGCGTCGACCACCTCGCGCGAGAACGCGGCCAGCGACTCGCTGCGCCGTTCCGACCCCCGCGAGGGCCGCGCCACGTCGAGCAGGTCGCTCATCAGCGTCCTCAGCCGGTCCACCTGCTCCCGGATGATGTCCACCAGCATCGTCCGGTCGTGATCGCCCGCGGCGTCGAGGGCGAGGGATGCCGCCGCAGCCTCCACCGCCGCCAGCGGGTTGCGCACCTCGTGGGCGACGCCCAGGAGCAGGTCGCCCGTGGCCGCCCGGCGCTCGTAGGCCGCCATGCGGCGCGCCATCTCGCGCTGCTCGGTCACGTTGCGCAGGATCACGACGCGCTCGCCGAGGATGGGCGTGGGCCCGTGGATCTGCAGCAGGGTGGCCTCGTAGACCGCGCCCGTGTGTGGTTCCTGCAGCTCGCGGGCTCCCTGCGGGCCGCTCGTGGCTGCCGCGGCCCCGTCCAGCCATTCCCGGCAGAAGGGAAGGAGGCCGACGAGCGGCTCCCCGAGCAGCTCCCGCAGGGGCCGGCCGATGCGGAGGGCCAGGGACTTGTTCAGCCGGCGGATGCGCCCGTCGTGGTCGAGGATGGCCACGAGCTCGGGCATCGCGTCGAACGTCATCTCCAACGCGACCTTCGCGCGCAGCAGCCGCTCGGTGATGTCCGTTCCCTCGAGGGCGGCCGAGATGCCCTGGCCCACCGACTCGCACAGCGACGCGACGGCGGCCGGAAACGCGGCCGGCTGGCGGCTCTCCAGGCTCAGGACACCCACGGTCTCGCCGCCCGCACGGAGCGGGAGCGCGAGCGCAGAGCGGGCCCGGCCGGAGGGTCGCTCCGCCTCCGGGCCGAGATCGGGAACGCTCTGCGGCTCACCCGTCCGGGCCACCTGGCCTACGATCGCCGGACCGTCGACGAGAAACCCGTCCGTCGGGTATCCGCACCACAGCGCAGGATCGAGGCGGCGTCTCGACGGGTCGAGCAGGAAGACCGCGCAATGGTCGACGCCGTCGATCGCGAACAGCGCGCGCAGGGCCGCCTGGCAAACCTCGGCTGCGTGCCGCCCCGTCTGGGGCGCGACGCCTCCGGTGCCGACCAGGGATGACGCCAGGGCCGACTGCACGGACGCGCCTCGTGTGCCGAACGGATCAGGTTCCAGAGCGTGGGCAGGCTAGCGCAGCCCCGATCGCGGGTCAACGAAGGCTCCCGAGCCCGTCCGCCCTGGTCAGAACACCCTCTGCGCCGCCTTCCAGGCTTCCTCGGGAATGGTCACGCGCAGCTGGTCGGCGATCCTCTTGTTGATGACCAGCTCGGCGCGCGGCACCACGACGCCCAGGCGCCCGGCCTTCTCTCCGCGCGTGATCCGGTTGACGAG
>JAICEW010000516.1 GCA_025923995.1 Vicinamibacteria bacterium | reverse complement strand
GCCAGCCGCAGCAGGTGCGGCTCGGCGCGTGGGTCCTTTCCGCGACGTTCGAGAAGGGCGCGCCGCCCGCGCTGGCCGACGGCGTGATCGTGCCTGTCCCCGGCTCGGCGCCGGCGGCGGCGCCACCGTCGGGCGGGCTCGTGATCGCCATCGCGCCGGACGAGCTCGTGATCGCGGGCACCGCGCTCACGGTCACCTTCGACTCGACCGTTCCGGGACAGCGCGCGGGCCTCCTGAGCGTCGAGGAGGGCCGCTTCGTGGACGGACGCTGGGAGAACGTCCGCTGGCTCAGCGGCGACGAGACGCACCAGGGCCGGCACGTCCGGCTCGAGCCCGGCCGCTTCCAGGTGCAGCGCGTGCGCCTCTATCCCTACTGACCTCATCCCGCCTCCGCCGCCCGGCCGCCATGGGACCAAGGTCCAATGGACGCGCGGGGAGATGCGAGCGGAGAGACAATTCGAGGCGGGAGGGTCAGCGATGGCGGACCTGGGCATGCTGGTCGAGAACACGGAGCGGGGCGCTTCGAACGGCGCCACCTTCGAAAGGCGCAATCCCGTCACGGGCGAGGTGGTGACGCGCGCCGCGGCGGCGACGGTCGAGGATGCGAGGGCCGCGGTCGACGCGGCCGCCGCCGCCTTCCCCGCCTGGTCGCGCACGGGCCCCGGGGAGCGCCGGGCGGTGCTGCTGAAGGCGGCCGAGCTGCTCGACGCGCGCGCGGGCGAGGTGACGTCGCGGATGATGGCGGAGACCGGCTGCATCGCGCCCTGGGGCGGCTTCAACGCGATGCTGGCCGCGGGCATGCTGCGCGAGGCGGCGGGCATGACCACGCAGATCGCGGGCGAGGTGATCCCCTCCGACAAGCCGGGCTGCCTGGCCCTGTCCGTGCGCCAGCCGGTCGGAGTGGTCCTGGGCATGGCCCCGTGGAACGCTCCCGTGATCCTGGCCGTGCGCGCCGTCGCCATGCCCCTCGCGTGCGGCAACACCGTGGTGCTCAAGGCGTCCGAGCTGTGCCCCGCCACGCACCGCCTCGTGGGCGAGGTGCTGCGCGACGCCGGGCTGCCGCCCGGCGTGCTGAACGTGGTCACCAACTCGCCGGAGGACGCGCCGCGCGTGGTGGAGGCCCTGATCGCGCACCCGAAGGTGAAGCGCATCAACTTCACGGGCTCGACGCGCGTGGGCCGCATCGTCGCCGAGCTGGCGGCGCGTCACCTCAAGCCCGTGCTGCTGGAGCTGGGCGGCAAGGCGCCGCTGCTGGTCCTGGACGACGCGGACCTGGACCAGGCCGTGAAGGCCGCCGCGTTCGGGTCCTTCATGCACCAGGGCCAGATCTGCATGTCCACCGAGCGCATCGTGGTGGACGAGAGGGTGGCGGACGACTTCGTCAGGCGCTTCGCGGCCAAGGCCTCGTCGCTGCCCGCGGGGGACCCGCGCGGCCACGTGGTGCTGGGCTCGATCATCGACCGCGAGCCGGCCGAGCGGGTCGAAGCGCTCGTCGCGGACGCGGTGGCCAAGGGAGCGCACCTGGTGGCCGGCGGCCGCCGCGAGGGGACCATCATGGAGGCGACCGTGCTGGACCACGTCGGCCCCGGGATGCGCATCTACTCCGAGGAGTCGTTCGGGCCGGTCGTGTGCGTGATCCGGGCCAAGGGAGTCGACGATGCGGTGCGCATCGCCAACGACACCGAGTACGGCCTGTCCGCCGCCGTCTTCGGGCGCGACGTCGGCCGGGCGCTCGAGGTGGCGCGGCGGATCGAGTCGGGCATCTGCCACGTGAACGGGCCGACGGTGAGCGACGAGGCGCAGATGCCGTTCGGGGGCGTCAAGGCGAGCGGCTACGGCCGCTTCGGCGGCCGGGCCGCGATCGACGAGTTCACCGACCTGCGCTGGATCACGATCGAGGACCCGGGCCAGCAGTACCCGTTCTAGTGGTCCGCCGCCCGCTGCGCCGGGCGCTGCGCGCGCTCGCGATCCTCGGCCTCTCCCTGGTGGGCCTCGCCCTGCTGGTCCTCGCGCTCGCGCACACGCCGATCGGACGGTCGAAGCTGCGCGGCGCGCTCGAGCGATGGGGCTCGCGCGCCACCGGCGGCACCTTGAACCTCGATGCCCTCGACCTCGCGCTCTGGCGGGCCGAGGCCGGGGCGCGCGCGGCCCGCCTGACGGTCCGCGGCGTCACGGTCGAGGTGCCGAGCGCGACGGTCCGCTGGTCGACGAAGGGTCCGCACCTCGCGCTGCGGCATCCCACGGTCGTCGTGCGGGACACGGGCGGCCCCCCTTCGGGACCCGCGACGGGCCTCGCCGCGCAGCCCTGGCGCGTGCTCGAGCGGCTCGCGCGCGCGGAGGTGACCGAGGGCCGCCTCGAGCTGCAGGACGCGACGGGTGCGGCCTGGCTGGTCCTGGAGCGGTTCGACCTGGAGGCGGACGCGAGCGGTCGCGCCACGCTGCGTCTCGCGGACGCGTCCAGCGGCTGGCCCGGCGCCGGCCTGCGCGTGCGCGGAGTCACCGCCGAGCTGGACCTCCGCCTCGACGCGGGCCGGCTCGTCGTCGAGCGCGCACGTGTTCTCGCGGGCGCGTCTACGGTCGAGCTGAGCGGCCAGCTGGAGAGGATCGAGCCGATCACCGCTCGTGCCCGATCCCGCGCCGCGTTCGACGGGACGCTCGTCGAGGCCCTGGCGCCCGGCAGCGGCCTCGAGGGCCGCATGGAGGCGGCCGCCGCGATCGAGGTGACGAGCGACCGCGTGACCGGCACGCTCGAGGCCTCGTCTCCGGCGCTCACCGTCGCGCGCGTGGGCCCCTGGACCGCGTCGGGGCGCGGCCGTTTCGAGGGTGCGCGCCTGCTGGTCGACGCGTTCGAGGCGGTTGGGCTGGGAGGCCGCGTGGAGGCGTCGGGCCCATTGGCGCTGGGCGGCTCGCCGCGCACGGAAGTGGCCGTGCGCGCGCAAGGGTTCGAGGTGGCGGCGTTGGGCCGCGCGCTGGCCGGTGTCGACCTGCCCATCGCGGCGCGCGCCGACGGCACCCTCGCCTGGAGCGCGCAGGGCTGGGACCTCGACTCCTCGAGCGGCGACGGGCGCATCAGCTTCGCGGCCGGCCGCGGCCGTGGGCTCCGGCCTGCCGGCGATGCGCTCGTGCGCCTGCGCGGTCGCGAGGTCGCGATCGAGCCCGCACGTCTCGAGTCCCGCGGAGCGCGCGCCACGGCCCGCGCCCGGATCCGACCCGGCGGCGCG
>JAICEW010000515.1 GCA_025923995.1 Vicinamibacteria bacterium | reverse complement strand
GGCAAGTGCTTTCTGGTGTGTCTCTTGCGGCCACGCGTCTTTGATGCGTGCGTCGAGGTCGGTCGGCGGACCACGAAGAGCGCACGACCACAGGTCGTCGCGTCGAAGGGCGCTCGACCGCCGGCCGTCAGCGGGACGCGCAGGACGTCAGAGGAACTCGGGCTGGAGCGAGAGGCCCGCCAGGCGCAGCGCGAAGCGCGCGCGGCCGAGCAGCGCCCCCGGCGAGAGGGCGGCGAACAGGAAGTACTCGGGAGTGATGCCGACCAGCAGGGCGGTCATGCGGTCGGTGACCACCGCCAGCTCGTGCAGGTTGCCGAGGCCGGTGTCGGTGGCGGCGGAGACGCTCGCTCGGAGCAGCGCGGTGTACTCGGCGGCCACGGCCTCCAGGTTCGGGTCCTGCCGGACGACGAGCTTCTGCACCGGGATGCCGTCGGTCGCCATGATGATCAGCAGCTGCGCCTCCGGGACCTTGCCCGCGATCGCCTTCAGCGCCTCCGCGAAGCCCCCCACCTGGTCACCCCTTCCTGAGCGCGGCCTGCAGGCCCTGCAGGCGCTCGATGGTCCGCGTGAGGGCGGCCCGGCGCGCGGCACGCGCTTCCGGGCCGGCGGGCGCCGCGGCCGCGGCGGCGGCCGGCTCCTGCTCGCGCAGGTGCCGCTTGAGCGCCTCCAGCTCGTGCAGGCGCGCCTGCACGCGCTCGTTGCCCGGCTCGCGCTCGACGATCTGGCGGTAGACGTCGATCGCCTGGTCGGTGAAGCCCTGGTTGAAGTACAGCTCGGCCAGGGTCGAGGAGTTGAGGTCGGGCTCCGGCTCCGGCAGCGGGTCGACCACGGCCGGCGGCGCGGGCGCCGGCTCCACCACGTCCTCCGGCAGCAGGACCGGCATCGGCACGGGGGCGCGGGCGGCGAGCGCGTCGTAGGACCGCTCCAGCTCGAAGTCCTCGCTCGCGTCCACCAGCGGGATCGGCGCCGGCTCGGCCGGCGTGGCCTCGAACACGTCGTCGTCCTCGTCGAGCGAGCGGACCGCGAAGGCGACCGGCCTCTCGTAAGTCGTCTCCAGCTCCATGTCGCCCTCGACCGCCGCCACCGGGATCGAAGCGGCGGGCGCGGGGGGCGCGGCCTGGCTGCGGATGCGCTGCTCCAGCGCCTCCAGCCTGGCGCCGATCTGCTTGTCCCCCGGGGAGAGCGCCAGCGTCGTGCGGTAGCGCGCCGCGGCGTCCTCCAGGCTTCCCTCGCCCTCCAGGCACTCCGCGAGCAGGCGCCCGGCCAGGATGTTGTCGGGGGCGCCCGCGACGGCGGCCTCCAGCTCGCGCAAAGCGGCCTTCGTGTCGCCCGTGTCCATCAGCGCGCGGCCCAGGGTCAGCCGCGCCGAGGGGTAGTTGGAGTGGCTCTTCAGCCCCTCGCGCGCGACCTGGATGGCCTCGGCGAGGTCCCCGTCCTTGCGCAGCTCCTCGGCGAGCTGGGCGAAGAGGCGGGACTGCGGGTCTCTCTCGATGCGCTTGCGAAGGTCGTCGATCCGCGGGTTGCCTGCCACGGGGCTAAGGATAGCAAAGGTCCCGGGCCTTCATGGGAAGGACCCGGGACCTTCGCGTCATGCAGTGATGTGGCCGATGCGGGTTACGGGATCACCGTGACCGTCGTACCGCAGGCCCCTTGTCCCCCGAGGCTGTCGGTCACGACGTGGAAGACGTTGTACGTGCCGGCGAACCGGTAGACCTTGGCTTCCTGCGGGTGAACGCCGCGCGTGCCGTCGCCGAAGTACCACTCGTAGCGCACGATGGGCCCGTTCGGGGAGGACGCGGTCGTCTGGAACGAGATCACCTGGTTGACCCGGTACGGTCCGGCCGAGGGCTCGACCACGAAGAAGCAGCTGATCGCGTTGCCGGGCACCTGCGGGAACAGGCGCGGCTCCGCCGAGCGCAGCGAGATCCGCACCGAGCGGAAGATCTGGCCGGCGGCATCGGTCCCCACCGGCCTCGCGGCGACGAGGATGTCCTGGTTCGCGGTGGCATCGGTGCGAGGCGGGGCCTCGTACACCACCTGAGCCACGCCGTCGGCTCCAGTGGGCACCCGCAGGCCGGTGCCGACGCCAAAGCCGGCGGTGGAGCGGATCGTGCCCAGGTCGACCGTGCGGCCGTTGGTGTCGGTGATCTGGAAGAACAGGTCGCGTCCCGCGGCCGGCGCACCGTTCTGGTCGAACGCGGTGGCGCGGATGAGGGACGTGCTGAAGCCGTCCGCCACGATGATGTCCGGCGAGGCGGACAGCTGCAGGCCCAGGCCGTAGGTCGACGGACCGTCGATGTCCGGGATCTCGACCTCGTCCAGTGAGCAGCTGCTCAGGAGGAGGAGCAGGGCGGCGGCTGCCGCCGCCGGGCGCTTGGCCCGGTCCATCTGATCACGCCCAGGGTTCGTCATGGCGTTTGGCTCCTCAGTTTACGGTCCGCTGCGGCGACAGCGTGGTGGTGGTGGTCGTCGTCGACGAGGTGGCCACGGTCGTCGACGCTTGGGTGTCGTCGGCGAAGTCGGCGAACGTGATCTGCAGCCGCGCCGAGGCGGTCACGCCCTCGCCCCTCGTGGTGCGCCCGTGGAGCGTGATATCGGCGTTGACGGTCAGGATGTCCAGGCCACCGCCCGTCCCGAGGTTGGTCACGGTCCGGAGATTGCGCAGGGGCGGCTCCAGCTTTGCCGAGTGGCGGACCACCACGAAGGCGATGTCACCCTCCGCGTTCACCGGGATCAGGGTGCCCAGGGGCCCGGTGATACGGAAGGGCACGTCGACTCCTTCCTGGTTGTGGCCGTCGCTGCGGAAGTACCGCACCTCGTAGCGCTCGATCATCACGTCGTTGAACGGACTGTTGGCTTCGATGGTGGGGTTCTTCGGCACCACCTGGACCGTGATGATGGCGTTGTCGTTGAAGACCGGGACGATGTCGGACAGCAGGAAGTCCCCCTCCTCCTCGTCCTCCCCCGATTCCGACGACACCTTGGTGATCCGCAGGATCACCTGGGAGTTGTTGGTCTCGAGGTAGTCAGGGACACAGGCGTTGAACGAAAGTGCCGCCACCGCCAACGCCGACAGCCCGAAGCGCTTCATAGCAAGTCCTCCGCGCCTTTCCCGTGCCTGGCCGCTCATCCCTTGATGATGCGGGGCGTAATGAACAGCAGCAGCTCGTTGTTGGTCGACTGCACGAACCGGTTCCGGAACAGGTAGCCCAGGATGGGCAGCCGGCCCAGGAACGGCGTCGACGACTGCGAGGTCTGCTCG
>JAICEW010000514.1 GCA_025923995.1 Vicinamibacteria bacterium | reverse complement strand
TGGCTCGAGCGCGCGCACGAGCCGGAGGAGATGGAGCGGCTGCTGGCCCGCCTCGACGCGCGCGGCGTCGCGTACGTCTTCCCGCACGTGATCCCGTTCGACCGCGCGGGCCGGCTGCCGCCCCATGACCGCGAGCAGATGCGCCGCTTCCTGGCCGCGGCGCGCAAGGCGGCGCCGGAGATGAAGGTGCTGCCGTGGGTGGGCGGGCTGCGCGTCGGCTACCAGCGGATGCGTCCGGGCACCATCGACCTCTCGGACCTGACGCAGCGGCAGATGATCGTGGCCGAGTGCCGCGGCCTGATGGACGAGGGCTTCGACGGCGTGCACCTCAACATCGAGCCGGTGGACGACGGCAACGTGGACCTGCTGGCGCTGCTGCGCGCGTTGCGCACCGCGGTCGACCCCGGCCTCATCTCGCTCTCGGCCATCCGCCCCGGGCCCATCCGCCTGCCGGGCGCCCCCAACTTCCTCTGGACGCCGGACTACTACCTGCGCGTGGCCGAGCTGACCGACCAGGTCGTCACCATGACCTACGACACCGCGCTCTTCACGCCGGGCCTCTACCGGCGCTACCTGGCCTGGGCCGGATCGACCGTCACGCAGCGCTTCGCCGCCTCGCATGCGCGCGCGCGCGTCCTGGTGGGCGTGCCCACGTACGACCAGACGGGACTGATGCACCGCGCGGGCGTCGAGACGCCCGAGAACGCGCTGCTGGGGGTGGTCGCCGGCCTGCGCGGCCTGGGCACCGGCGGCACCTTCGAGGGCATCGCGCTCTATGCCGAGTGGACGACGGACGACACGGAGTGGAACACGTACGAGCGCCTCTGGCGCGGGCGCCGCTAGAGCCGGCGGACGCTGATCCGGCAGGCGGGCGCCCCGCGGTGCATGCAGGCGGGCTCCTCGATCGCGATCAGCTCCGCGAAGTGTCTGGCCAGCCCGCGCACGATGCCCTTGGCCACGGCGCACATCTTCCGCTGCGAGGCGTAGACCACGACCACCTCGGCGGGGCCGGCCCGCTCGGTGCGCAGCTGGGGCGGCGTGGCGCCGGGGTTCCGCAGGCGCACGACCTGGTGGATGGTCTCCTCGGTGTTCTCGACGACCTCCAGCGTGCGCCATCTCCTGTCGATGAGCGGCGCGTACATCTCGAGCAGGTGGGGAGCGAGGAACTCTCCGAACTGCTGGAGCAGTGCGTCGGCGCTGAGGCCGGTGCGCGCGCAAACCGACTGCACGATCGCGATCGCTTCCGTGTCGGGATAGCTGTGGATGGGAAGGTGCATGCGGTTGGGGATCTGCGCCTGGCGGAGCAGCTCCGGCCAGACCTCTTCGCCCAGGCGCTCGTCCGCGAACTTCTTCAGCTCGGCGAAGATCAGCCCGTGCATGGCTCAGCCCCTCAGAAGCGCTCGATGCGGATGCGGCAGGCGGGCGCGCCCGCGCGCATGCAGGCCGGCTCCTCGAGCCTGACCCGCTCGCGGAAGTGGCCGGCCAGCCCGCGGACGATGCCCTTGGCCAGCCCGCACATCCTTCGCGGCGAGGCGTAGGTGAGCACGAGCCCGTCCGGGCCGCTCCGCTCGGCGCGCATCGCGATCGCGCCCACCGACGGGTTGCGTGCGCGCATCACGCGGTGGATGGTCGCCTCGGTGTGCTCCACCACGTCGAGGGTCCGCCACTCGCGCTTGAGGAGCGACCCGTACATGCGGAGCAGGTCGGGAGCCATGAACTCGCCGAGCTGCTGCAGCAGGGCATCGTCCCCGAGGTCCATGCGCGCGCCGATCGCCGCCAGGAGCGCCAGGGCCTCGGCGTCCGGGTGCTCCTGGACGAGGAGGTATTCGCGACCCTGCAGACCTGCTCGGCACAGCCCCTCCATCCATGCGGCCTCGCCCAGCCGCGCGTCGACGAACTTCTTCAGCTCCAGGAAGATGAGCCCGTGCATGGCCCGACCCGACGCCGACCTGGTAATGTATAAAGATTATACATCACTTGGCGAGCGCCTGCCAGCCCCCTGAGGACTTCCGGGCCTAGCGGGGAAGGACGCGGACGGCTTCGCGGTTGACGCTGCCCGGGATCATCGCTTCGACCCGGCCGCCGCAGTCGCAGGCGAAGTCGGCGAGGATCTGCGTCTCGTTGCCGGGGTTGGCGGCGGTCCCGCTCACGATGTACTCGCGACCGCACCGGTCGCACGCACAGGGCCGCTCGAAGCCGGGCATGGGCGGATCAGGAGACGGCGCTGACGCGGACGACCAGGCGATAACGCTCGGGCGGGATGGCCTGCGTGCTGCGCGGCGCCGGGTCGAGCCGCACCAGCTCGACCCGGTAGCCGCCGTAGGTCGTGCTGCGCGGGCTCGACGTGTGGAGCTCGTGCGTCTCCACCGCGCCCGTCGGCTGGCTGAGCTCGACCTTCGCCACCGCGTCGCCTTCCCAGACGCACACGACGTCCACCGGACAGCGGGAGTCGTCCCTCACGCCGATGAAGGTGATCCGCAGCGGGCCGACCTGCGCCGCCTGGCCGGGCACCAGCTCCGCCGGCTGGTTCAAGGAGGCGCTGGGTCCGCTGCTGGAACCGCCGCCGCAGGCCAGGGCGAACATCGATCCGAACGTCAGCAGCAGCGCGGGCCAGCTCATGCGACACCTCCGGACGGCTCGGGCTCCACCACCTTCAGGTAGCGCGGGGACGTGCCGAGCGCCTTCCACTTCTCGGGCAGGCGGTACGACGGGTTGGGCGTCTCGACGCACACGCCGCAGCGGATGCAGCCCTGCACCTCGGGGCAGTGCGGCGAGAGCTTCTCCTTGAGGCTCTTGTCCAGCTCGCGCAGGTAGTACGACTTCGCGACGCCGTTGTCCACGATGTCCCAGGGCAGGACCTCGTCGCGGCCGCGGCCGCGGAACAGGTAGAACGCCGGGTCGAGGCCCACCGCCTTCATTCCGCGCTTCAAGTCGACGTCGTTGATCGCCGCGAACTCCAGCGCGTCGGCCACGCGCCGGTCGGCCAGCGCCAGGATGGACTGGGAGACGCCCGTGCGCGCGCTCTTGCAGATGGCGTCCACGTTCGGCATGCGTCCGAAGCCCTTGCGCAGGTACTGGAGCTTCCGGTCGGTCTCCTTGGGGTCCTCCATCGGCAGCCACTGGTACGGGGTGCCGGGCTTGGGGACGAAGGGGTTGACCGACGGATGGATGCGGCCGACGCGTCCGCGGCTGCGGCCGATCGCGAGCATCTTCTGGCGGATGCGCTCCGTGAGGTCGAGGATCGCCTCCACGTCCGCGTGCTCCTCCC
>JAICEW010000513.1 GCA_025923995.1 Vicinamibacteria bacterium | reverse complement strand
TGGAACGTGGGCTCGCGGTAGATGCCGTGATGGTCGGCGGAGCCCACGAAGACCTCCGAGGCTTCCTGGATGCCGCAGGACTCGTCGTCGTCCTCCGCGCCCGCCACGTGTGATGCGAGCAGGCTGGCGCGGGTCACGCGGCCGTCGCCCGCGTCCAGCATGACCTCGGCCTCCCGCCGTGTGCGCGGCTCGAACCGCGGCGGGTGGCCCTCCTTCGAGGAGACGATGCCGCGCGCGAGCGTCGGGAGGCAGTCGCCGCCGAGGATGGACACGCGGACGGGGCACGGAGTGCGGGGCGTGCGCGCCAGCGCCTCGTGGAAGGCGCGCGCGCGCTGCAGCGCGGCCTCGAGGAACGCGGGATAGACGTCGAGGTCCTGCTTGGTGAACCCCTCGAGGTGCTTCGTGGTCCGCGATCCGTAGGGGCCCCAGCCGAACCGCTTCCACGTCTCGACGTCCTGCAGGTCGATGTGCATCGGCGTGAGGTCGTGATCGACGACGGCGTTCGTGCCCGCCGGCGGGATGAGCTGGTACACCGACGGCATGCGCACGATCACCGGGGCGGCCAGCGTCGTGTAGGACAGGCCGACGCGGTTGCCGAAGAGCAGGCCCTCGAGCGCCGGCAGGCTGCCGCCGCTGGGCACCGCCACCAGGATGAGGTTGCGGATGCGCTTCGCGCCGGCCCAGGTCACCGGCTGGTCCGGCGCCGGCTCGGCGGTGCCGTAGCGCAGGTAGTAGCGCGCGACCAGGCCGCCCATGCTGTGGCCGACGAGGTTGAAGCGGCCGTCGCCGTCCACGCCGCCCGCCAGCTCCTCCAGCGTGTGGTGGAGGCGCTGCGCCGATTCGACCAGGTCGCGCCGCCAGTCGTACGCGAAGACGTGGTGGACCGCGCGGCGCCCGTCGGCGCGCGAGGACGCGCGGAAGCCGACCAGCTCGAGCATCTCCAGCAGGTCGTAGTACTCCGTGAACCCGAACAGGCGCGGCATCATCGCATCGGCGCCCAGCAGGGCGCCGGGGATCAGCTCGTCGCGGCTGTCCGCCAGCGGGACCCGGAAGGGCAGGCCGAGGTTGTACTGGCCGACGGCGTTGCGCAGGTTGAGCCAGACCTGCGTCCCGTCCGAGCGGTGGAGGCCGCTGCCCATGATGCCGGGTACGACCACGACGGGCGCCACGTCGTCGTCAGGGCTGGGGCGCCGCACCAGCCGACGGTCGAGACGCGTGCGGCGCGAGGCGATCGTCTCGGCGATGACCCAGCCGGCGCTCGTCGCGACGACGCCCGCCAGGAACGGCTTGATCCAGCTCCCGCGGCCCCGATCGGTCTCGCTCACGCCACGATTATCCGCGAACCGAGGACGGCGCGTGGGACGGGCGCGCGGCTTCACCGCGATGCTTCGGTGCGGTATGCTACGCCGTTTCCGCCGGCGCCAACCCGGGCGGCCGGGGCGCTCTGACGTCAGGCCACGAGGCAAGAAAGGTCGAAGCGACATGAACTCACGAAACTTCTCCGCCATCCTCCTGGTGGCGGGCGTCTTCACCCTCGGCTGCCAGAAGAGCGCCGCCCAGGCCCCCGCGCCCAGCGCCATGACCGACGAGCAGAAGACCGTGTACGCCCTGGGCCAGCTCATGGGCCGCAACCTGCAGACGTTCAACCTGACGCCGGCCGAGGTCGAGCTCGTCAAGCAGGGCCTGGCCGACTCGCTCAGCGGGAACAAGTCGGACTTCTCGCCCGAGCAGATGATGCCGAAGGTGCAGGAGCTGGCCCGCAGCCGCGCCGTGGCCCGCTCCGAGGTGGAGAAGAAGAAGGGCCAGGAGTTCGCCGACAAGGCCGCGGGCGAAGCGGGAGCGACCAAGCTGCCGTCGGGCCTCGTCTACAAGAGCATCACCGAGGGCACCGGAGCCACGCCCGGCCCCACGGACATCGTGAAGGCGCACTACCACGGCACGCTCACGGACGGCACCGTGTTCGACAGCTCCGTGAAGCGGGGCCAGCCGCTCGAGTTCTCGCTGTCGGGCGTCATCCCCTGCTGGACCGAGGGCGTGCAGAAGATGAAGGTGGGGGGCAAGGCGCAGCTGGTGTGCCCGGCCGCCATCGCCTACGGCGACCAGGGCCGGCCCCCCACGATCCCCGGCGGTGCGACGCTGGTGTTCGAGGTGGAGCTGCTCGAGGTCAAGCCGCAGGCGGCCGCGGCCGCGCCGGCGGCTCCCGCCGTGAAGCCGGTGAGCCCCCCGACCACGCAGCCGAAGCAGTAGACGATCGGAGCGATCCCGTGAAGATCCACGAATACCAGGGCAAGGCCGTGCTGGCCGCCCATGGCGTGCCCGTGCCCCGCGGGAAGGTGGCCTACAAGGTCGCGGAGGCGGTCGAAGCGGCCAAGGAGATGGGCCTTCCCGTCGTGGTGAAGGCCCAGATCCACGCCGGCGGCCGCGGCAAGGGCGGCGGCGTCAAGCTGGCCCGCACCATCGAGGACGTGGAGTCGATCTCGAAGGCGATGCTGGGCATGACGCTGAAGACGCACCAGACGGGCCCGGAGGGCCGGGTGGTGCGCCGCCTGCTGATCGAGCAGGGCGTCGACCTCGAAGGCGCGCGCGAGATGTACCTGGCGGTCATCGTCGATCGCGCCAGCGGCGGCCCCGTCTTCATGGCGTCGTCGCAGGGCGGCATGGACATCGAGGAGGTCGCCGCCAAGGACCCGAGCGCCATCCTCAAGGAGGCGGTCGATCCGCGCGTGGGCTTCCAGGCCTTCCAGGCCCGCAAGCTCGCGTTCGGCCTCGGCCTGCCGGCCGGCTCCATGGGCAAGGCCGTCGCGTTCATGCAGAGCCTGTATCGCGCGTTCGAGGCGACCGACGCGTCCCTCCTCGAGATCAACCCGCTGCTCGTCCTCAAGAACGGGGAGATCCTGGCGCTCGACGCCAAGATCAACTTCGACGACAACGCGCTCTACCGGCACGACGACCTGCGCGAGCTGCGCGACCTGGACGAGGAGGACCCGCTCGAGGTCGACGCCTCCAAGTTCAGCCTGAACTACATCAAGCTCGACGGCGGCAGCGTCGGGTGCATGGTGAACGGCGCCGGCCTGGCCATGGCCACCATGGACGTCATCAGCCTGGCCGGCGGCAGCCCCGCGAACTTCCTGGACGTGGGCGGCGGCGCCAACGCGGAGCAGATCCGCAACGCGTTCCGCATCCTCATGCAGGACCAGGACGTGAAAGCGGTGCTCATCAACATCTTCGGCGGCATCCTGCGCTGCGCCGTGCTGGCGGAAGGCGTGATCGCGGCCGTCA
>JAICEW010000512.1 GCA_025923995.1 Vicinamibacteria bacterium | reverse complement strand
GGGCGGTCAGCGGTCGCTGGGCGAATGGTCGAACGTGTATTCCCCCAGGAGCCGCTCGCCGTCCGCCTCCTGCGCCAGCAGGCGGAACCGGATCCGGCGGAAGCCCAGGACCCGGAGCATCGGCATGGCCGGCGCCACGATGACCTCGCCGGCTCCGGGCGACACCGGGACGTCCTGGATGCGGTGCTCCGGCTGGCCCTCCTGCGAGGCGACGAGGTCGAGCCGTGACACGTTCGTGAGGTCCGCCGACAGACGGCTGACGAGCAGGTCATCGTCGGGCGTCACCGTGCAGTCGACGCGCCCGCCCGGCGCCACCCGGTATTCTCGCACGCGGAGGCCCTCCTGGACCGCCTGCTCCAGGAACGACGGGGTCAGGATCGCGTCGACGGCGCCCTGGCTCGCCAGCCGCCGTACGCCGTCGCCGAGGTCGATGAGAGCGCGAACCCGGCCGGCGCACGAGTCGCAGGCCAGCAGGTGCTCTTCGATCGCGTCGTCCGGCGCGTCGTCCTCCAGCCAGTAGTCGAGCATCGCGCGAAGCCCGATCGCCTGTTCGCACGCGGCGCTCACGACTCGCCTCCGACGCACGCGCGCAGCCGCGCCAGCGCGCGGTGCCGGACCACCCGTACGTTGCCGCCGTTCATTCCCAGCTCGGCCGCGATCTCGTCCGCGCGACGCTCCGCGTAGAAGGTGAGGAGCATGACGCTCCGCTCGCGCTCGGACAGCGCCGTCAAGCAGCGGGCCAGCTGGTCCAGGTCGAGCACCGGTCCCTCCGCGGCGGAGGGCGCGAGCTCACGGCCGTGGCGTTCGAGGAGGCGTCGCCGGCGCTCCTCTCCCCGCCGCAGGCCGGAGACGACCCGGCGGCACGTGCCCAGGACGAAGGACGCGAGGTGCTCCGGTTCCCGGACGCGCCCTTCCCGGAGCGCGTCGAACGTCGTCATCGTGACCTCCTGGACGAGGTCGTCCGCGGCCGCGGCGTCGCGCAGGTGGCGCAGCCCGTAGAGCCGCACGCGCGGCGCGAGCCGGCGGAACAGCTCCGCCTCCGCCTCGCGGTCTCCGCCGGCGAGCCGGCGGGCCAGGTCGGCATCGCTCGGAGCGGGAACGTGGGAGATCGCCGCCAAGGTCCCGTGAGCATAACGCACGCCCTTCGACGGGGAAGTGTAACGAACGGCCGGCTCGTTACACCTCCTCGCAAGGAGGGGGTCGATGATCACGAATTCGGTGTCGGGAACCCGGCTGGACGAGATCGCGGACGGCGTCTACCGCATCAGCACGCCGGTGACGGTGGTGCCGGGCGGCTTCACCTTCAACCAGTACCTCCTCGTCGACGAGGAGCCGCTGCTCTTCCATACCGGCACGCGCGGACTGTTCCCGGTGGTGAGCGAGGCCGTCGCCGCGCTGATGCCCCTCCGGAAGCTCCGCTACGTCGGGCTGTCGCATTTCGAGGCCGACGAGTGCGGCGCGCTCAACGAGTTCCTGGAGGCGGCGCCCGCCGCCACCGCCGTGTGCGGACAAATCGCCGCCATGGTGTCCGTCGACCACACCGCGACGCGCAAGGCGCGCGCGCTGGCCGATGGGGAGACGCTCGACCTCGGCGCGCGGCGCGTCCGCTGGCTCGATGCCCCTCACGTCCCCCACGGCTGGGAGTGCGGCTTCCTGTTCGAGGCGACGACGCGGACGCTGCTCTGCGGCGACCTGTTCACGCAGGCCGGTGCTATGCCCGACCCGCTCACGGAGTCGGACATCCTGGGGCCGAGCGAGGCGATGCGCGCCGGAATGGACTACTGGGCGCATTCCCCGGGCACGCGCCGCCACCTCGAGCGCATGGCCGGCCTGGCTCCCGAGACCCTCGCGTGCATGCACGGCTCGGCGTGGAGGGGCGATGGCCGGTCGCTGCTGCTGGCGCTCGCCGACAGCCTGGAGGCCGTGCCGTCGTCGGCCGCTCGCTAGGACGCCTGGAGCGCGCTCGCGGCCTCGGCGTCCAGCAGGACGGTCATGGCGCGCGCCGCCCGCGCCAGCCGCGCGATCGGAAGGTCCGAGGCCGGCTCGGCCAGGGCGGCGCGGATGGCGCTCGCCTTCTCGCGTCCCTTCGCGAAGACCACCACGCGCTCCGCGGAGGCCAGGACCGGGAGCGTGAGCGTCAGCCGCCGCGGCGGCGGCTTGGGCGCGTCGAAGATGGGCAGCGCGAGGCGCTCCGCTTCGCGCAGCGTCGGGTGGCCGGGGAACAGCGACGCGACGTGGCCGTCCGGTCCCGCGCCCAGCAGCGCCAGGTCGAGCCGGGTCGGCGTGCCGAGTACCCGCACCAGCGTGTTCGCGTACGCGGCGGCGGCCCGCTCGAGGTCGGGCGCCTCCGCCTCCATGCGATGGACCCGCTCGGCCGGGACCGCGGCCGGCTCCAGCAGGAGCCTCCGGGCCAGCCCGTAGTTCGACTCCGGGTCCTGAGGCGGCACGGCCCGCTCGTCGGCCCAGAACACCTCGGTCCGCGACCAGGCGAGGCCGGCGGTCGCGAGCGAAGGAAGCAGCGCCGTGGCCGCCGATCCGCCGGCGAGCGCAATCGCGAAGACGCCGTGGTCGGCGAGCGCGCGTTGCTGCTGGGCCGTGACGATCCGGACCGCGGCTTCGGCCAGTCGAGACGGCTCGTCGACGATCACTTCGGGTGGCATCTCTGCAGGCCGCGCGGGTGGCTACTATAGATCCATGCGCGTCTGCGTCGGCGGCGACCACGCGGGATTCGAGCTCAAGCGCGAGCTGGAGGTGGCGCTGCGCCTCGAAGGGCACGAGGTGCTCGACGTGGGAGCGGACTCGAGCGAGCCCTCGGACTATCCGGACTTCGCGCGGGCGGTGGGGGAGGCGGTGCGCGACGGCCGCTCCGAGCGCGGCGTCCTCATCTGCGGCAGCGGCGTCGGCGCCTCGGTCGCGGCCAACAAGCTGCACGGCATCCGGGCCGCCGTCTGCCACGACACGTACTCGGCGCGCCAGGGCGTCGAGCACGACGACATGAACGTGCTGGTCCTGGGCGCGCGCGTGATCGGGGCGGCGCTGGCCCGCGAGCTGGTGCGGGCCTTCCTGGCCGCGCGCTTCTCGGGCGAGGAGCGGCACGTCCGCCGGCTGGCCAAGGTCGCGGCGCTGGAGACGGAGAGGAGCTGAAGGCATGCAGTTCGGGATGATCGGGCTGGGCCGCATGGGCGGGAACATGGTGCGTCGCCTCATGCGCAGCGGGCACGAGTGCGTCGTCCACGACCGCTCGGAGGCCGCGGTGGCGGCCCTGGTCAAGGAAGGAGCCGCCGGC
>JAICEW010000511.1 GCA_025923995.1 Vicinamibacteria bacterium | reverse complement strand
TCGGGGCCATGAGAACGGTTGCCCTCCCCCTGGCGCTCGCTGCCTGCGCCCTGCTTCCCGCGTGCGGGGGCGGGGCCAGCGGACCCGAGCCCGTCGCTCCGCCCGTCACGCTCGCGGCCTCGACGCCCACACCGGTGCCGGCTGCACCGCCGGCGCCGACTCCCGAGCCGTGCGAGCCCCCGTGCGAGCCCCCGGTCGACAACAACAACCCCGCGGCGCGCCTCACCATCCGGCTGTACATCCTGACCGACACGGAGGGCCGGCAGGTCTTCGACTGGGACCCCGAGGCGATCGGCGTCGGGTGGCACATGACGCTCGACGCGACCGCCAAGGACGCCGAGGGCCGCGAGACGAACGGCGACAAGGTCGTCCGCTGGTTCATCGACAACGAGGCGCTGGTCAAGGTGGGGGGCCAGCACCTGCACCAGATCAAGCTGACGCCACGCGCGCCGGGGCAGATCCAGGTCTACGCGAAGCAGGACGGCGTCGTCTCGAAGACCCTGAAGTTCGTCTTCGTCCCGTAGGCGTCAGCGCGACCGCAGGGCCGCCATCTCGGCGCGCAGCGTCGCGTAGAGCTCGTCCAGCCAGGCCGAGCCCGACGGCGGCACGTCGCGACCCGCGTGCTGACGGAGATCGCGCGGGGCGATCAGCACCTTGATGCGCGGCAACCCCACGTCGGCCGCGAGCACGAACAGCTCCTCGATCGCCGGGTCGCCGATCGCGATGCACCCGATCGACACGTCCCGCCCGTGGATGAAGATGTCGCCGCCGAGGCGCGTGCGTGCCTCGGCCCGTGCGCGGCGCCGGTCGAACGCGTTCGGGTAGTCGACCTTCATCGAGAGGTGGTAGCGGCTGTTGGGATTGAGGTGGGGGATCCGGTACACGCCCTCGGGCACCTGCAGGTCGCCCTCGCGCAGCTTGGGGCCCGCGACGCCGCTGGCGGCGAGCACCTCGTACGAGTGCACGGCGCGCGGCGGGCCGGACGCCGCGGCCGCCCACAGCTCGACGCGACGCTCCTGCTTGAGTGCCAACAGCGTGACGGATCGCGGCGGGTAGGCCACGCCGGCGGCGGCGAAGTGCGGCCGCAACCGGTCGCGTGCGGCGGGGCCCATCTCGCGCACGACGTCGGCGATCGATCGCGCGTCCATGTGTCGGGCGGCCAGCGTCGCCAGCGCTACCGTCGCGAGCACGACGCCGCGTCTCATCGGCCCATTGTGGGGCCGGACGGGTCGCGTCGGCGAATCGTTGCCCGCCCGCGCGCGTCGGGTCGCTCGCAACTCGCGCCGCACGATGGGTTTCGCCTGGCCTCGAAACACGGAAGGCAGTCGACTCGTATATTCCCTCTAGAAGGCAGCGACCCCAGCCGGAAGCGGTTCTCCGCGTCCGCTCCCACGCCGTCCCGCGCGAATCTCTCGCGAGGGAAAGGCGTGAGGCCACGGCGCTCCTTCGTATCCATGCTCCAGTCGATGCTGACGTTCCTGTGGGGGCACCCGTTCGTGTCCCTGCTGGCGCTGGCGTTCGTGTCCCCGATCCTCACCGGCGCGGTGTTCGTCCGCGAGCGCCAGGTCGGGATCGTGGTGAAGCGCTTCGGGCGCCGCGCGCTCGCGCCCGGACAGCTCGTGGCGCTGGCGGGCGAGGCCGGCTACCAGGCCGACACGCTCGCCCCCGGGCTGCACTTCGGCTACTGGCTCTGGCAGTACTCGGTGCACAAGGCGTCCGTCACCGTGATCCCGCAGGGTGAGATCGGCCTCGTGGTGGCCGCGGCCGGCGCGGCCATCCCGCCGCAGCGCATCCTCGGCCGGGTCGTCTCCTGCGACAACTTCCAGGACGCGCGCGCGTTCCTGAAGCACGGGGGCGAGAAGGGGCGCCAGCTCGGCCTGCTGACCGCCGGCACGTACCGCATCCACACCGTGCTGTTCGACGTCATCACCGCGCGGGACGCCGCCGCGCACGGCATGCCGGGCGCGGCGCTGCACGTGTACCGCGTGCAGGAGGACCGCGTGGGCATCGTGACGACACTCGACGGCGCGCCCATCGAGCGGGGCGAGATCGCGGGTCCCACCATCGAGGGCCATCGCAGCTTCCAGGACGCCCAGGCGTTCCTGGACACGGGCGGCCGCCGCGGCCTGCAGGAGCAGGTGCTGCTGTCGGGCTCGTGGAACCTGAACCCCTGGTTCGTGCAGGTCGAGCAGGTCCCGATGACGGAGGTGCCGATCGGCTACGTGGGCGTCGTGATCTCCTACGTCGGCCACGCGCACGAGGACGTCTCCGGCGCCGACTTCAAGCACGGCGACCTGGTGACGCCGGGGCACAAGGGCGTCTGGATCGAGCCCCTGCACCCGGGCAAGCACCCGCTCAACACGCGCGTGATGAAGCTGGAGCCGGTGCCGACCACCAACATCGTCCTCAACTGGGCCGACCGCACCGAGTCGCACGCCTACGACTCGCAGCTGTCCTCGATCACCGTGCGCTCGCAGGACGGGTTCGCGTTCAACCTGGACGTCTCGCAGATCATCCACGTGGGCGCGCCGGAGGCGCCCAAGGTCATCTCGCGGGTCGGGTCGATGCAGAACCTGATCGACCACGTGCTGCAGCCCATCGTGGGCAACTACTTCAGGAACGCCGCGCAGGCCTCGACCGTGCTCGACTTCCTGGGTGCGCGCAGCGATCGGCAGGCGGAGGCGGCGCAGCACATCCGCCGCGCGCTGGGCCACTACGACGTGCAGGCCATCGACACCCTGATCGGCGACATCCATCCGCCCGCCGAGCTCATGAGGACGCTCACCGAGCGCAAGATCGCCGAGGAGCAGAAGAAGACGTTCGAGGTGCAGGAGGCCGCGCAGAAGCAGCGGCAGCTGCTGGTGCGCGAGACGGCCACCGCCGAGATCCAGCTGGAGCTGGTCGGCGCGGAGCAGGGCGTGCGCATCGCCGAGCTGCAGGCGGCCGCGCGCGTGCGCGAGGCCGGGGGCGAGGCGGAGGCCATCCGCGCCACCGGCGACGCCAGGGCCGACGCCTACCGCGCGGGTGTGGCCGCGCTGGGCAGCGAGGGGTTCACCGCCCTGCAGGTGATGCAGGTGGTGGGCGAGAAGGCCGTGCGCATCGTGCCCGACGTGTCCGTCACCGGCGGCGGCGACGGCAACGGGCTGCTGGGCGCGCTGATGGGGACGTGGGTGAAGCCCGGAGGCGCAGCCACGCCTCGAGGCTGATCGCGGTCGTTCCCGCGGCCGGGAGACGCGTGTGCTCCCGGCCGCCGCGCGGCTGTACAATCCGCCAGGCGCCCTCGCGGGAGGTCTCACGTGACGAGGCGGGT
>JAICEW010000510.1 GCA_025923995.1 Vicinamibacteria bacterium | reverse complement strand
GGACGGAGGTCGACCTGGCTGCCGGGGAGGAACGCGCGGACGCCGATGTCCACCGCGAGGCCGCCCTTGACGCGCTCGATGACGCGTCCCACGACGACGCGGCGCTCCTGGTAGGCCTTCTCGACGTCGTCCCAGACCTTCATCTTCTCGGCCTTCTCCTTGGAGAGGACGACGTAGCCTTCCTTGTCCTCCGTCTTCTCCAGGAGCACGTCGACCATGTCGCCCTTCTTGACGGCGATCTGGCCGGTCTCGTCGCGGAACTCGTCGAGCGGGATGATCCCCTCGGACTTGTAGCCGACGTCGACGATGACCTCGGACTCCGAGACGTGCAGCACGACGCCGCGCACGACCTCGCCCTCGGCGAAGTTCTTGAAGCTGACGTCGTACATGTCGAGGAGCCGCTCGTACTCCTCGGCGTCCATTCCGGGCGCGTCCATTCCGGGCGTGTCCGTGGCGGGCGCGTCCGTGGCGGGCGCGTCGCCCTGCATCAGTTCGGGGTCCTCGGTGACGGCCTCCCGCTGGCCGATGGGCGCGATACTGCGCCCGGTCTTCTCAGTTTCCGGCATACCGTGTACGAAACCTCCAGGCTTTGGGATTTGTCCTCGACAGGCGGCCGTTTGTGAGCGCAGCGGTCGAGGACTAAGCAGCGAATAGTAATCGAGTTAGCGGTCGCGTGTCAAATCTGCCAGGAGGCTCACGACGCTCTCGGGGCCCGCGGCCCCGCCCACCCCGGCCACTTCGAGCCCGGCCTCCCTGGCGGCCCGCTCGGTCACGGGGCCGATCACGAGCGCACGGGGCCGCGCCGCTGCGGGCGGACAGGCCGCCACGAAACCCTCGACGGCCGAAGGAGATGCGAGGGTGACCACGTCCACGCCCTCCGCGAGCGCGGCGGCCACGCGACGGGGCGCGTCGGCCGGGGTCAAGGTTCGATAGGCGCTGACGACGTCGACCCGCGCTCCGCGCGCCACGAGCCCCGCCGCCAGCGTGTCGCGCGCGCGCGCGGACGCCGGGACCAGGGCCCGCCGGCCCTGGAGGTCCTCGCTCGCGAAAGCCGCGACCAGGCCGTCGGCGCGGAAGTCCTCGGCGGGGGTGAGCGAAACCGTCGCGCCGGGGAGCGTATCGACCACCACCTCGGACGTCGACGGTCCGACGGTCGCGATGCGAAGGTCCTTCGGCAGCGCGCGGCCGCTCAGCTCCATCGCGAACGCGCGGACCGCGTTGGCGCTCGTGAAGACGAGCCAGTCGTAGTCGGCCAGGCGGGAGACCGCGTCGCGCAGGGGGGCCGGGTCGGCCGGCGGCGCGATCTCGATCAGCGGCACCTCGATCACGTGCGCGCCCTCGCGGCGGAGCGCTTCCGCGAGCCCCGCCGCCTGCTCGGGCTGCCGCGTGACCAGCACGCGCCAGCCCTGGAGGCATCCCGCGGTCACGGCCTCAGCAGCTCCCCCGCCCCGCGCGCGAGCAGGTCGTCCGCCAGGGACCGTCCCACCGTGGCGGGCTCCGTGCCGCGAGCCTCGCCGCGCACCACCGCCGAGCCGTCCTCGCGCGCGACCAGTCCCCGCAGCCACAGCGCGCCGCCGCTCGCGATGGCGTGCGCGCCCAGCGGCACGTTGCAGCCACCGTGGAGCGCGGCCAGGAACGCGCGCTCGGCGCCCACCGCGCGCGCGGTCGGCCCGTGGTGCAGCGGCTCGACCGCGGCGGCCGTCGCCGCGTCGTCCGTCCGGCACTCGAGCGCGATCGCGCCCTGCCCGGGCGCGGGCAGCAGGAGGTCGGGCTCGAGCACTTCGGTGGCCTCCCCCTCGCGCCCGAGGCGCACCAGGCCCGCCCGGGCCAGCAGGATCGCGTCGAAGAGCCCTTCGCGCAGCTTCCGGATGCGCGTGTCGACGTTCCCGCGCAGGTCCTCGACCGCGAGGTCCGGCCGCAGCGCGAGCACCTGCGCGCGCCGTCTCAGGCTCGTCGTGCCGATGCGCGCGCCGGCCGGCAGGGCGCGCAGTCCCGGTCCCGAGCTCAGCAGCACGTCGCGCGGGTCGGCCCGCTCCAGCATGGCGACCAGATGCAGGCCCGCGGGCAGCTCGGTCGGCACGTCCTTGAGGCTGTGGACCGCGAGGTCCACCTCGCGCGCGAGCAGCGCCTCCTCGATCTCCTTCAGGAAGGCGCCCTTGCCGCCGACCGTCTCCAGCCGCCGGTCCTGGATGCGGTCGCCGGTGGTCGTGATGATGGCGATCTCGACCTCGTGCCCGAGCGCGCGCAGCCGGCCGTGCACGTGCTCCGCCTGCCATCTCGCGAGCGCGCTCCCGCGGGATCCGATGCGGATCCTCACAGCCCCAGCAGCCTGCGGATGAGGCTCACCTGCTCGGGCTCGTGGCCGTTGCGTGCGGCGTCCTTCAGCGCGACCGTGGGCGCGTGCAGCAGCTTGTTCACGATGGCCGCGGTCGCGGACTCGAGCGCGTCCTCCTGCTCCTTCGTCAGCGGCCCCAGCCGGGAGCGCACCTTCTCGATCTCCTGGCGGCGGATCTCGTCGCCGCGCCGGCGCAGCTCGACCAGCAGCGGCACCGCGTCGCGCGACTTCTGCCAGTCCAGGAACTCGCGCGCCTCCCGCTCGACCAGCGCCTCCGCGGCGATCGCCTCCTTGCGCCGCTCGCGCAGGTTGGCCTCCGCGACCGCGTGCAGGTCGTCGAGGTCGTAGAGGAACACGCCGGCCAGCTTCGCCACCTGCGGCTCGACGTCGCGCGGGACGGCGATGTCGATGAGGAAGAGCGGACGCCCGCGGCGGGCCGAGCGGGCCGCCTCCACGTCGGGCACCTTGATGACGGTGCCGGGCGCGCCGGTGCCGCTGATCACGATGTCGGCCGCGGCCAGCTCAGCGCGCAGCGAGTCGAGCGGCGCCGCGCGGCCACCCAGTGAGGCCGCCAGCTCCGCGGCCCGCTCGAGCGTGCGGCCCACGACCACCGTGGCCCGCGCTCCGCCGTCCACGAGCCGGCGCGCGGCCAGCTGGCTCATCTTGCCCGCCCCGACCAGCAGGACGCTCTTGTCGCGCAGCTCGCCGAAGATCTTCCGGGCCAGCTCGACCGCGACGTGCGACACCGACACCGCGCCCGATCCCAGCCCGGTCTCGCTGCGCGCGCGCTTGGCCGCCGCCAGCGTGCGGTTGCGCAGCGCGTTCAGCGCCGACCCCAGCGTGCCGGCCTCCTCCGCCGCGCGGTAGCCCTCCTTCACCTGGCCCAGGATCTGCGGCTCCCCCACCACCATCGAGTCCAGGCTGGACGCGACACGGAACGCGTGGCGGACGGCGTCGGCGTCCGTCAGGCAATACGTG
>JAICEW010000509.1 GCA_025923995.1 Vicinamibacteria bacterium | reverse complement strand
GGCCATCTCCGGCGACGACGCGGCGGTCGCGGAGGCGCAGGCGCTCATCGGCGACGTGGAGGGAGCGGTCGTCAAGTGGGCGCTCGGCTTCCACTCGGCTCGGACGCTCACGCCCTCCGCGGGACGCGAGGTGATCAAGGCCGCCGTGCGGCGCGCGATGGCGCGGCGGGCCGAGCGCAAGCCCTACCGCGTGTCCATGCCCGCGGAGCTCGAGGTGCGGTTCAAGAACTACCGCCCGGCCGAGATCCTCGCGCTGTTGCCTGGCGTGAGCCGCGCCGACGCACATTCGGTGCGGGTCACGGTGAAGGACGCGCCCGAGGCGGCGCGCTTCCTGTCGTTCGTGACGAACTACCAGGCCGGGCTCGAACCCTGAATAAGATACAACTTTAGAAATAGTCCAGCTTTTCGAAAAAACACGTTGCGCGCTTCGTAAGCGCCTCCTACCTTCGACTCAAACGAACCAAACCGCGCGGCGACGGCGCGCGGGCCCTCAGGCGCCCTCCCTGGTCCCTCCACCCCTTGTCTCCTGTCTGATACCCGAGCGGCGTCGCGCGCCCAGAAGCAACGAGGCGTATCGAAATGCAAGTGGGCTTTCAGCGCTGGAAGCGGGCCTCCCTCGGGATCGCCGTCGTCGTGATGTTCCTCGCGGGCGGAGCCGGCGTATGGGCCATCGTGACGGACATGACGGACGTGAAGATCACCCACGTTCCGGCGGCCGTGCACGCGGACCAGCAGGAGCTGCGCGACCTGGTCGCCAGCGGACAGGAGGAGGAGGCCTTCGAGGAGGCCTTCGAGCTCGGGGACGAGCTCTTCGCGACTCTCTTCAACGCGCTCGACGGGGTGGGCGCGAACGTCGGGCGGGGCCAGCGCTTCACGCGCGTGCCCCGCTCGGACCTCAAGGGCGCCGGCGAGTGGTTCCGCCACAAGCCGGACCGGGTCACGGGACCCAACTCGAACGCGTGCAACAGCTGCCACTTCCGCCCCTTCGAGGACGGGGCGGGCGACGCCGCCGCCAACGTGCATCGCGACCCGTTCCGCACCGGCCTCATCGGGCAGTTCGTGCAGCGCAACACCCCCCACGTCTTCGCCCCCGGCGCCATCCAGCGCCTGGCGGAGGAGATGACCGACCAGCTGCACGCGACGCGCACCGCCCTCGTCAACCAGGTGTGCGCACAGGGCGGGACGAAGACGGTCGACCTCGTCGCCAAGCTGACCAACTACGGCAAGCTCTCGGCCACGCGCACGCAGGCGAGCCCCTGCCAGGTGACGTTCAACACCGACCTCGTCCGCGGCATCGACTTCCTGCCCTCCGTCGACAACCCGGACGCGCCGCCCGACCTCATCGTGCGGCCGTTCCAGTGGAAGGGCAGCGTGCCCTTCATCCGCGACTTCAACCGCGGTGCCTCCCACAACGAGCTGGGCATGCAGGCGGTCGAGGTCGTGGGCGACAACGTGGACGGGGACTTCGACGGCGTGAAGAACGAGATGACCATCGGCGACCAGACGGCGCTCGCCGTCTACATGGCCGCCCAGCCCCGGCCGACCAGCCTCGTGGAGCTGAGCCTCCTGGGCCTGATCGAGCCGCTCACCCAGGCGCAGCTCACCCAGATCGCGCGGGGCGCGGTGCTCTTCGGCCAGGTCGGCTGCGCCACCTGCCACATCCCGGTCCAGACCATCAACACCCCCGTCTTCAGCGAGCCCAGCCAGAACGCGGCCTACCGCGACGGGGACGCGTTCCCCGCCGGGCAGAACCCGATCCAGCGCGGCGTCGACCCCGCGTTCGCCGTCAAGTTCGACCTGACGCGAGACCAGCCCGACAACCGCATCACGCTGCCGAACGGCAACACGTTCCTGCTCGGATCACTGCGCCGTGACTCGCAGGGACGCGCCCTGGTCGAGCTCTTCGGCGACCTCAAGCGGCACGTGATGGGCCCCCGGCTGGCGGAGTCGGTCAACGAGATCGCGGGCGACGACGTGACGCCGATCCCCAGCGATCCCCGCAACCGGCACACGCCGGACACGTTCCTCACCGAGAACCTGTGGGGCGTCGGCTCCACCCCGCCGTACATGCACGACGGCCGGGCCACCACCGTCACCGAGGCCATCCTCGAGCACTCGACCGGCGCCGCGAGCGACCCCAGCGAGGCCAAGGCGTCGCGGCAGGCCTACCTGGCGCTGCCGCCCACCGACAAGAGGGCGCTGGTCGCGTTCCTGGAGAACCTGGTGCTGTTCAAGCTGGAGGAGGAAGAGGGCGAGCAGGTCGCGACCATCGCTCCCAAGCCCGAGGTCGCGACGCTTCGGGTCCCGAGGGCGGCGGCGAAGAGGCGGTCCACGCCGTCGGTCTTCGAAGCCCCCGAGGGCATCCGCTAGCGGCCGTACCGGCGGGGAGGGCCCCCCTCACGGGCCTTCCCCGCCGTTCTGGTTCGAGCGGACCGCCGCTCAGGGTGGCGGCGTGGGGAAGGCGACCAGACGGAACGTGACCTCCACCTCGCACTGGCCCATCCGGAGGATCGCGCTCTTCGCCAGCGGACCGAGCTCGACCTTGGGGCCGGCTCCGGCCAGGAGCACGACGACCGCCAGGCCGCTGGGGCTCATGGGAGGACGCGTCTCAGGGTACTGCGAATCGGCGCGCATCGGGATCCCACCGGGGCGCGGCGTTCAGCGCCGCCAGGACCTCCTCGGGCTCGCTGGCGACGACCCACATCGCGGCGTGGCGCTCGTCCATGAAACGCTCGCGGATGCAGCGGTCGAGCAGCTCCAGCAGCGGGTCGTAGAACCCGTCCTGGTTCAGGATCGCGATCGGGCCGGTGTAGAGGCCCAGCCGCTTCCAGCTGATCGCCTCCAGCAGCTCCTCGAAGGTCCCGCAGCCTCCGGGCAGAGCCACGATCGCGTCCGCGCTCGTGAGCATCATGTGCTTGCGCGCGTGCATGTCCGCCACCAGGCGCATCTCGCTCACACCGGTGTGGCCCCACTCCAGGTCGGCCATGAAGCGCGGCAGGACGCCGACGACGCGGCCGCCCTCCGCCAGCGCGCCCTGCGCGAGGGCGCCCATCGACCCCACCGCTCCCCCGCCGTAGACGACCGTGACGCCGCTGCGGGCCAGGTGCGCGCCCAGGCGGCGCGCGCCATCGTGGTACGACGGGGCCGCCTGCCGGCTCGACGCGCAGTAGACCGTCACCGTCTGGATCACCCGCTCCTCCGCTCTGCCGCGATGGCCGCGGCCGCCGCGTTCCCGCTGCGCACGGCGCCCTCGATGGTCGCGGGCAGGCCGGTGGCGGTCCAGTCGCCCGCGAGGTAGAGGCCTGCGATCGAGGTCACGGGCCCCGGGCGGAG
>JAICEW010000508.1 GCA_025923995.1 Vicinamibacteria bacterium | reverse complement strand
CCCGCGCGGCCGGGCTTCTCCGCCGTGATCGTGTGGAGGCGCAGGACGCGCTGCCTCGACGCGGGATCGGAGAACGCCGCGCCTCCCTCGGCGCCGTACTCCTCGCTCCACGTCTCCGGGATCCGGAAGCGCACCAGCCCGCCGCGGTACTCGATCGGCTTGAGGCCGGCGGCGTCCAGCGGCTCCGGCTCGGGCGCGCCCAGGACGTCCGCGCGCGCGCGGGCGACCGTGTCGCGGGCACGCTCCCGCCCCATGCCCCTGAAGAGCCACCAGGTGGCGGCCATCGCGATCGCCAGGATGAGGAGCCGGACCAGCATGGGGGCCTCCGCCGCCCGCGGATTGTAGACCCTCGGCAGCGTTGACAACGTGCCTGGGGGCGTCTAGAACGGGCGCACATGGTCGCCTTCTACGTCCTCTCGCTGCTCGGCTCCGGGTTCACGATCTGGATGGCGGTCGAGGCCATCCGGCGCGGCCAGGCGGGCAGCTGGCTGTGGATCATCATGTTCTTCGGGCCCGTCGGCGCCTCCGTCTACTTCTTCTCGGAGTACTCCTCGTGGCCGGGCCGCCGCTTCGCGTTCGAGCGGCGCAAGGTGACCGCGCAGGAGCTGCGGCACGCCGAGGTGGAGGTGCGCCGGCTGGACAGCGCGCCCGCCTGGTTCCACTACGCGTCGCTGCTGCGCGCGCGGCAGGACTACGGGCGTGCCGTGGAGGCGGGACGCAAGGCGCTGGAGCGCGACGGCCGGAGCCTGGAGGGCCGCTACGAGCTGGGCCGCGCGCTGCTGGGCGCGGGGCAGTTCCGCGAGGCGGCCGAGACGCTGGAGTCGGTGGTCGCGGCCGACCGCACGCACGACAAGGACGAAGCGCTGTACGCGCTGGCGCAGGCTCGCATGGCCGCGGGAGACGCAGAGGTCGCCCGGCCGCTGCTGGCGGAGCTGGAGTCGCGGTCCAGCCGCCCCGCGATCCTCTACGACCGCGCGGTGCTGGAAGGCCGCCTGGGAGACCGCGAGACCGCCGCTCGCTGCCTGCGCCGTATCCTGGACGAGGCCGAGTACGTGCCGCCCTACCTGGCGCGCGAGGTCAAGCCGTGGGTGAAGAAGGCGCGCCAGGGGCTGCGCAAGCTCGGGTACTGACCGCCATGACGTCCGACCTGCGACTGCGTCCCGCCACCCGCGAGGACGCCGCGACCATCGTCGACCTCATCCGCGGGCTGGCCCTCTACGAGCGCGACCCCGACGCGGCCGTGGTCACCGAGGCGGACGTCCTGCGCGACGGGTTCGGCGAGCGCCCGCTGTTCGAGGTCGTGATCGCGGAGTGGAAGGGGGAGGCGGCCGGGTTCGCGCTGTTCTTCCACAACTGGTCGACGTGGCAGGGCCGCGCGGGCCTCTACCTCGAGGACCTGTTCGTGCGCGAGAGCCACCGCGGGCGGGGCATCGGCAAGGCGCTGCTCGTGCACCTGGCGCGTATCGCGGTCGAGCGCGGCTGGGGCCGGTTCGTGTGGCAGGTGCTCGACTGGAACCGGCCCGCCATCGACTTCTACGAGGCGCTCGGCGCGCGCCACATGAAGGAGTGGCAGACGATGCGCGTCGAGGGTGACGCGCTCCGCAAGCTCGCCGGGCTGGCCTGACCGGCGCGGCCTAACGCCAGTCGCCGGAGATCTGGAAGGGAGCCCAGAAGAAGGGAGCCGACGTCGCCGGCCGGCGCCGCAGCTCGAGCTGTGCCTGTCGCAGCGCGGCGTCCTTGGAGCGGCCTGTCCGCAGGTGTCGGTAGAAACGCTCCATCAGGTCCGCCGTCGCGTCGTCGTTGACCTCCCACAACGAGGCCAGGACGCTGCGCGCTCCCGCGTACTGGAAGGCCCAGATGAGCCCCAGCAGGCCTTCGCCGCCCACCTCCTGGCCCAGGCCCGTCTGGCAGGCCGAAAGCGTCACCAGGTCCGCGTCGAGCCGCACCTGCTCGAACACCTCCCACGCCTGCAGCAGCCCGTTGTCCGCGCCGTCCTGGAGCCGGGCGGGGATCGACAGCACCAGGCCCGACTCGAGCGGGAGCACGTCGTCCACGAACCCGTGCGTGGCGAAGTGCACCACGCGGGCGAAGCCGTCCAGCGCCTTGGCGCGCTCCTCGGTCGCCTCCGCGCCCAGCCAGAGCCGGGCCGACGCGGGCGAGAGGCCGGCGAGCGCCTTCAGCTCGCGACGGCCCGCGGGGAGGGGCTCCAGCCGCAACGTGCCCAGGACGCCGCTCCGCAGCGGCGCCAGCGCGCCGTCCGTCCCCGTGCGCGGGTAGGCCGGATCCCCGAACCCCTCCACGTGCGTCGGGGCGCCTTGCTCGGCCGCTCGCCGCGCGAGCTCGCTCGAGAGCGTGACCGAGGGGATCACCTGCAGCGGAAGCCTCTCCACCAGGAAGCGGTCGCCGGTGCGCAGGGCCGAGAGCGGCGCCTGGTGGAGCACGCCGTCCGGGACCACGAGCAGGCGCTGGGCCCGTCCCAGCGCGTCGGCGACGGGGCGAAGCAGCAGGTCGCCGAGGCGGCCCGCTTCGTCCTCCAGCGCCCGCCTTCCGAGGGCACCGCGGGTCTGCTCGATGCGCGCGCGAAAGCGCTCGACCGCCGTCCGCAGCTCGGGCCCGGTGGCCTGCAGCGGATGAACGGCGAAGTCGTCGGGGCCGGGCCCCACGGCGTAGACGCGGCTGGCGGACGGCCCGAGGCTGTAGGCCAGCAGCAGCGTGCCTGGGCTCAGCGCGCGCCTCACTCCGGCCATGTCGAGCGGCTCGGGGTCGCGGATCGCGGCCAGCCGGGGAGCCACCGAACGGATCCGCGTGCGCACGTCGTCCTGACGCCGCCGCGCCTTCTCGAGGTCGGCGAGCAGCGCCGCGCGCGCGGCCTCGGCCAGGGGCGCCCTGGGCGCGCTCAGCCGCCGCAGCAGGCGATCGTAGCTGGCGTCGGCGGACCGGCGCTCCGCCTCCAGCTCCGGCGAGGTGTCGCGGTCGAACCGCAGGTCGCGGGCGGCCAGCAGCCCCAGCAGCGAGCGCGCGCGCGACCGCTCGACCGTCTCGAACGCCTCCTCTCCCTGCCCCATCTCCAGCAGGACGGCCTCGAGATCGCGGTAGTACTCGGCGTAGTGGGAGCGGAAGTGCGCGCGCACCTCCGCCGACCCGCCCAGCCGCCGGCCCTGCGCCTCGAGGGCCGCCACCGCGCGGCGCAGCCGCTCGAGCCCCTCGGCCTTGCGTCCGCTCCGGTACAGCACGAGGCCGAGCGAATGGCTCGACTCGGCTTCCCAGATGCTGTCGGGGGCGATCACGCGCCGCAGCTCGAGCGCCGCGCGATGGTGCTTCTCGGCGGCCTCGAGCTG
>JAICEW010000507.1 GCA_025923995.1 Vicinamibacteria bacterium | reverse complement strand
TGCCACGGTGCCTGCGAATCGCTCCGGCAGACGCTGCGGCTGTGTGAATCGACGCCCGTCCCGGAAGTGCCCGAGGCGCTCCAGCAGTCCATTCGGCGGGGCATTCGAGACGTGCTGGCCGAGCGTCGCGCCTGACTGGAGAATCCTCTTCCTCCTCCGGGGCTCTCACCGGGCGGAGGTCAAGTCTCCATGTCGACCCTGACCGTGAGCTTTCCCGCCGGGAAACGCGTTGACGCCCAATACAAGGGCTTCACCATCCAGACCGATCAATCGAGGCACGGCGGCGGAGAGGGGGCCGCCCCGGAGCCCTTCGACCTGTTCCTGGCGTCCATTGCGACGTGCGCCGGCGTCTACGTGAAGGGCTACTGCGATGCGCGCGAGATCCCCACGAAGGGCCTCACGCTCGAGATGCAGGTGGAGCGCGACGCCGAAAAGCACCGCGTCGCGAGGCTGGCGCTCGAAATCAGGCTGCCCGAGGGGTTTCCGCAGAAGCACCGCGACGCGGTCGTGCGCGCCGCGGAACTGTGCGCCGTGAAGAAGCACATCCTGGAGCCGCCGGTCTTCGAGATCCGGACGGCCTGAAGGCCGAACAGGGCGATGGCGAGGCCCCCTTCCTCCGGAGTCGCGCAAATCGCGCGCGAGCCCGGCTTCGGCCGCACAGGCTGCGTGAGAACCAACGCAGGGTCACGCCTTCACTTCTTCTTGAACCCTTCCAGCCTCTATGGGCTCTCATCCCATGAGGATTGAGATGGCCGATTGGCTCGCGGTGCTTCTGGTGCTGGTTGCCTGCTACGGCTTTCAGGCCTTCGTCCTGCCTCGGCTTGGCGTCCCCACTTGAGCCGTCCCGAATCCCCGCCGGTCGGCGGAACAGGGGAAGGACGGGGAATCATCCGGCGGAGGATGTTGAGATGCCGCTCGGTTTGAAGAAGGCGTTGCGGGGTGGCTTCGAAGACGCCTTGGCGCAAGTCCCCGCTGCCTTGAAGGCCGAGGGCTTCGGCGTGCTCACCGAGATCGACGTCGCCGAAACCTTGAAGCGCAAGCTCGACGTCGACTTCCGGCGCTACAGGATCCTCGGCGCCTGCAATCCTGCGCTGGCCCGTGAAGCTCTCGAGGCGAACCTCGACGTCGGCCTGATGTTGCCGTGCAACGTGATCGTGTACGAGGACGACGGGCACGCGGTGGTCGTTGCCGTCGATCCGATGCAGAACCCGGCTGCCCACGAGGACCCACGCATCCGCAAGGTAGCCGAAACGGTGCGAGTGACGCTCGGGCGAGTTCTCGCGCACCTCGAGTGAAGCCGAAGGGGAGGCGATCCATGAAGGCGAATGCGCTCAGGAGTATTGGCGTGATGGCGTTCGGCGGCTTGTCGTTGATGGCGCTGCCGGTGGCCCAGGCGTACGCCTGTTGTCAGGCGGGTCACCGCTGCCCGATGGCGGCGCAACCCGACGCCCGGCCCGGTACCGAACGAACCGGGACGGCGCCCCTCTACGACCCGGATACCGTCACCACGCTGCGTGGCACGGCGAGCGGAGTCACGGTCGTGCCCGCGCGCGGCGGCCGGATGGGTGGAGTTCACATCACGCTGTCGAGCGAGGGCCAGGCCATGGACGTGCACCTGGGTCCTTCATGGTTCCTGGATCGCGAGGGGGTGTCCGTCTCCAAGGGAGATGCGGTGGAGGTCAACGGGTCAGTCATCGAATCGAGCGGCGAGACCTTCCTTATCGCGCGTGAGCTCAAGACGGGCAACAAGGTCGTGAAGCTCCGCGACGAGCTGGGAGTTCCGGCCTGGGCCGGCAGTCGGCGCCCCTGAGGTGGGAGCGGAAGGAACGTGGACTACCAGGAGCGTTGACGATGTGCCACAGGGTGACTTGCAGCCGCTGCGGAAAGCCAAGCTGGGTCGGGTGCGGAGCGCACGTGGAGAAGGCCCTCCGAGGTGTGCCACCGGAAGAGCGCTGCCAATGCCCCCCGTTGAAGTCCCTGCTTTCGCGCCTCACAGGGAAGTAGGGCTCTCCACCGACGAAGACCCAGGAACCGGCCTCGCCGGTGCCCCGAGGCCGCGGCCGCGAAACCCCAGGGCCGCCACCAGGAGGACGCAATGTCGACCGCCGTGATGGATGCTCCGCCCGCCGAGGCCAAGGCCACGGCTCTACCCAGGTTGGGCTCGCCCGCTCCGCCCTTCGAGGCCGACACGACCCACGGGACCCTGCGACTGGACGACTTCAAGGGAGGGTGGCTGATCCTGTTCTCTCATCCCGCCGACTTCACGCCGGTGTGCACCACCGAGTTCGTCGCGTTCGCCAAGATCGCACCGGAGCTGAAGAAGCGGAACGTCGAACTGCTCGGCCTGAGCATCGACAGCACCTTCTCCCACATCGCCTGGGTGCGAAACATCGAGGAGAAGTTCGGCGTGAAGATCCCGTTCCCGGTGATCGCGGACCTGAACAAGGAGGTCGCGACCCTCTACGGGATGATCATGCCGGGAGAGAGCAAGACCGAGACGAGCCGTGCCGTCTTCGTGATCGACGACAAGGGCATCGTCCGCGCGATGGTCTACTACCCGCTGACCACCGGACGGAACATCGAGGAGTTCCTTCGTCTCATCGACGCCTTGCAGACCAGCGACACGCATGGGGTCGCGACGCCCGCCAACTGGCGTCCCGGCGAGAAGGTCATCGTGCCGCCGCCCCGTACCGTCGAGGGCGCCGACGCGAGGATGAAGGAGAACTACGAGCGCAAGGACTGGTACTTCTCCCAGAAGTCGCTCTGAGGAGGACCGCTCCATGGCGTGTGTCGCTCCCGACGGCTCGCTGACGCCCCAGGCCAAGGCGGTCCTGGGCGCAATGGAGGCTCCAGCACGTCTCGAAGACGTCGCTCGGCAGACCGGCGTCCCACTCTTCCGGATCCGGGCCAGCGCCCGCGAGCTGGCCCGGGCCGGCCTCCTCGAGGAGACGGAAGGCGCCTATCGCGTGACGGCCCTCGGCCGGCAGAGGCTCTAGCGGGCTGGCTCCAGGAAGCCGCGGGCGTACTCGCGGAAGGCGAACACGTCAGCGAAGTTGGTGACCAGCCCCAGTGAGACCCGGACCGCCCCGGCCTCGTGGGGGTCGATGCAGCGCCGGAGGTCCTCGTACGTCATGCGGGAATCTCCGGTGGCGAAGCAGTGCTCGATCTCCGGGCGCGTGAGGCCCAGGGCGACCTCGCCGGCGCCCGGGTTGCAGAAGCAGCCGGTGCGCAGCGAGACGCCGTGCTCGGCCGCGCGCCTGTCGACGACCCGGACGTCCACGAGCCGCCCGTCCGGACCGAGGAAGTCGAACGCGATCGTGCCGCCGCGCCGGTCCGTCGTCTGCGGCCCGTGGATCCGCACCACGGGCCGGCCGTTCGCATGCCGCAGCTCCCCGAGCTCGTCGAGCAGCCACT
>JAICEW010000506.1 GCA_025923995.1 Vicinamibacteria bacterium | reverse complement strand
GGCGGCGGCGGCACCGCCGGAGCCGACGGGCGGTTCCAGGTCGAGCTGGACCCCGGCGACTACACGCTGGTCGCGTCGTCCTCCAACTCCGATTCCGACTACGGCCAGGCCGAGGCGGACGTGCGCGTGGGCGACAGCGGCGTCTCGGACCTGCGGCTTGCGCTGCCCAAGGCGGTCGCCATCGCGGGCACGGTCACCGACGCCGTCGGCCGTCCCGTGTCGGCGATCGACGTCCGCGCGGTGCCGCCGGACGAGACCGGCACGTCCTACGGGCAGGATCAGTCGCTCGGAGACGGCTCGTTCCGCGTGAAGGGGCTGAACCCGGGTGCGTACACGCTGGTGGCCCAGTCGGACGTGGGCACGTTCGCCGTGCGCCCCAGTGTGGCGGCGGGCACGAAGAACGTGGGCCTCTCGCTGCAGCCGGGGGGCCGCATCACGGTGACGGTCGAGGGGCCGGACGGCCGGCCGCTGGCGGGCGCGTGGCCCGGCGTATCGGCCGTCAACGGCGTCTTCGTGGCCTGGATGGGTCGCTCCTCGGCCACCGACCCGCAGGGGGTGACCGAGCTGTTGGCTCCCGCCGGGGCCCTGACCGTGAAGGTCGGGAAGGACAAGCTGAGCGGCACCGCGGCCGTGTCCGTCGAGCCCGGCGAGTCGGCGAGCGTGACCGTCAGGCTCTCGGAAGCACCAGCTCGGTGAGCAGCGCGGCCACGCGGGTCGCGATGCGGTCCATCGCCTCCAGCGTGGTGCCGCCGACGTGCGGCGTCGCCACGACGTTGTCGAGCGCGAACAGCTCGTCGTCCGGGTCGGGCGGCTCGTCCCAGTAGACGTCGAGCCCCGCGCCGGCGATGCGGCGTTCGCGCAGCGCGTCGAGCAGCGCGGCCTTGTCGACCAGCTCGCCGCGTCCCACGTTGATCAGGTACGCGGACGGCTTCATGCTCGCCAGGCGCGCGGCGTCGATGAGCCCGCGCGTCTCGGACGAGGCGGGCACGTGCAGGCTGACGTAGTCCGAGCGCGCGAGCAGCGCGTCGAGGTCGCCGCGGCCCCCGACCCACGAGACCTCCGGGTCGGGCACCGGTGTGCGCCGGAGCGCGATCACGTCCATGCCGAACCCGCGCGCGACGCGAGCCAGCGCGCGGCCGGTGGCGCCCAGGCCCACGATGCCGAGCGTCTTCCCGTGGAGCTCGGTCCCGGGCGGGTCGCCCACCAGGCGCGAGGCGCGCGTGCGCGCGTGCACGGGCAGCCGGCGCGCGAGCCCGAGCATCAGGAACGTGGCCAGCTCGGCCACCGACTGCGCGTTCGCCCCGGGGACGTTGCGCACCGCGATGCCCCGCGCCTCCGCGGCCGCGCGGTCGATGCCGTCCAGGCCCGCCCCGAACTGCACGATGGCCTTGAGCCGCGGCGCGGCCGCGATCACGGACGCGGTGACGCGCGCCATCGACGGGATGAGCGCCTGCATCTCCCCCACCTGCTCCTCGAGCGGCCGCCCGGCGTCGACGTCGACGAGGCGCAGTGGCGTGCCGGCCAGCTTCTCCCGGAGCCGCGCGCGGCTGCGCGGGAAGCTGGCGGAGCAGAACAGGACGAGGGGGTCGGTGGTCAGGCGCCGATCTTCTTGACCGGCAGGTCGGCGCTGAACGTCCACGTCTCGTAGGCCTCGCGGTCCTTCATCACGGTCGCGAACGGGACCATGCGGATGGCGTCGTAGTCGTCCGGGCACCACTTCTCGCAGGCCATGCAGCCGATGCAGGTGTCGAGGTTCACGCTCACGACCGAGAGCGCCGGGGCCGCCGGGTCCGTGTGGAGCGTCATGCAGTCGGGCACCGGGCAGACCGCGACGCAGTACTCGCACCCGCGGCCGAAGCACTTGCCGGGGTCCACGATCGCGAGCATCTTCGGGTCGCGCTTGCGCACGTGGCTCGCCTGCGGCTGCGGCACCGGCAGCTTCTCGTAGTCCTTCGGCAGCTTCCCCGGGGGTGGTGCGGGCATCGGGCCTCCAAGTTCAAACGGCCGCGAGAGACCAGTATATCGGGATCGGCGGGCCAGGCAACGCGGGGCTCAGGCCCGCACGCCGACGAAGTAACCCGTGGCGACCGCGCCCAGGCCCAGCACGACCTGCCCTGCGACGTTGAGCGCCGCGGCCAGCTGCCGGCCCTCGCGCGCCAGCACGAACGTGTCGAGCCCGAAGCTCGAGAAGGTGGTGAACCCGCCCAGGATGCCGACGAACACGAACGTGCGCATCTCGGGCGTCATCGCGATCCGCCCGCCGGCGATCATCCCCGCAAGCAGCCCGATCACCGCGCAGCCGGCCAGGTTCACCGCGAACGTCGCGTAGGGCACCACCTGGCCGAGCCGATGCGACACCAGCACGTTGACGCCGTGTCGCGCCAGCGAGCCCAGGGCTCCACCGAGTCCGACCGCCAGCCACGTTCGCATGGGGCCTACTCTACCGCGGCCCTTGCGGATCGTTGACCCCACCGCGGGTCCTCGCTAGAATGGGCGCTTCGCCGCTTGGCCTGGTAGCTCAGCTGGTAGAGCAGCGGACTGAAAATCCGCGTGTCGGCGGTTCGATTCCGTCCCAGGCCACCACATCCCGCTACAACCTGCGAGCGCTTCGCGTAGCTCGAAACGGGCGATGGCCTGTTGCGCATCGCGACCGATGGTCGCGGCGCCGTCGAAGAGCTGGTGGCCGTAATGGCCGAACTGGGAGTGGTTGCCGCCGTCGATGGACACCCACTTCGTATGCGCCGGCAACAGCCGCCGGTTCGCGCGGACCTGCTCGACCGGAGCGATGCCATCGCGGGTGGCGTAGATCTTCGTGACCGGAATGCCGAGCCGGGAGAGGTCGTCGCGCTTGGGATGCGTGGTACCGATGAGCACCAGCGCCGAGAGGCCCCTCGCATCGGCGCGTGCCATGCGAGCGGCCAGCGCGGCGCCGAGCGAGTGCCCGGACACGACCCAGCGCTCCGTCTCGGGGTGCCCGGCGATCACGCTCCGCGCACGCGCGATCGCCTGCTCCTTGTGGGCGTCGAGCGGGGCAAAGCGGTAGGGCAGCTTGACGACGAAGACAGGGTGCCCCGCCTCGGCGATGGGCCTCACCAGCGGAGCATAGGCCGCCGCCGAAACGCCGGACCCGCACAGGAAGACCAGCCCGGCCCGGCCCGTCGACACGCTGGGCACGAAGCCCAGCGTGTCTTCGGCGTCGATCACGCGCACGCTCTTCCCGTCCTGGAGGAACGCGCCGGCGACCCCCTGGGTGCGCACGGAGTTCGCAAGCCAAGCCGTCGACGTGATCGCCCAGAGCAGGAACCCGAGCCGGACGAAGCGGTGAATCCGACCGCGCCATCGGCCCGGCGTGACTGTCGTGGCTGGGCTCCGCGACGTCAGGACTTCGTCGCGAGCTCCTTCAGGAACTCGTCCT
>JAICEW010000505.1 GCA_025923995.1 Vicinamibacteria bacterium | reverse complement strand
CATGGAGCGCCGCGGTTCGCGCCAGCCGGAGCCAGCCGGCCTCGCGCCACTGGCTGTCGCCGTTCCACAGCTCCAGGCCCCAGGCGCCGGGCAGGTCCCAGCCCGTCCACTGGAAGTCCGCGCGGGGCGAGAGCGGGTGCGCTGCGAACGAGGTCCCTCCCAGCGAGGCCACGTCGTCCAGCGCGTCCTGGGCGTCGCCGGAGAAGCGGTACGCGGGATCGTGCGAAAGGCCCACGCCCACGAGGTGCCCGGCCGTCGTCGAGACCTCCGTCCCCACCATGACCAGCACGCCGTCGTGGTAGCCCTCGAACGGCTTCGCGTCGAGGTTGTTATGGTCGGTGATGACGACGAACGCGAGGCCCGCCGCGCGCGCGGCCGCGGCGACCTCCTGCGGCGTGCCGCCGCCGTCCGAGAGCGTGGTGTGGACGTGGACGACGCCCGTCGCGCGCGGCTTGCCGTCGAGCGGATCAGGGCCCTGGACGGCGTACGGCGACCACAGGGCGACGCGCAGCGCGTAGGCGGCCGCGATCGCCGCCAGGGCGAGGAGGGCCCACCGCCGCCAGCGGACCGCCTGCACCAGCGGGTCGCTACGCCGACTTCTTGGTCAGCCCCCGCAAGGCCTCGGCCTTGTCGGTGCGCTCCCAGGAGAACTCGGGCTCGTTGCGTCCGAAGTGGCCGTACGCGGCCGTCTTCTTGTAGATCGGCCGGCGCAGGTTCAGGTACTCGATGATGCCCTTGGGGGTCAGGGGGAAGATCTCGCGCACCGCCTCCGCGATCTTCTCCTCGGGGATGCGGCCGGTGCCGAAGGTGTCCACCATGACCGACACCGGCTCGGCCACGCCGATCGCGTACGCGACCTGGACCTGCGCGCGGTCGGCCAGGCCGGCGGCGACCACGTTCTTGGCCACGTGGCGCGCCATGTAGCAGGCCGACCGGTCCACCTTCGTCGGGTCCTTGCCCGAGAACGCGCCGCCGCCGTGGCTGCTCATGCCGCCGTAGGTGTCCACGATGATCTTGCGTCCGGTCAGGCCGCAGTCGCCCTGCGGGCCGCCCACCACGAAGCGCCCGGTGGGGTTGATGTAGTACTTCGTCTTCGAGTCCAGCAGGTTGGGCGGGATGACGGCGTGGATGACCTTCTCCAGCACGTCCTCGCGGATGGTCTCGATCTTGACCAGGCTGCTGTGCTGCGCGGAGATGACGACCGCCTCCACGCGCACCGGCTTGTCGCCGTCGTATTCGATCGTGACCTGGCTCTTCCCGTCCGGGCGGAGGTAGTCGAGGATCTCCTCCTTGCGCACCTGCGTCAGCCGTCGCGCCAGCTTGTGGGCCAGCGTGATCGGCAGCGGCATCAGCTCCTCGGTCTCGTTGCAGGCGTAGCCGAACATCAGGCCCTGGTCGCCGGCCCCGCCGGGATCGACGCCCATGGCGATGTCCGGGGACTGCTCGTGGACGGCCGAGATGACCGCGCAGGTCTCGTAGTCGAACCCGTACTTGGCGCGGGTGTAGCCGACGCCCTTGATCGTCTCGCGCACGATGCCGGGCAGGTCCGCATAGGCCTTGGTCGTGATCTCGCCCGCGATGAACGCGAGCCCGGTGGTGACCATGGTCTCGCAGGCCACCCGGCTCATCGGGTCGTCGGTGAGGAGGGCGTCCAGGACCGCGTCCGAGATCTGGTCCGCGATCTTGTCGGGGTGACCCTCGGTCACCGACTCCGAACTGAAGAGATGACGACCGTTCTTGCCCATCGGGCCTCCGTACAAAGACGCGAGTCTAACATCCGCCTCCGAAACCGGTCAACGCGAGCTCCGTGTCATGTCTTTCCGCGTCTGCGGGTCTCATGCCCGCGGGTGGAAGCGGTCGTACACGCGCCGCAGCCGCTCCTGGGTGACGTGCGTGTAGATCTGGGTGGTGGAGATGTCCGCGTGGCCCAGCATCGCCTGCAGGGCCCGCAGGTCCGCCCCGCGCTCGAGCAGGTGGGTCGCGAACGAGTGGCGCAGCACGTGGGGCGTCAGCGTGCGCTCGACGCCGGCCGTCACCGCGTGGCGCCGCACGATCCCCCACAGCCCCATGCGGGAGAGCTTCCCGCCGCGCGGGTTGGGGAACAGGAAGGCCGAAGCCGCCTCCCTGGACGACGCGGACAGCCCTTCGCGGTAGCGCGCGACCCAGTGGCGGGCCGCCTCGCCCAGCGGCACGATCCGCTCCTTGCGCCCCTTGCCGAAGCAGGTGACGAGGCCCAGCGTGAGGTCCAGGTCTCCTGGCCGGAGCGCGATCAGCTCGGACACGCGCAGGCCGGTCGCGTACAGCACCTCCAGCACCGCGCGGTCGCGCACGCCCCGCGGGGTGGCCGTGTCCGGCGCCGCCAGCAGCGCCTCCACCTGCGCGCCGGTCAGGAAGCGCGGCAGCGCCTTCATCGCGCGCGGCGCCTTGAGGTTCTCCATCGGGTCGGCATCGAGCCGGCCTTCGCGCACCGCGAAGCGGTAGAGCCCCCGTATCGCGTGCACCGCGCGTCCGACCGACCGCGCGCCCAGGCCGCGTGAGCGCAGCTCGCCCATGAAGTCCGCGATGTCCGACTGCCGGAGCTCGAGCACGTCGCGCCCGCGCTCCCCGGCGAACGCGCGCAGCCGGCCGATGTCGTTGCCGTAGGCGAGGAGCGTATTGGCGGCGAGGCCCCGCTCGACCCGCAGGTGGTCGAAGTACTCCTCCTCCACGTACCCCAGCCGCGAGGGACCGTCCGTCCCCGCGTCCCGCCTGCGTCCTCCCTGTGCCGGCGCCGTCGTCCTGGTCTTCCGCTTACAGGCTGAGCTCGAGACCGAAGTGCCAGCCCTGGAGGTGGACGTCCGCGAAGTCGCGGTCGTCCTCTCCCCGGATCTTGAGGTATCGGTAGCCCCCGGCGGCGGCCAGCCGGTCGGAGAAGTGGAGGCGACCGGCGGCGTCGAACTCGATCAGGCTGCCGCGGCTCCCCAGCGTGAAGCCCGAGATCTCGCCCTCGAGGCTCACCCGCCCCACGTACATGCGCGTGATGATCCCGACCGACGGCACCGGCGATCGCCAGGTGTCCTGCTCGCGCTGGTTCTGGTTGGTCGCCACGATCGTGGTGTCCAGGTCCACGAACTTGGCGCCGAGCGTCGCGCCGAGGAACCCTTTCGGCCCCCGGACGAAGTCGAACTCGTAGGCGCCCGACCAGTACGCGCCCTTGATGCGCGACTCGAGCGGCTCGCCGGTGTTGACCACGAGCTGACCGTAGGTGAACCGTCGGCGTGCGGCCTCCACGCTGCCCTCGTACTCCAGCGGCGTGTACGAGCCGCGGAGCTTGTGTCCGGGCTTGATCTGGAAGCCCCCCCGGATCTCGAACGTGCGCTCGTCCACGAAGCCGAGGTCCTCGGTGATGTCGAGGAGCGTGCCTTCGTCGTCGCCGAAGCCCTTCTGGATCT
>JAICEW010000504.1 GCA_025923995.1 Vicinamibacteria bacterium | reverse complement strand
CGTTCACCGACGCCGAGGGAGAGAGCGGCCACGAGCGGAAGATCGTCCTGAGCCACTCGCTGTGGCAGCGCCTCTACGGCGGCGATCCCGGCGTCGTCGGCCGCACCCTGCGCCTGGGGTGGAACGGGGACGTCCACACCATCGTCGGCGTGATGCCGCCGGACTTCCGCTTCTTCGACCAGGCGAACGACGGGCACGCCGCCGCCGACCGGGGCGTCCAGTTCTGGATCCCGCTCGCCTTCACGCCCGAGCAGAAGACCGATCGCGCGCGGGCGCGCTACGGCTACTTCCAGATCGGGCGGCTCCGGCCGGGGGCCACGGTCGAGCAGGCGCAGGCGCAGCTCGACTCGCTCCACGCGGACACGGTCGCGCGATTCCCGCAGCTCCGCTACGCCGAGCTCGGCATGTACAGCATCGTCACGCCGCTGCAGGAGGCCCTGACACGCCCCATTCGGCGGACGCTCTACCTGCTCTGGGCGGGCGCCGGGTTCGTGCTGCTGATCGGCGCGATCAACCTCGCGAATCTGACCCTGGCGCGGGCGAACGAACGACGACGCGAGCTGGCCACGCGCCTGGCCCTGGGAGCGGCGAGGACCCAGGTGGCGCGCCAGCTCGTGATCGAGGCGCTGCTTCCGTCACTCCTGGGCGGCGCCGCCGCACTGGCGGTCGGCGCCGGGATCCTCCGGGGACTCGACGCGGGCGGGTTCGCCAACCTCGAGAGCGCGGCGAGCCTCCGGCTGCACGGCGCCTCGATCGGCTTCGTGGCCGCGGCTTCGGTGATCGTGGGCCTCCTCGCCGGGCTGGTGCCGGCGGCCGCCGCGGCCGCGCTGAGGGTCACGCAGGTGCTGGGCGACGGCGACCGGTCCGGCACCGGCGGCCGCGCCGCGCAGTTGTTCCGCCGCGCGCTCGTCGTGACGCAGGTCGGCGTGTCGGTCGTCCTCCTGATCGGGGCCACGCTGCTCTTCGGCAGCTTCCGCCACCTGCTCCGGCTGGATGCGGGCTTCTCGGCGGCCGGCGTGCTGACGGCGACGATCTTCCCGCCCCCGTCGCGGTATCCCGACGCCGCCGCCGCGGCCGCGCTCCAGGATCGCATCCTCGACCGCGTTCGCACGCTCCCCGGCATCGAGGCGGCGGGCATCACGTCGAACATCGCGCTCAGCGGGTTCGAGAGCCCCACCCCGGTCTCCGCCGCGGGTCGAGCGGGCGCGGACCGGCCAGCGGTGGTCCCGTCGGTCGTGGCCGTGACGCCCGTATACTTCGCGGCCATGGGCACGCCGCTCCTCCGCGGTCGCCACTTCGCCCCAAGCGACCGCGCCGACAGCCTCCGCGTCGCGATCGTTGATGAGCACCTGGCGGCGCGTCTGTGGCCGGGCGAAGACCCGATCGGCCAGGGCATCGTCCCCGGCGCTGCCGGTCCCTGCACCGTCGTCGGCGTCGTCCGGGGCGTGCGCCTCGAAGGGCTGGCCACGTCGATCCCGGCGATCGGCACCGCCTACTTTCCGCACACGCAGGCGCCGCCGCTGCCGCGACTGCGCTGGCTCGCGGTCAAGTCGGCGGTCGAGCCGGCGGCCGTCGTGCGGGCGCTGCGCGCGGCGCTGCTGGAGATCGACCCCGACCTGCCGATCGCCGACGTGCAGACCATGGACCAGCGCACCGCGCAGGCGGTGGCGCCCCAGCGCCTGGCGATGAGGCTGGCGACGATGTTCGCCGCGGTCGCGCTGCTCCTCTCGATGCTCGGACTCTACGGCGTGCTCGTCGGCCTGGTGGGTCGCCGCACGCGTGAGATCGGCATCCGGATGGCGCTCGGCGACACCGCCCGCGGCATCTTCCGCCTCGTGCTCGGCGAAGGACTGGCGCTCATCGGCGCCGGGCTCGCGCTCGGGCTCGGCGGCGCGGTGCTGATGGCGCGGACGCTGAAAGGGCTCCTGTTCGGAGTGCGGCCGACCGACCCCGTGCTGTTCGCCGCGGTGGCGCTCGCCACCGGCGCCATCGCGCTCCTCGCATGCCTGGAGCCGGCACGGCGCGCCACGCGGGTCGATCCGATCAAGGTGCTGTCGGAGCCCTGATCCATCCCTCGTCCGGCCGAGCGTCCTATCGTTTGCGCGCCGCGCGCGTGCGCATCGCCGCCGGCTCCGGCTCCTCCGGCGCGAGCGCGGGCGGCAGCTGCGGCGGGGTCGCGAACGATCCCAGGCCGCGCAGCACGTCCGAGGCGAAGAAGTTCCGGCCGTCCATGGGGACCATCATGATCTGCATCTTGTCGGACAGCCGCTCGGCCACGATCTTCTGGATCAGCAGCGGGTTGTCGGTCAGGACGGACGCCTCCTGGCGCATCCGCTCGGCGTCGGCGGCGGCCGTGACCCGCGTGCGGTTCGCGTCCGCGTCGGCCATCAGCCGGCTCTTCTCCACCTCCGCCTTGGCGTCGATCACCTTGGCCTGCGCGGTGGCCTCCGCGTTCTTGAGCGTCGCCTCCTTGCGCGCCTCCGCCTCCAACCGTGTCTGCTCGATCTGCTTCTGCTTGAGCGGCAGCGTGTGCTGCATGGCGTCCGCCTCCGCCTTGGCCTGCAGGACCTTGACCTGCGCCAGCCCCTCGGCGTGCTTCACCTCGCGGGCCTTCTGGGCCTCCGCCTCCAGCGTCGCCGTCTGCACCTGCTTCTCCTTGATCTGGATGTCGTACGTCATCCGCTCGTTCTCCTGCTCGCGCAGCAGGAGTCCCTCCAGACCCTTCGCGTACTCGGCGGGCAGGAGGATGTCGCGCAGCATCACCTCCTTCACCAGGATCCCGTCCTGGGCCAGCTTCTGCGTGATCATCTGCGCCGCCTGGTCGCGCACCTCGGCCCGCTTCGCCGCGAAGACCTCCCGCACGGTGTAGCGGGGCACCAGCTCGCGGAACACGCTCGCCACCACCGGCGGCACCAGCTCCGCCTCGACGGGCGAGGGCAGGCTGCGGTGGATGTAGTCGAGCTTGCCCGGCTCCAGCCGGTAGCGGACCGTCACCGCCAGGCCCAGCCCCAGCCCCTCCTTGGACTGCACCTTGAGGTCGGGCTGGTCCTTGCCGTCCGCGGAGGTCGCCAGCACGCGGTCCCGCGTGTCGAACAGGGCGACCCGCTCCAGGAGCGGCTTCACGAAGTGCACGCCCGGAGGGAGCGTGCCCGGCCGGGTGCCCGAGAGCTGGCTCACGCGCACGCCCGCGAAGCCGCTGGGCACGATCGCGATCGACTGGTGGACGAGCAGCGCGAGCACCGCCAGCCCCAGCAGCCGCGCGGGCACGCGGGCGCGCGGCCGCCGGAAGGTGCGCGCGGGATCGCCCCTCCAGTCGGTCCAGGCCCGGTAGACGTCGTGACCGACGACGGCGGCGGCGGCGAGGATCAGCGTCCAGCCTCCGAGCAGCAGCAGCATCTTCAGCGAGTCCATTGGCTCCCTCCCTGGGCCCGCG
>JAICEW010000503.1 GCA_025923995.1 Vicinamibacteria bacterium | reverse complement strand
TCGCCCCGATCCAGCGCGGCGCGGCCCGCCCTCAGGTGGTCCGCCGACCGGATCGGCGCAGCGTTCTCGACGTGCGGCTCCCGACTCTTCACGATGGCTGCGTCTGCGAGTGTAGCAGAGGCGTCGCCGCCTACCGCTGCGGGTCCGGCCTGGGCAGGCCCACGAAGGCGGCCGCCAGGAACGCCGCGATGAGGAGCTCCGTGACCACGGGTGCGATGAAGTAGCTGGCGGCGTGACGCCCCGTCAGAAGGCGAGGACGGTCTGCACCATCGGCACCCATCCGTCGAGGCCGGCCGTGTAGGGGGTGAAGGCCCCGCCGTAGGGAGCCTTGTGGACCCGCGCCACCTCGCCGGTCAGCCACAAGCGCTCGGTCGGCAGCAGGTACCATTTCAGGCCGCCCGCATACTCGTAGGGACTCCCGAACTCGCCGAACACCTTCGAGCCGCGGGCGTACAGCACGAGCCTCTTGGGAACCACGAACATGCCCGTGGACAGCTCGAAGCCGTGGTCGAACGTCGACGCCACGGGAAGGGGGCCGTCCGCGTTGAAGTCGCTCAACCAGCGGAAGTAGTACTGGCCGTTGACCGAGAAGCCCTTCTTCTTGAGGCCGCCGTCGATCGCCCACATCTTGTAGGTGGCTTCCTGGACGGTCACGCCCGGAGCGAACGCCCCGGTCGAGAACGCGAGCACGCCGTCCGAGTTGTAGATCGACGTGTTGTCGGGGCTCGACTGGTCGATCTCGGAGAAGCGGTCTTCCCGGGACCGGGTGAAGCTGCTTCCGATCCGGATGCGCGTGTTCTTGTGGGCGAAATAGTCGTCGTACATGTTCCGCGACTTCCCGGCCTCCGAGTAGGGCCCCAGCGGCTCCCACCAGACGCTGCCGGCGAGCAGCAGGTTCGTGTCGATCTTGTTGGCGCTGATGTTCAGCGTGTTGAGGCCGTTGCCGACGAACGCCAGGTAGTTGAGGCCCTTCACGGGCTCTCCGTTCGCCCACACGCCCTGGGTGAAGCCGGGGCGGAAGAAGTTGTCCGCCATGCTCCGGTCGGTCGGCTGGAAGAAGGGGAACGTCGCGACGAGCGACCGGCTCCCGGGCACGCCCGTGTAGCCTCCGGTGAGCGTCAGGCCCTTGTTGAACCGCCAGCCGACGTTGCCGGCGACGACGATCGAGGCGGCCCCCGCGGACGTCCAGACGGTGAGGCTGTACTGCAGCTTCGGGTCGAACACGTAGCCCGCGAAGATGAACATCGAGCGGTTGACCGTGATGTCCTTGCGCGTGTGGACGTCACGGGTGACGCCCAGATGGTCGGTGTACGTGTCCTCGCTGTCGGTCGTGTTGAGGTATCGGATCTGGGTGTTGTTGTTGAACCTCAGGAGGAACGGGACCTTGGCGTCCTCCGAGTTCTGCCAGATGACCATTCCATCCTGATAGCGGTCCTCCCGCGCGGGCTTCTCGACCGATGCCTGCTGTACGCCCGGCCCGGATGCTGTCGCCGCCGGCCCCGGTGCATTCGTCGGAGGCGGCAGGGCGCCAGGGACTTCCGCGACCTGCGGCTGTCCGGCGGGCTGCGCGACGGCAGCCGCGGCGCCATCGAGCCGCCGCTGCAGGCGATCGACCTGCTCCAGGATCGCCTTCTGCTGCTCTTCCATCCCGCGAAGCAGCTCGCGCACGGCGGCGTTCTCCGCCCTCAGGTCTTCGATCTCGCGCTCCAGGTCGGCCGAAGGGAGCGCCTCGGGGGCTCCGCTCGCTGGTCTCGCGGGATCCGCTTCCGAACCAGCACGGGCGGGGCCGCCCAGGGTCACGAGGATCAACGTCAGGGCGACGAGGCGCTCGAGGCGCACGGTTGGTCTCGGCATTTCGATCCTCCGTCCACGGGCGGCAGGGAAGGGATGCGGGGGCTCGGCCCCCCGCATCGGACCGCTCGGTTCCCGAGAGGGCGAATCGCGCCGAGTGGCGCGTTCGCCCTCCGGGATCACGTCAGCACAGGGTCAGGTTCTGCGCGAGACCTGCTTCGCTCGTCTCCTTGTACTTGGTGCTCATGTCCCTGCCGGTCTCGGCCAGGGTCTCGATCGTGGTGTCCAGGTCGACGCGGTGCCGTGACGCGATCTCGTTGGTGGCGATCAGGGCCGCGATCCACGCCTTCACGGCGCCGAACGCGCAACGCTCGATGCAGGGGACCTGCACGTACCCGGCGACGGGGTCGCACGTCATTCCGAGGTGATGCTCGAGCGCCGACTCGGCGGCGTTCTCGATGACGAGCGGCTCGCTGCCCTTGACCTGCGCGAGGAACGCGGCCGACATGGCGGAGGCGACCCCGATCTCGGACTGGCAGCCGCCTTCGGCTCCGGAGAGGGTCGCGTTGTGCTTGCACAGGTAGCCGATGGCCGCGCCGGCGAGCAGACCCTCGCGGACCTTGTCCATCGGGACCTTGCGCGGGCCCTCGACGAGCGCGTAGACGACGGCGGGCATCACGCCGGCCGAACCGCCCGTCGGTGCGGTGATGACCAGGTGTCCGCGCGCGTTCTCCTCGGAAGCGGCGAGGGCGAAAGCGGAGACCTGTCCGATGGCCCGGTCGCTCTCGTACTTGTCATCCTGGGCTCGTTGGAAGACGGTGGCCGCCTTCGAGTGCAGCTTGATGGGTCCGGGCAGGACGCCTTCCTTGACGGCGAGGCCGGCCTTGACGGTCGCGAGCATCGCGCCCGCGATCTTGTCCAGGAACGCGTTGATGTCCGCCTCGGACTTGCCGGAGACCGCGACCTCGTTGGCCATGATCACCTGCGCGATGGAGAGCTTGTTCTTCTCCGCGTGCTGGCGCAGCTCCTTCATGGTCGCGTAGGGATACTTCGGCTGCCCCTTCTTCGGCGGCGTGTAGCCCTTCCACTCGTAGAACCCGCCGCCCGGGGAGTAGTACTCCAGCTCGTAGACCGGCTTGTCCCCGCCCATCAGCTTGCAGGTCATGGTGTTGGGGTGCGGGAAGTTTCCCTTGGGCGCGTCGTAGACGATGTCCTTGAGCGAGAGGTTGAACGTCTTGTCCCCCAGCTTCACGGGGTACGTCTGGTCGGGCTTGACGATCATCTCGTCGAGGAAGAGCGGGTCGACCGTCGCGGGCTCCTTGCCGATGAGGCCGGCCAGCGCGGCGCGCTCGGTGCCGTGGCCCTTGCCGGTGGCGCTCAGGCTGCCGAACAGGTGGACCTTGAGGCCGGTCGCCTTGGCCAGCTGGTCGGCCGGCAGCTTCGTGCAGCGCTGGTAGAAGTCGTAGGTGATGCGCATCGGCCCGATCGTGTGTGAGCTCGAAGGCCCGGGCCCGACCTTGTAGAACTCGTCCAGCACCGTCATGACGGGGCCCTTGGACTTCTTCACCACGGCGAGGTCGGGTGACATGCCCGCGCCCAGCTTCGGTCCCGACGCCTTGGCACCCGTCGCCTTGGCTTCCTTCGCCGCCTGCTCCGCCCGGGCTTCGGGCGTCCAGGT
>JAICEW010000502.1 GCA_025923995.1 Vicinamibacteria bacterium | reverse complement strand
TCCTGACCTTCCCCATCTGCGGCCTCATCGCCTACGTCACGACCAAGCTCGTCCGTTGACGCCCTTTCTTCGCCGGTGGTCTTGACTGTGCGCTGGATCACGGTTGACGCCGGGCCTGCTGCTGCTAGAATCCGCCAGCGTGTCGTCTGACGTAAGGAAGACGCCAGGCGTAAGCCGGTCGGCCCCCGGGTCGGAGCGGTGCAGGAGGGTTGCGTGGATGTCGCCGGTCGTACCCAGCGCGGACGGACCCTCAATCCCCATAAAATGAGCACGATACGGGCGGCGCTGGGGGCCCTGGCCACCGCGCTGTGCGTGGCCTGCGGCTCCGGCGCCGCGTCCGGGCCCGTCCTTCCCACCCCCCCCACCCAGCCGACGCCGCCGCCCAGGCCCATGGTCGTGGTCGTCTCCATCGACGGCCTGCGGCCGGACTCGCTCAACGTGGACCGCACGCCCAGCATCCTGGACATGGCCGCCCGCGGCACCGCATGCTGGCAGGCGCAGACGATCTTCCCGCCGATCACGCTGCCGTCGCACGCCTCGATGCTGACCGGCTACCTGCCGCAGGCGCACGGGCTGACCTGGGGCGACTACCAGCCGGCGCGGGGCCTCTCGAAGGTGCCCACGATCTTCTCGTACGCCCGGGCGGCCGGCCTACGGACGGTCATGGTCGTCGGGAAGGACAAGCTGAACCACCTGAACCTGGAGGGCTCGCTCGACACCTACCAGCTGGTGGGCGGCGACGACGACACGATCGTGAACGCCGCCATCGTCCAGATCAGCGCGGGCGCCGACCTGCTGTTCGTTCACCTGCCGGACGTGGACACCGCGGGCCACGCCACGGGCTGGATGTCGGAGCGCTACCTGCAGCAGGTGATCGAGGTGGATCGAGCGGTGGGCCGGCTCCTCAACGCCCTCCCGCGCCACGGCACCATGATCCTGACCGCCGACCACGGCGGGCTGGGGCCCACGCACGGCATGGACCGCGCCCAGGACATGACGATCCCGTGGGTCATGGTCGGGCCCGAGGTCCTGGAGAACCACATCGTGGCCCGCCGGATCTCGACCATGGACACGGCCGCGACCGCGCTGGGCGTGCTGGGCCTGAAGCTGGCGACGGGCGCGCCGGGCAAGCCGGTGGCCGAGGCGTTCAAGCCCGAGAGCAGCGCCGCGCGCTTCGTCGCCTCCGTGCGATAAGCTGGCGCAGGGCCTCCCTCCGGAGGCGGCGCCGACCATGTACTTCAAGCAGTTCTACCTCGGCTGCCTGGCCCACGCTTCGTACCTCGTCGGGGACGAGGGTGAGGCCGCGGTCGTCGATCCCCGCCGCGACGTGCAGGAGTACCTCGACGAGGCCGCGGCGGCGGGCCTGGCCATCCGTTACGTGGTCGAGACGCACCTGCACGCCGACTTCGTGAGCGGCCACCTCGAGCTCGCCCAACGCACCGGGGCCACGGTCGTGATCGGCGCGCGCGCCGGTGCCTTGTTCCCGCACCGAGCCGTGGCGGACGGCGACGAGCTGCGGCTGGGCCGCGTGGTGCTCCGCTTCCTGGAGACGCCGGGCCACACGCCGGAGAGCCTGTGCGTGGTGGTGACGGACACGGCCGTGTCGCCCGAGCCGCGACTGGTCCTGACCGGCGACACGCTGTTCATCGGGGACGTGGGACGTCCCGACCTGGCCTGCGGCGAGGACGCGACGCCCGAGGCCATGGCCGGGATGCTGTTCGACTCGCTGCACGGCAAGCTGATGACGCTGCCCGACGCGGTCGAGGTCTATCCCGCGCACGGCGCGGGCTCGCTGTGCGGGCGCAACATCTCGAAGGAGACCTCGTCCACCATCGGCGAGCAGCGCCGGGGCACCTGGGCCCTGCAGCCGATGGCACGGGACGCCTTCGTGCGCGCGCTGACGGCGGACCTGCCCGAGGCGCCCGCGTACTTCTCGTTCGACGCGGCGCTCAACCGCCGCGGCGCGCCCGCGCTGGGCAGCCGGCCGCGCGCCCTCTCGCCCGCCGAGGCGGAGGACGCGGTCCGCGGCGGCGCGTGGGCGCTGGACGTGCGCACGGGCGCGGCGTTCGGGGCCGCGCACCTGCCCGGGGCCGTGAACGTGGGGCTCGACGGCCAGTTCGCGTCGTGGGCAGGGGCGCTGCTGCCGCCCGATCGCCCGCTGGTGATCGTGGCCGAGGACGACGCCGGCGCGGCGCAGGCCGCCACGCGGCTGGCGCGCGTGGGCCTCGAGAACGTCGCGGGCTTCCTGGAGGGCGGCGTGCGCGCGTGGGCCGATTCGGGACGGCCGGTGGCGCGCCTCGCGCAGGTGACGGTGGACGAGCTCGAGCGCCGCCTGGCGGAGGAGCCGGACCTGCGCGTGATCGACGTCCGCCGTCCTGCCGAGTACGAGGCCGGGCACGTGGCGCGCGCGGTCAGCCTGCCCCTCGACCGCCTGCAGCGCGAGTGGCCCGCCGGCGGGCCCACTGCGGTGATCTGCGCGGGCGGCTACCGCTCCAGCGCGGCCGCCAGCCTGCTCGAAGCGCACGGCGTCGCGGACATCGTCAACGTGGTCGGCGGGACCAGCGCCTGGGTCGCGAGCGGGCGGCCCGTCGTGAACGGCTGACGCGTCACGCGAACTCCCACGGCCGCGGCGCCGGAACCGGGCCGTCCTCCCAGCCGGGCGTCTTCAGCCGATCGCGCCACGCGAGCAGCTCCGCCCGCTGCGCGTCCAGGTCGAACCCGAAATAGCGGGCCGGGTAGGCGCGGAAGCGTCCCAGCGCGCGGTCGATCATGCTGAGCGCGCCGGCCGCGTTCCCGTTCGAGACGTGGTGGAACGCGACCGCCACCTGGATGAGCCCCTGGAAGAAGTCGCGCGCGGGCCCCCGGATGCCGGACCACACGTCCTCGAGCGTGTCGTGGCACTCGAAGAAGAGGCCGCGGTTGAACTCGTCCACGCCGCGGCGGAACGCCTCCCGCTCCGCCTCGTCCAGGGTCGGCTCGGGCGGCGTGGCGTGGCTCATGTTCACCGGCGCCGCGCGAGAAAGGCGACACGGTTGCTGCCCAGGGGCGCGCTCCCCAGGCGGCCGATCGTGACGTCGAAGCCCACCGCCGTCCGCGCCCGCGCGACACAGCCCACGACGACCACGCGGCCGCCGGGCGCGACGCCGGCGCGGCGCGGCGTCCTCAACAGGCCGGGGGCGGCCGCACGGATCCAGGTCTCGAACCCGGCGGCGTGGACGTACGCGAGGTCGCGCCGGTAGAGGGCCACGGCGCGAGGATAGCGCGTTCTACTCGCGCGCCCTCGGCAGCTGCAGGCCGCGTCCGAGCGCGACCTCCAGCCACGACGGCCGGCCGATGGGCGGCGCCGCGCTGGCCGCCGGCTCCTCCGCGTGCAGCCCTTCGGCCTTCAGCAGCGCGATGAGCTCGGTGTCGAGGGGCCGGGTGCAGGGATCGGTCCGGCGTCGAGCCAGGTGGCGACGGAAGTGGCCGTTGGGCACGCCGT
>JAICEW010000501.1 GCA_025923995.1 Vicinamibacteria bacterium | reverse complement strand
GGGGGGACGCTATGGTGGTCCTCGGCTCAGGCGAGGGTCAAGCAAAAACGCGTAACCTACTTACCGGTTCGGGCTAAGTCGATCCACGGGCTCGTCACCCGGGGCGGGCACGGTCACGCGGAACGCGTGGCCCTCCGCCTCGGGGGCGGTACGTCCCACGCGGTGCACGTCGTCCTCGGGCGACTGCGGCACGCCGAAGTTCGACTTGGGACAGTCCCTCGAAATCGATCCGGCGCCGCGGCGATGTCCGTGGACCCGGCCACCGTGAGAGTGAGTTCTTCAGATTGTCATGATGACAATATCGGCCTTGACGCCCTTTATTGTCGAGCTTATTGTCTCATTCGTCAGGGGCAAGCACAGTCTCAATGAGCGATACAATCGATACAATCCAGGCCGAGGAAGGGCTCGACCCGCAGGACTGGGACGCGATGCGCCGGCTGGGCCACCGCATGGTGGACGACCTCGTCGCGACGCTCGAGCGCGTCCGGGAGCGCCCCGTCTGGCAGACCGTCCCCGAGGCGTCTCGCGCGTTCCTGCGCCAGCCCCTGCCCCAGGACCCGCGCGACCCGCGCGACGTCTACGAGGACGTGCGCGCGCACGTGCTCCCCTACCCGACCGGCAACCTCCACCCGCGCTTCTGGGGCTGGGTCATGGGCACGGGATCGCCGATGGCGATGTTCGCGGAGATGCTGGCCTCCGGCCTCAACTGGAACGTCGGCGGCTTCGACGACAGCGCCAGCCTGGTCGAGGACCAGGTCCTCGGCTGGTGCAAGCAGATCATGGGCTTCCCCGCCGACGCCAGCGGGCTGTTCGTGAGCGGCGGGTCCATGGCGAACTTCGTGGGGCTCGCGGTCGGGCGCGACGCGCGTGCCGGGATCGACGTGCGCCGCCGCGGCGTCGCGTCGGCGGCGGCCCGGCCGGTGCTCTACGCCTCGCGCGAGACCCACAGCTCGAACGTCAAGGCGGCGGAGCTGCTCGGCCTCGGCACGGACGCGGTCCGCCTGCTGCCGGTGGACGCGCAATACCGGATCGACCTGGACGCGCTGCGGGCGCAGATCGCGACCGATCGCGCGGCCGGCGCCCACCCGTTCGCCGTCGTGGGCAACGCGGGCACGGTCAACACCGGAGCCATCGACGACCTGGACGCGCTGGCCGACATCGCCGCGCGCGAGGGGATGTGGTTCCACGTCGACGGTGCGTTCGGCGCGCTGGCCCGCCTGCATCCCGACCTGGCGCCGCTGGTGTCGGGCATCGACCGGGCGGACTCGCTCGCCTTCGACCTGCACAAGTGGGGCTACCTGCCGGTGGAGGCGGGCTGCGTCCTCGTCCGCGACGCGCGCGCGCACCAGGACGCGTTCGCCGTGAAGACGGCCGCGTACCTCAAGCCGGTCCACGGGGGCCCGTCGGCGCGGCTCTCGAAGTTCAGCGACCTGGGCGTGCAGCTCTCGCGCGGGTTCCGCGCGCTCAAGGCCTGGATGTCGATCCAGGAGCACGGCGCGCGCAAGCTCGGGCGCCTGGTCCGCCAGAACGTCGCGCAGGCGCGGTACCTCGCGGGCCTGGTGGCGGCGACGCCGGAGCTGGAGCTGGCCGCGCCGGTGCCGCTCAACGTCGTCTGCTTCCGCCATCGCGGCGCGCCCGGATCGAGCCCCGAAGCGCAGGACGACCTGAACCGCGACATCCTGGTGCGCCTGCAGGAGAGCGGAGAGGCGGTGCCCTCGGGCACCGTGGTGGGCGGACGCTTCGCGATCCGCGTCGCGATCACCAACCACCGCAGCCGCCGTTCCGACTTCGACCTGCTCGTGCGCGCGACGCTGCGCGCGGCGGAGTCCGTGCGCGACGCGCGCGTGACGAGGGGAGCCTGACCTTGGCGACGAACGCGACCCTCGCGGACAATCGCGTGATGCGCATCCGGGCGCACCCCGAGGCGGGGCTCCTGCTGGTGCTGGCGGCGGCGATCGCCTACGGCACCATGCCGATCCTCACCAAGCTGGCCTACGCCGCGGGCGTGTCCATGCCCGCGCTGCTGGCCTACCGGTTCGTGCTGGCCGCGGGCCTGTTCGCGCTGCTGGGCTGGAACGCGCCCGCCCTGCCCCTGCGCAAGCGGCTGGTGCTCTGGGCCGTGGGCACGGTGTTCGTGGGCAACGCGATCACCTACTTCACCGCGCTCCAGCACACGCCGGCCGCCGTCGTCTCGCTGCTGCTCTACTCGTACCCGGTGCTGGTCACGCTGCTGGCCCCCCTGCTGGGGCTGGAGCGGCTGCGCACGCGCGGCGTGCTGGCCGCGCTGCTCGCCTTCGCCGGCTGCGCCCTGACCGCGGCCGGCGCGTCGCTGTCGGGCGTCAGCCTCAAGGGCGTGGCGCTCGCGCTGGTGAGCGCGCTCATCTACGCGCTGTACGTCGTGCTGAGCAGCCGCTTCGCGTCCGACATCCCGGCCGAGGCGGCGGCGGCGCACCTGGCGCAGGCCTGCGCGGTCTTCTTCCTGATCGCCGGCGCGCTGCGGGGCGAGCTGGGCATGCCCTCCACCGTGACCGCATGGGGCCTGGTGGCCGCCATCGCGGTCGTGTGCACGGTGATCGCGCTGCGCGCGTTCCTGGCCGGCCTGGCGCTGGTCGGGCCCGCGCGCGCGTCCGTGGCCAGCTCGGTCGAGGTGCTGATCACGATCGGCCTGGCCGTCGCGTTCCTGGGCGAGCGCATCGGCGCGCGCGAGGTCGCGGGCGGCGCGCTGATCCTGGGCGCGGTGGCGCTGCACAACCTGCGTCCGCAGTGGCGGCGGGGCCGCGCGGCGGACGCCGTCTAGAGGAGACGAGAGATGAGCGAGACGGGGACGCCGCGGCTCAAGAAGGGCCTGGCCGAGATGCTGAAGGGCGGCGTGATCATGGACGTGACCGACGCCTCCCAGGCGCGCATCGCCGAGGACGCGGGCGCGTGCGCGGTCATGGCGCTGGAGCGCGTGCCGGCCGACATCCGCAAGGAGGGCGGCGTCGCGCGCATGGCCGACCCCGCGATCATCGAGCAGGTGATGGCGGCGGTGTCGATCCCGGTCATGGCCAAGTGCCGCATCGGCCACTTCGCCGAGGCGCGGGTGCTGGAGGCGCTGGGCGTCGACTTCATCGACGAGAGCGAGGTGCTCACGCCCGCCGACGAGGCGCACCACGTGGACAAGTCCACGTTCTCGGTCCCGTTCGTGTGCGGCTGTCGCGACCTGGGCGAAGCGCTGCGCCGCGTGGGCGAGGGCGCCGCCCTGCTGCGGACGAAGGGCGAGGCGGGCACGGGGAACGTGGTGGAGGCGGTGCGCCACCTGCGCGCGGTGGGCGGCGAGATCCGCCGCCTCACGCTGCTGCGGCCGGAGGAGCTGATGGCCGAGGCCAAGCAGCTGGGCGCGCCGTTCGAGCTGGTCAAGCGCGTCGCGGCCGACGGGCGGCTGCCGGTGCCCAACTTCGCCGCCGGCGGCGTGGCCACGCCGGCCGACGCCGCGCTGCTCATGTCGCTGGGCGCGGAGGCGGTGTT
>JAICEW010000500.1 GCA_025923995.1 Vicinamibacteria bacterium | reverse complement strand
GCATCGTGGTGGCGGTCATCCTGTGGAAGGTCATCCCCACCTTCGCCGCCATGTTCGAGGGGCTGGGCGCCCAGCTGCCGCTGCCCACACGCATCGTGATCGCGATGTCCAACTGGTTCGTGCGCCTGCTGCCGTTCCTGGTGCTGGCCGTGGTGGGCGGCGCGCTCCTCATCCGGCGCTACTACGCGACCTACGGCGGGCGCCGGACCATCGACCGCATGATCCTCAAGCTCCCGGTGCTCGGCGTGCTCATGCAGAAGATCTCGGTCGCGCGCTTCTGCCGCACGCTGGCCACCCTCATCTCCTCCGGCGTGCCCATCCTGGACGGCCTGGAGATCACCGCGCGCACGTCGGGCAACGCCATCGTCGAGGACGCCATCATGGCCGTCCGCAAGGCCGTGGAGAGCGGCCAGACGCTGGCGCAGCCGCTCAAGGAGAGCGGCGTGTTCCCGCCCATGGTCGTGCAGATGATCGGCGTCGGCGAGCAGACGGGCGCCCTGGACGCGATGCTGTCCAAGATCGCGGACTTCTACGAGGACGAGGTCGACCAGGCGGTGGCCAACCTGCTGACGCTGCTGGAGCCGGTCATGATCATGTTCCTGGGCATCACGGTCGGCGGCATCGTCATCAGCATGTACCTGCCGCTGTTCGACCTGATCAGCAAGCTGTCGTAGCCGCCGCACCTCGGGCGTGGCGCCGATGCACACCACACTCGAGCATCAGCTCAAGCGCCTGATGCTGTTCAGGGTGGTGATGATCACCACCCTGCTGCTGGTGGCGATCTACGTCGAGTCCGTCTCCGAGACGCTGCTCGCCGTCAACCCGCTCTACTTCCTGATCGCCGCCACGTACGCGCTCACGCTCGCGTACGTGGTCGGCCTCCGCGTCCTGCCGCGCCTGGAGGTGCTGATCTACGTCCAGGTCATCCTGGACCTGCTGGTCATCACCGGCCTCGTGTACCTGACGGGCGGCGCCGGCACCCGGCTGGGGTTCATGCTGCTGTATCCCATCTCGGTGCTGTCCGGCAGCGTGATGCTGACCCGCGGGCGCGGGCTGATCCTGGCCGCGATGGCCACCGTGCTCTACGCCACCATGATCTGGGGCGTGCGCTCGGGGCGACTGGCCCAGCCGCTGCTGTCCGACATCCCGGACCTGCCGGTCCGGCACCTCTACTATTCGGTGTTCGTGACCGGCGTGGCCTGCGGGACCGTCTCGCTGATCGGCTCCTACCTGGCGGAGAACCTGAGGAGCGTCGGGCAGAAGCTGGAGGAGGCGGCGGAGCAGGTGGCCGACCTGCGCGAGCTCAACCTGGTCGTCGTCAACAGCATCCACAGCGGGCTGCTGACGACGGACCTGGCCGGCCGCATCCTGCACGTGAACGAGTTCGGGCAGTCGATCCTCGGCCGCAGCGACGGGGACGTGCGCGGGCAGCTGGTGCGTGAGGTCTTCGAGTCGGTGCTCCTGGAGCCGTCCTCGCTGCGCGCGCGCGCGGCCCACCGGGGGCTGGCCCGCCTGGACCTCGTCTACCGCCACCCGGACGGCGCCACGCGCGACCTGGGCGTCTCGGTCTCGCCGCTGGCCACCGCCGAGCCGGACCACCGCGGGTACCTGCTGATCTTCCAGGACCTCACGGACATCCGCCGCCTGGAGCGCGACGGGCGGCTGCGCGAGAAGCTGGCCGCCGTGGGCGAGATGGCGGCGCACCTCGCGCACGAGATCCGCAACCCGCTGGGCTCGATCAGCGGATCGGCGCAGGTCCTCATGTCCGAGGCCAACATGTCGGCCGAGCAGGAGCGCCTGCTGGGGATCATCACGCGCGAGTCCAAGCGGCTCTCGGACACGCTGAACCAGTTCCTCTACCAGGCCCGGCCCGTGCTCAACCGCAGCCCGGTCGACCTGGGCCGGCTGATCGCCGAGGCGATCACGCTGCTGCGCAACGGCCCCGAAGTGGGCCCGGACCACGCGGTCGACTTCGAGGCGGACGAGGGACCCCACGTCTGCATGGCCGATCCCGACCAGATCCTGCAGGTCTTCTGGAACCTCACGCGCAACGCGCTGGAGGCGATGCCGTCCGGGGGGCGGCTCTCGGTGCGCCTCGCCACCCATGCGGAAGAGGTGGTGCTGTCCTTCCGCGACCAGGGCCGCGGGATGGGCCGCGAGGAGCAGCGCCGCGTCTTCGAGCCCTTCCAGTCGGGATCACCCATGGGGACGGGGATCGGGCTCGCGATCGTGTACCGGATCGTGCGCGAGCACAGCGGGGACATCACCGTCCGCAGCACGCCCGCGCGCGGGACCGAGGTGGAGGTGCGCCTGCCGCTGGTGGCGGTACCCGCTCCCGCCTAGGCCGGCCCGGCCTCCTCAGGGGCGTCATCATCGACGAGGCGCCCGTGGCGCGCTACCATCACCCGCGAACCCGATGACCGAGAAGATCCTGGTCGTGGACGACGAGCCCTCGATGCGCGAGATGCTGGGCATCATGCTGCGCAAGGAGGGCTTCGACGTGCTCCTGGCCGAGAGCCGGGCCATGGCCGCGGCCGTGCTCAGCCGCGGTCCCGTCGACATGGTCATCACCGACGTGAAGCTCCCCGACGGCGACGGCATCGAGATCCTGAGGCACGTCAAGGCCGCCACCGCGGAGACGGTCGTGATCGTGATGACCGCGTTCGGCTCGACCCAGACCGCGGTGGCGGCGCTCAAGCTCGGCGCCCAGGACTACCTGATCAAGCCGTTCGACATCGAGGAGCTGAAGATCGTCGTACGCAGCGCGCTCCACAAGCAGCGCCTGGAGGAGGAGAACCTCCTGCTCAAGGCCGAGCTGCGCAGCGGCGAGGCCCTGGACCGGATCGTGGGCACGTCCGGCTCCATGAAGCGCGTGTTCGACCTCATCCGCTCCATCGCGCCCACCAGCTCGACCGTCCTCGTCAACGGCGAGAGCGGGACGGGGAAGGAGCTGGTGGCGAAGGCCATCCACGCCCTGTCGCCCCGGCGCGACTCCGCCTTCGTCTCCGTGAACTGCGCGGCGCTGCCCGAGAACCTGCTGGAGAGCGAGCTGTTCGGGCACATGAAGGGCGCGTTCACCGACGCCCACCAGACCAAGAAGGGCCTGTTCGAGACCGCCCACCGAGGCACGCTGCTGCTGGACGAGGTGGGGGAGATGCCCGTCACCATGCAGGTGAAGCTGCTGCGCGCCCTGCAGGAGAAGCGCGTGCGCCGGGTGGGCGCGACGGACGAGGTGGAGGTCGACGTGCGCGTCATCGCCGCCACCAACCGCCCGCTGGAGGCGATGGTCCGCGAGCGGCGCTTCCGCGAGTACCTCTTCTACCCCCTGAACGTCATTCCCATCACCGTGCCGCCGCTGCGCGAGCGGCGCGACGACATCCCGCTGCTGGCGGAGCACTTCCTGCGCGCCTTCTCGCGCGAGATGGGCAAGAACGTCACCGCCTTCGCGCCCGACGCGCTGGACCGGCTGACCGGTCACGCCTGGCCTGGCAACGTGCGCGAGCTGGAGAACGTCGTCGAGCGCGCGGTGATTCTCAGCACCGGTCCGATGCTGGAAGTGGGGCCCGAATCTCTGCCGACGCCGCCAACGACGTTCGCTTCGACCGGCGTTCAACCGCTCGGCAAGCTCGTTGACCTG
>JAICEW010000499.1 GCA_025923995.1 Vicinamibacteria bacterium | reverse complement strand
TGAACACGGGCCACATCGGGATCGACTTCCAGCTCCCGCGCGACCTGGCCTGGCGAGTCGCGCTGCCCGCGCTGCTGGCCGAAGGACGCGCGCGCATCCCGGAGAACGTGGACCTGGCGCTGCTGCTCGCGGCCGTCCCGCCCGCGGTCGCGGAGCCGGGCACGCCGGCGTACCTGGTCGACGCGGCGGGGACGTCGGGGTTCGGGCCCGCGGTGATGCGCACGATCCGCGACCTCGAAGGCGCGGGGCTCGATCCGGCCGCGCTCGACGTGGCCGCGCCGTCCGCGGCCGATCCGGACAGGCTGCGGCTGCTCGCGCGCCTGTGGCGCGGATACGTGGATGCGGTCGCGCGGGCGGGGCTCGTGACCGATGCGGACCTGTATCGTGCCGCCGTCGCCGCGTTGCCCTCACCATCCGTGGGCGCGGTCGTCGTGTGCGGCCTGCCCGACCCGCCGCCGGTCGAGGGCGCGTTCCTCGAAGCGTTGCGCGCCCATCACTCCTTCGCGGTCGTGGACGTCGGCGCACCGTTGGCGGTCGCCCCGAGGACGGCGAAGCGCGACGCGGACCTGCTGGCGCGGCTCGGTGGAACGCCCGCGGAATCGGCACCTCCATCGAGCGCCCTCGAACGCATCCAGTCGCGCCTGTTCGAGAGCCCCGTTTCCTCCGAGCCCGACACGACCGTCCACGTGCTCTCCGCGGCCGGCGAGTCGCTCGAGTCCGTCGAGATCGCGCGCCTCATCCAGCAGGCGGCCGGCGAGGGCGTGCGTTTCGAGGAGATGGCCGTCCTCCTGCGCAGCCCCGACGCGTACGGGGTGACGCTCGCGGCCGCCTTCGAGCGCGCCGGGATCGAGGCGTACTTCGTCGAGGGCATCCCGCGCATCGACCCGGCCGCGCGGTCGCTCTCGCTGCTGCTCGACCTGGTCGGCGCCGACCTCGACCGCTCGCGCGTGATGGAGTTCCTCACGTCCGCGCGCGTGCGCTGGACGGAGCTGCTGGGCGAGGGCGCGGACGTCAGCCCCTCGCGCTGGGACCGCATCTCCGCGCGCGCCGGCATCGTGTCCGGCCTCCCGGCGTGGCGCGTGCGCCTCCAGCGCTCGCGCGAGGCCCGCGAGGCGCTGCAGTACGAGGACGACCGCGACCTCCGATTGCACGACACGCTGGCCCGGCTGGTCGAGCGGCTCGCGGCCGACCTGGCGACGCTCCCGGAAGCGGGCACGTGGTCGGAGCTCCTCGAGCCCACGCTCGCGCTCCTCGACGGCTGGATCGAGCAGGCCCAGCTCACGCGCCAGCGTCTCGAACGGCTGCTGGGCCCGCTCGCATCGTACGCGCCGGCGCCGACGCGCGAGCAGTTCCTGACGCGCGTGCGCGAGGTGCTCGCGACGCAGGTCTACCGCGAGGGTGCGCTCGGCGAGGGCCGCGTGGTCGTGGGGTCGATCGCGGCCCTGCGCGGCCTGCGCTTCCGCCGCGTGTTCGTGCCCGGCCTGGTCGAGCGCGCGTTCCCCGCGCCCGTGCGGCCCGACCCGCTCCTGCTCGACGAGGAGCGCGAGGCCCTGTCGCCCGCTCTGCGCACCACGCGCGACCTGCAGGAGCTCGAGCGGCTGCTGTTCCTCGAAGGCGTCCGCGCGGCCGGGGAGCGCATCGTCTTCTCGTACCCGCGCTTCGACACGTCGTCCGGCCGCGAGCGCGTCCCGTCGTCGTTCCTGCTGCGCGCGATGGAGGTGGTGCACGGCCGCCGGCTGAGCACGAGCGATCTGGCGCGGTTGGCCGACCCCGGTGCGACCGCGCTCGGTCGGCCGCACCCGGTCGATCACTCACGGTCGATCGACCGGGTCGAGCGCGACCTGGCCCTCGCGTCGTCCGCCGAGCGCGGTGCCGCGCGCCACCTCGCGGTGCCCGGCGGATGGCTCGTGCGCTCGCTCGCGCAGGAGCACGCCGCGTGGGAGCCGCGCCTCACCGCGTGGGACGGCGTGGTGACCGGCGACGAGGAGACGCTGGCGCGGCTGCGGCTCGCGGGCCAGGTGGCATCGGCCACCAGGGTCGAGGCGCTCGCGGGCTGTCCGTATCGCCACCTGCTCGACCGCGGCATGCGCCTGCACAAGTGGGAGGAGCCCGAGCGCGCGTACCAGATCGAGGGCAAGCACTTCGGGTCGATGTATCACGCGGTCGCGCATCGCCTGTTCGCCGAGCTGGCGGAATCGGGCGCGCTGCCGCTGCGGCCCGACATGCTGGGCGCGCTGGCCGACCGGATCGGCGCGCTGGTGGACGAGGAACTGGCCACGTTCGTGGCCGAGGGCGGCATCGTGAACGCCGCGCTGCTCGAGCCCGTCCGCGTCCGCCTGCGCAGCGACCTGGAGGAGATGCTGCGCGACCAGATCGCGACCGCCGACGGGTTCGTGCCCGTCGCGTTCGAGCACGCGTTCGACGCGCTCCCGCTGACGATCGGGGAGGGCATCGCGGTCGCGTTCCGCGGGACCATCGACCGCATCGACGTGGACCCCGCCTCGCGGCGCGTCCGCGTCATCGACTACAAGACGGGGAAGTACTTCTGGGAGAGGGGCGCGCAGTTCCAGGGCGGACGTGCCCTGCAGCTCGCCGTCTACAACCAGGCCGCGCGCGCGGCGTATCCCGAGCACGCGGTCGCCGAGGCGGCGTACTACTACTCGACCGCGACCGGCGAGTACAAGCGCAAGGCCTGCGCGGCGACGGTCGAAGTGGACGACACGCTGCGCCGCGTGCTGGTCGACCTCGATGCGCTGGCCGCGTCCGGCGTGTTCCCGCCCGTCGCGGACACGTGCAAGTTCTGCGACTTCGTTTCCATCTGCGGGCCGTTCCGCGAGGACCGCGCGGCCCGCAAGAAGGAGGATCCGCGGCTGGAGGCGTTCAGGCGACTGCGGGAGATCCCGTGAGGCTAGGAGATCGCGTGACGCGCGGGGCGGTAGGTGGGCTCGGGAATGGGCTTGCCCTCGGCGCGCGCGGCTTCGAGCCAAGCCGACTTCGCTCGCTCGACTTCGGCCAGGGCTTCCGAAGGGCTGGCTCCGAAGGCCGAGCAGGCTTCCAGGTCCGGGATGTCGGCGATGTAGCCGCCGTCCTCGTCGCTCCAGAAGATGTTGATGTGGTGGTCCTTCACTCGCTCGCGTCCAGCTGTCGATTCTACGCCCGCGCCGGAGCCATGGCATGACCCCCGCCGATCAGGCCGTCCGCGACCGCGTCGTGCGCGACTTCGACACGACGCTCCTGCTCGAGGCGGGCGCCGGCACCGGGAAGACGACCGTCCTGGTCGCGCGCATCCTGGCGCTGGTGCGCTCGGGCCGCGCGACGCTCGACCGCATCGTCGCCATCACGTTCACGGAGAAGGCCGCGGGCGAGCTGAAACTGCGCCTGCGCGACGGGATCGAGCAGGGGATCGAGGACGCGCGCGATCCCGCCGAGCGCGAGCGACTTGTGGCCGCCACGCACGACCTCGAGCGCGCGCCCGTCTCGACCATCCACGCCTTCCCCGGCGCGCTGCTGCGCGAGCGGCCGTTCGAAGCGGGGCTCGATCCCGGGTTCCGTGTGGCCGCCGAGATCGCGGGCGAGCGTGTCCTCGACGACGCGTGGGACGCCTGGTTCGACGCGCGGATGACGGAGGCCGACCCGGTCTTCCTGCGCGCGCTCACGTTCGAGCTGAGGCTC
>JAICEW010000498.1 GCA_025923995.1 Vicinamibacteria bacterium | reverse complement strand
CGTTGGGCACGTCGGCCTCGATCGCGCCCGACTTGAAGACGCGCAGCCGCCGGTCCGACGTGACGTGCCCGATGGCCTCCGCGTGCAGGTCCCACTTCTCGAAGACGCGCTGCACCTCGCTTTCGCGTCCCTTCGCGGCCACCAGCAGCATCCGCTCCTGGGACTCGGACAGCATCACCTCGTAGGCCGTCATCCCCGTCTCGCGCTGCGGGACGCGGGCCACGTCGATCTCGACGCCGGTGCCCGCGCGCGCGCCCATCTCGGAGGTCGAGCAGGTGAGGCCCGCGGCGCCCATGTCCTGGATGCCGACCACCGCGCCCGTCTTCATGACCTCGAGGCACGCCTCGAGCAGGACCTTCTCCATGAACGGGTCGCCCACCTGCACGGTGGGCCGCTTCTCCTCGCTGCCCTCGCCGAACTCGGCCGAGGCCATGGTCGCGCCGTGGATGCCGTCGCGACCCGTCTTGGCGCCGACGTAGAACACCGGGTTGCCGACGCCGTCCGCGCGGCCCTTGAAGATCTCCTCGTGCTTCGCGAGGCCCAGGCAGAACGCGTTCACCAGCGGGTTCTGCGCGTAGCACTCCTCGAACACGACCTCGCCCCCCACGGTCGGGCAGCCGAACGAGTTGCCGTAGCCGCTGATGCCGGCCACCACGCCTTCGAGGATGCGGCGCGTGCGCGCGTCGGTCGGGGGCCCGAAGCGCAGGCTGTTGAGGATCGCGATCGGCCGCGCGCCCATCGTGAAGATGTCGCGCAGGATGCCGCCCACGCCCGTGGCCGCGCCCTGGTAGGGCTCGATGAAGGACGGGTGGTTGTGCGACTCGATCTTGAAGACCGCCGCCAGCCCGTCGCCGATGTCCACCGCGCCCGCGTTCTCGCCCGGGCCCTGCAGCACGCGCGCCCCCTGCGTGGGCAGCGTCTTCAGGTGGATGCGGCTCGACTTGTACGAGCAGTGCTCGGACCACATCACGGAGAACAGGCCCAGCTCGGTCAGGTTGGGCTCGCGGCCCAGGGCGCGCACGATGCGCTCGTACTCGTCGGGCGTCAGGTTGTGGCGCGCCAGCACGTCGGGTGTCGTGGCCATGGGAAGCGACATTCTATCGCGCGGTGTCGGTCGCGTGAGTCGGCCGCGTCGCGCTCGAAGGTTGCGTGCCGGTCACGCAACACGTTCCGGAACGTGTTGTGTGACCGCGGCTCAACCAGTGCGCCCGTCGATGCGTTCGAGGATGGCGGCGCCGAAGCGCGCGAGCGGTGCACCCGAAGCGCGCGGAACCCGCGCATCGGATCCCGCGAGACGTTGGGCGGGCTGACCTGGACCTCCGGCTCGACCTCACAGGGGCCCGCGGCGGCGGTCTCGGCCGCGCTCGCCGATCTGTAAATCGCCGATTCGGTGTCGTCTAACAGGGACAGGGTTCTGCTCAGGTGCCGCCCGGAGTGACACGGGTCCCTCGTGACCCTCGAGTCGTGATCAAGATCCGCACTGACACGCACGATCTGCCCCTCTGCACTCCAACTCAGCACAATGCGCAATGCCGTCAGGCGGGCTTTGGACCCGAGCTCTCGTGCACCAAATCGCGTGAGCTCATCATCCGGGGCGGCTACATCGTCGGCTACAAGGAGGTCGCAAAATGCATGCATATCATGACAAATTAGCCGCCCCTGAAGGCGCCTAGTTCGGTCGGCATCGTGGCGATAGGCAGCCACAACAGATCCGGCGCGCGCTGAGAACGCCGGCCATCGCGCGCGGACAGAGGCGTTCAGTGCATCCTGTCGACTTGCGGCGATCGCTAGGGGCAGCCGATGCGCCGTCGCGACGTTCGATCTCCGCGCGAGGTCCCAAGCCATTCAGTTCGCAACCCGCTTGACCGTCCCGACCGCGCCAAGCGATGAATCGTTGCTTTCAGCGTGGTCACCCGATGACCAGGCTTTGCCGACGGCGTCCATTGCTCCGACCCGAGCGCGCAACGATCGGCGCCCTCGTTCGAGCCGAACGAACTCGGTCTGGACCGAGTCGCCCGCCACGTTCGACCGTGGCGCGGGCGTACAAGCGCGCGTGCCCGGCGAGTCGCGTTCGCCTCAGACCACCGCGGGCTCGAGCAGGCGGATCGTCCCCGCCTCCGCGTCGATCTCGGCGGGAAGCCCGACCGGCACCGTGAACTGCCGGTCGAGGTGGCCGATCATCGAGCCCCGGAACGCGGGCACGCCGAGCGGCTTGACGTGGTCGGCGAAGACCTCGTCGAGCGTGAGCGCGCCGTAGCCCTCGCCCGGCTTGCAGTCGGTGCAGCGCCCGAACACGAAGCCCTTGATCCGTCCCAGGAGCCCCGCGAGCTTGAGATGCGTCAGCATGCGGTCCATGCGATAGACCGCCTCGCCCGTGTCCTCCAGGAAGAGGATCGCGCCGTCCATCTCGGGCACGTACGGCGTGCCGACGATCGCGGACAGCACGGTCAGGTTCCCGCCCACGAGCCGGCCGCGGGCGCGGCCGGGCGTGATCGTCTGCACCCGGTCCTCGACCTGCACCAGCCCCTCGCGCAGCTCGACCGGGTTGGCGAGCGTGAGCGCCTCGCCCTCGAAGAGAACCGCGGCCATGTGCTCGACCGAGAACGGCGTCCAGGTCGAGATGCCGACCGGCCCGTGGAACGTGACGAGGCCCGTGCGCGCGTGGACGGCGTTCAGCAGCGCGGTCACGTCCGAGTAGCCCATCAGGACCTTCGGATGGCGGCGGATGGCGGCGTAGTCGAGGTGCGGCAGCAGCCGCGCGCTTCCCCAGCCACCGCGCAGGGCCAGGACCGCGCGCACGTCGGGGTCGGAGAACAGCGCGTTCACGTCGGCCGCGCGGTCGGCGTCGCGGCCGGCCAGGTACCCGTGGCGGTCGAGCAGGTGCGCGCCCGTCTTCACCCGCAGCGACAGCGCCTCCAGCGTCTCGCGCGCGATGTCCAGCTCGACCGGCAGGAACGTCGCGTTGGCGGGCGCGATGAGGCCCACCGTGTCGCCGACGCGCAGCCGCTGCGGCTTCACCGCCGCGCTCGCGGCCGCCGGACGCGCCAGCAGGCCGAGCGCGCCGGCACCCGCGGCGCCCAGGAACGCGCGACGGCTCCTCATCGGTCCTCCCGGCGGGAGAGGCCCGCCCACAGGCTCGCCACCAGGCCGCGGGCCAGCGCCTCGGGGCCACGGCCCCGCGCCAGGCCCTGGCGCTCGAGCAGGCCGTCCGCCCGCAGCGAGGCCAGGCCGTGCAGCGCCGACCACAACGCCAGCGCGGGCGGCCGCGGGTCGCGCCCGGCCACGTCGCCGGACCGCTGAGCGCGGGAGACCTCGCCCATCAGCTCCGCGAAGCAGGCCTGGGCCAGCCGGCCCACGCCCCGGAAGCCGTGGCTGCGCGCCAGGTCGCGGCCGAACATCACGCGGAAGTGGGCGGGGCGGTCCGCGGCGAACTTCAGGTAGGCGACGCCGAGGGCGGTCAGGCGGGCCCGCGGCGGTCGCGGCGCGCGGGCCAGCGCGCGGGCGACGCGCTCCAGCAGCGCGGCGAAGCCCTCCTCCGCCAGCGCGGCCACCAGCGCCTCCTTGCTCCGGAAGTGACGGTAGGGCGCGGCCTCGGTCACCCCCGCCCGCCGCGCCGCCTCGCGCAGGGTGAGGGCGCCGGCACCCCGCTCCTCCGCCAGCGCCAGCGCGTGGTCGAGCAGGGCGCGCCGCAGGTCGCCGTGGTGGTACGCGCGCTTGCGCGGCCGCGGGGCCTTCATGCGGGGGCAACGGT
>JAICEW010000497.1 GCA_025923995.1 Vicinamibacteria bacterium | reverse complement strand
TCGATCGCCGCCGGCGCGGGGCGCGCGCGCCACCTGCGCTGGCTCCACGACGCCTCCGCGCCCCAGACCGGCGAGTACGTGCGCGTGCGCGCCGGCTCCTGCACGACCGGCTGCGCCGCGGGCGACGGGTACCGCGTCCGCGCCTACGACACGACCTACCGCATCCCGCGCTTCAACAACGGCGGCACGCAGACGACCGTCCTCGTGCTCCAGAACCCGACCACGCGCACGGTCAACGCGCGCGCCCGGTTCTGGAGCGGGGCCGGAGCGCTCCTGCACACGCAGAGCGTCACGCTCAACCCCCGCGCGACCTACACGCTGCTCACCTGGAACGTGCCCGCCCTGGCCGGGCAGAGCGGGACCATCACCGTGGCCGCGGACGCCGGCTACGGGGAGCTGGTGGGGAAGGCGGTGGCGGTGGAACCGGCGACGGGCCTCGCGTTCGACACGCCGATGGCGCCGCGGGCCCGCTAGCTCAGAGCCGCCTCACCGCACGGAACGCCCTCGAGTAGTGCTCGGCCGCGTCGTCCAGCACGGACGCGCCCGCGACGTCGCCCAGCGTGGGTCCGTCCACCGTCTTCCGGCTCGAGATGAACCGGCGGCGACCGTTCGCGTCGATTCCCAGGTACATCCCGACGTGGTCGATCGCGTCGCCGTCGTCGTCCGACGCGTCGAAGAAGACGAGGTCCCCGACGTCCAGCGCCGTCAGGTCCGTCACGGGCTCACCGGAATCGTGGACGAGTACGAGCCCCGGCGCGTCGGCGTACATCTGCACCGCCCGCCGCGGCAGCGCGCCACGCCCGCGGGGACCGCGCGAGAGCGGGACTGTGTCGGGATAGCCGGCGTCCGGCAGGTGGTGCCGGTAGCCCCAGACCATGCGCATGTATCCCGAGCAGTCGAGGCAGCGGAACCGGGCGGGCTGGGGCGGGTCGGGGGACTCGGTCGGGTAGAGCCAGCGCAGGCCGAGGTAGTCGTTGAAGTCGGAGCCCTCGCGCCTGCCGTCGGGCCCGGGCGGCCCGTAGGACGCGTCCCCGCCGATCTGGAGGTCCCCTTCGAGCAGCGGTGGCGCCCCCTTCACGTACTGCATGGCGAGCGCGAGCGCGTCCGGCACCCCGTCCTGGTTGGCCGCCAGCGCCAGCCGGAGCCAGCGCTCGTCGATCGTCTCGTCGACCGGCCCCGGTGCGGCCCGCACCCAGGTGCCGTGGGTGACCTGGACCGTGACGTTCGCCCCGTTGCGCCGGAACGTCTCCCGGAACGTGCGCAGGGGCCCCGCCAGCGTGACCGTGTAGCAGCCCATCGTGAAGGTCGCCACGCGGCTCCCCTGCTCCGAGACAGCGATCCGGGCCGGGTCGGCGAGATGCTCGAACGTGAACATGCCTTGCCCCCTTGCGTGCCCGCCGGGGCACCCGGAAGAAGCTCCGCCAGGTCCGGTCCCCGGACTTCAGCCTTTTGTCACGTTTGGCTCAAGGATCGCGGGGCCGACCTCAGCTGCGGACGGGCATCTGGAATCCCTTCTGTAGAAGCTTCTCCTGGAGCTTCTCCAGCGCGCGTCGGCCCCACTCCTCCCCGGCGTAGAGGGACTCCTCGAGGATGACCGGCTGCATCTCGCGCAGGCGCGTGCCCAGCGGGCTCTCGTAGAAGGCGATCAGGCCGAGGATCTCGTCGTGGGTGAAGTGGCGGTCCCAGACGCCGGCAATCAGCTCGAGCAGGTCCCTGGTCTCGAACGCTCGGCGGGCTTCGTCCCAGACGCTGTCCGGGACGTCGGGCATGGCCCGGCGCTGGTTCTCGATCAGGCGGTCGAGCATGCGCTCTCCGAGCCGCGACCCGCCGGTCAGGTCGAGCAGCCGCTTGATGTCGGCCGCCTTCTCGGCGGTCGATGGCGGGAGCGGCCGGGCCTCCTGCGCCCAGGCCGAGGACGCGCAGAGCACGAAGAGCACGAACGCCAGGCGACGCCAGGACACGGTCCCGATCCCTTCCGATCGCCGACGTCCGTGGTGGGCGCCGTGCGGACGATCAGGAAGGTCGATGCAATAGCGACGCCAGCCCTCGGGAGGACGACGTCGGCACCGGGCGGCCGAAGGCGATGGCCTGGAAGAACCCCTCGGCGATGACCTCGTACCCGGCGGCGTTGGGATGGACGTGGTCGGTGAAGAACCGGGACACGTCGCCGCCCTGCCGGCGGAACGCTTCGTAGAGGTCCACCACGAACACCCCCTCCTCGCGCCCCAGCTCCTTGATACGGTCGTTCGTGGCGGTGATCCAGCCGTTGCGGTCGGCGGCGGCCAGCGACGGGTTCGTGGGGATGAGGGTGGCCAGGAAGGGCAGGCTGTGCGCGGCCTTCACCTCGTGAAGCACGCGGCGCAGGTTGTTCACGACCTCGCAGGGCGGCGCGTCCTGGCAGGGCACTTCGTTCCAGTCGTTGGTCCCGTAGAGGACGAGCGTGAAGGCCGGGCTGCTGCCGCGCAGGTTGCGCAGGACCCTCTCCACGCCCTCGCCGCTGTTGGTCCCGTCCGCTCCACGGTTCACGACCGAGCCGTCGCCGAAATGGCCCCGGAGCTTGGCCTCCAGCCGCGCGGGGTAGCCGCCCCCGGGATCGCCTTCGCCCTTCGTGATGCTGTCGCCGAAAGCCATGTAGACGTTGGGCTGGTTGCCGCCGATCTCGAGACGCGTGCCCAGGCCGGGAAGCGGCTGGGTCGCGTCCTGGGGCACGCCGACCGTGCGAGCGCCGCCGGACACGTAGTAGGGGGGCAGCGTGCCCGGCATCACGGTGAGCGTGTGGGTGCCGGCGGGGACGCCGCGGATGGTCACGCGGCCGGTCAGCTTCTCGGTCCGGGCCGTGCGCCCTCCGATCGTGACCTCGACCTCGGGCACGCGTCCCTGCTCGGACGGGTCGAGCTGGTTGTTGCCGTTCTCGTCGTAGAAGACGAGCGCGGCCACCGTCTCGCCCGGCGGGTCCGACGGCGGCGTCGGGCCGACGGGCGTGCCTCCGCCGCCACCCCCGCACCCGGCGGCGGCCAGAACGAGCGACAGGAGGGCAGTTCGTGACCTCATGGACCGCCCAGATTACCACGAACCAGCGCGCGGGCTTACTTGCGGGCCGCCTCGGCGGGGGTCAGGGCGAGGTCCTTGGGGTCGTAGGCCTGGCCGTTCTTGACCACCAGCTCGATGGTCTCGCTGTTCTCGATCTTCTCCAGCGGGTTCCTCTCGAGGACCATGAAGTCCGCCAGCTTCCCGGCCTCCAGGGAGCCCAGGTCCTTGTCGAGGCCCAGCGACTCCGCCGGCCAGCGGGTGGCGACGCGCAGGGCCTGCAGAGGGGACATCCCGCCCTGCACGAAGGCCCACACCTCCCAGTGCGGCCCCAGGCCCTGCATCTGGCCGTGGCCCCCCAGGCACACGCGGCCGCCCGCGTCGGCGATCTTCTTGGCGTTTCGCGCCACGTCGACGTGGTGCCAGTCGGCCGGGTCGGTCGCCATCACGCTGCGGATGCGGCCCAGCGAGTCCACCACCGCCTGCGGGGTCACCCGCTGGAGGCGCTCGTCCTTCCACAGGTCGTAGTGCTGGTGGAACCACTTGTCCCCGGAGAGGCCGCCGTAGGCGACAAGCAGTGTCGGTGTGTACGCCGTCTGGCTGCGGCTGAACAGGGTCACCACGTCGTTGTAGAGCGGCGTCTGCGGTAGCGAGTGCTCGATGGTGGTGTGCCCGTCGAGCACCATCGACATGTCGAACTCGAGGTCCCCGCCGCCCTCGGGCACCAC
>JAICEW010000496.1 GCA_025923995.1 Vicinamibacteria bacterium | reverse complement strand
GAAGCAGCACTCGCCGTTGGGGTTGCGGTTGCCGAAGACGAACGTGAAGCCGTTGCGGCTGCGGGCGCCCGCGTAGGCGATGGACGAGATCACGTCGCCGAACTGGTGGCGAAGGCCGACCGTGAAGTGGTCGGACAGCGGAGGCCGCGTCTCGTTGTCGATCAGGAACACCTCCGGGTTGCCCGTGGTCCCGTTGCCGATGATGCTCTCGAGGCCTGCCTGGCTGAAGTACCTCGGGTCCCAGACGAGGGTGGGCAGACCGTCGCGCGGCGCCCCGTCGGCCGAGAAGCGGAACGTGCGCACCGCGAACTGCAGGCGGAAGCGCTCGTCGAGCCCGTTGTTGTAGAGCACGCGGTCGTAGTAGCGGCCCCAGCCGGCGAAGGCGACCGTGCGCCCGTTGCCGGTCAGGTCGTAGGACAGCCCCAGGCGCGGCTGGAAGGCGCTCTTGAAGGCGGGGCGGTCGTCGCCGTCCGTGAAGTAGCGCGCGGGCACGAACGACGAGACGGCGGCCACCACGTTCGGGGGCGTCACGTAGTCGTTGTTGAGCTGGTTCGTCTCGTAGTCCCAGCGGATCCCGGCGCTCAGGGTCAGGCGGGACGTGGGGTTCCAGTCGTCCTGGACGTAGAGGCCCCATTGCCAGTTGTCCGCGTTCAGCGTGGGGTCGCCGCTGCCGAACTGGGCCTCGAAGGGGAACGCGAAGCCCTCGGTGGAGCGGAAGCGGAAGACGGGGTTGGCCGTGAAGAACTTGGTGACCTGGTACTTCATGCGGTTCACGACCAGGCCCAGCTTCAGCGCGTGGTGGCCCTTCCAGTCGACGAAGCGGCTGATGTCGTCGCGCAGCGCCAGGCGGTCCTGGACGAAGAGCTGCTCGGTGTCGGCGCCGCCGATGCGCAGCACGCCCTGGAAGTCCTGGCCGATCAGGTCGAAGTTGGTGGGCTTGGTGTTCCAGCGGAAGCGCTGGAAGGTCACGCTCGCCTCGTTGATCCACGAGGAACGGCTCACCTGGTGGCGGAGCGTGACGGTGTCCACGTCGGTCGTGAAGTCGTTGGAGCCCTCGAAGGCGCGCTGGTCGCCGAAGTCCTTGAGCTCCTTCTCGTCGCGCAGGCTGTAGCTGAGGTCGAGCGTCTGGGCGCTCGTCGGCTGGTACGCGATCTTGGCGAAGGCGAGGTGCGAGCGGAACGGGCTCTCGAAGGTGCCGGTGAAGCTCGTCAGGTCCTGGGCCGGCCGCGTCGGGCTGCCCCCGAAGAACACGCTCTTGTCGCGGTCCTGCCCGTTGTACTCGTACGAGCCGAAGAAGGTCATGCGGTTCTTGATCAGCGGGCCGCCGATGCTGGCCCCACCCTGGAAGCGCTCGTAGGTGGGCTTCTCCTCGCCCCGCTCCTCGGCGAAGCGGTCCTGGGCCACCAGGTTCTTGTCCTGGTACAGCAGGAACACGTCGCCGCTCCAGGCGTTGCCACCGCTCTTGGTCACGGCCGTGATGGCGGCGGAGGACGCCTTCTCGAACTCGGCCTTGAAGTTCTGCGTGAGGACGCGGTACTCCTGGACCGCGTTCTGGGGGAACGGGTTCCCGCGGCTCGAATCCTGGCCCACCACTCCGCCCAGCAGGATGTCGTTCTTGTAGCTGACCCCGTCGATGAAGACGTTCGTGTTGAAGCCGGGCAGCGCGCCGGCCGTGACCTCCTTGGTGGTCTCCGAGCCCGCGTTCACGCGCACGCCGGGAGCGAGCGCCGCGAAGTTCAGGAAGTTGCGGTCGTTCTGGGGCAGCGTGCGGATCTGCTCCGATGTGATGTTGGTCGCGATCTGCGTCGTCTTCACGTCGACCGCCACGTCGCCCACCACCGTGACGTTCTCGGTGTAGACGAGGTCAGGGGTGAGCCGGAAGTCCAGGTCGATGTTCTGGCCGACCAGGACGGCGAGGCGGCGCGCGGCCGGTGTGTACTGCGGCATCGACACCGTGATGTCGTAGGCGCCGGGGCGCAGCCCGGGCAGCACGAAGCTGCCGTCCGCGCCGGTGGTCGCGGAGAAGGTGAAGCCGGTACCCGTCTCCTGGGCGACGATGCTGGCGCCCGGAAGGGCGCCCGTCTCGTCCACGACGGTGCCCTTGATGGTCGCGCTGGTGGACTGGGCCAGGAGCGGGAGCGAAGTGAGGATGGCGCACAGCCCCGCCACCGAAGAAGAGACGGCGATTCGACGAGACATGTAGGACCTCCCGGGGAGGAGCGAAGGTCTGAGCGCCCTTCGAATCGACGATAACGCGCGGCCGGCCCGCACACGGCGGCCTATACAAAATTACGGTGTCGTGACCAGCGGCAGCTCGATGAAGCTGTCCCTCCCGGGCGCGTGGTGGATGCGCTGCGTCGCCTTCACGAAGTCCGCCGGCTTGGCCCAGAAGATGCTGGGCACGAACGTCTGCGGGTTGCGGTCGTAGAGCGGGAACCAGCTCGACTGGACCTGCACCATGATCCGGTGGCCGGGCCGGAACACGTGGTTCGCGGTCGGCAGGTTCCAGCGGTAGGTGAGCGGCTCCCCGGCCGCGATCGGCTTCGCGGCCTCGAAGCCCTCGCGGTAGCGGCCGCGGAAGATGTCGGCCGAGACCATGAGCTGGTAGCCGCCCATGCCCGGGTCGCGCGCCACCTGGTCGGGATAGCGATCGATCAGCTTCACCACCCAGTCGGAGTCGGTGCCGCTGGTGGACGCGACCAGGTTGACGACAGGCGAGCCGCTGATCTTGACCGGGGCGGTCAGCACGTCGGAGACGAACGTGACCACGTCCGTGCGGCCCGACGCCTCCCGCTGGTCGTCCACGAGCCATTGCGGCCAGGTCAGCCCTTCGTAGCCGATCGGCTCGATGGGCCGGTCGCGGAACGGGACCGGCTTGGCGGGATCGGAGACGTATTCCTCGAATCCGGCGCCGCCCGCCGACGGCGCGTCGAACCCGAGCTTCAGGCCGGGCAGCAGATGCAGCGGCGTCGGCGTCACCGTGCACCCGCTGTCGCACCCGGACGGCCAGGACGCGAGGCGCCGCCAGGCGTTCGTGCCCGTCTCGTAGGCCATGACCGGCGCGAGGTCCGCCTTGGGCGCGCCCTCCTTCAGGTACTGGGCCAGGAACGGGGCCAGCATCTCCCGCCGGAAGGTGAGCGCGGTGTCGCTGCCGAAGCGCACCGCGCCCAGCGCGCTGGCCTCGTGGATCTGCTGGCCGTGGTTCCAGGGGCCCATGACCAGGAACACCTTGTCGTTGCCGGTGTCCTTGGGCTCGATCGCGCGGTACACCGCGGGCGCGCCGTAGATGTCCTCCTGGTCCCACAGGCCGTGCACGAGCATGACCGGGACCTCGAGCGGCTGCGCGCCCAGGATGCGGTCCATGGCCTGCTCGCGCCAGAACGCGTCGTAGGTGGGGTGCTGCAGGATCTTGCGCCAGAAGCCCAGCTGCTCCAGGCCGCGGCGGCGGCCCAGCTCGCCGGCCGTCCCCGCGTCCAGCCACATGTCGTACTCGTCGAAGTGGCTGGTCCACCACTTCTCCTCGTTCTTGCGCGTGGCCTGCTGCTCGTAGATGAACGACAGGGCCGCCTGCTGGCGGAAGGCTCCGTTGTGGAACCAGTCGTCCCCGATCCAGCCGTCGACCATCGGGTTCATGGGCACGGCCACCTTGAGCGCCGGGTGCGGATCGACGAGCGCCATCAGCGGGAGGAAGCCGTCGTAAGAGATCCCCAGGATGCCGACCTTGCCGTTACCCTCCGGGACGTTCTTCACCAGCCAGTCGATGGTGTCCCACGTGTCGGTCG
>JAICEW010000495.1 GCA_025923995.1 Vicinamibacteria bacterium | reverse complement strand
TGGGACATGCTGGGCCAGTTCGGCTGCGACGCCGCGCAGGGCTACTACATGGCCCGCCCGATGCCGGGCGCCGAGCTGTCGGCCTGGCTACGCGACCACTGACGGGACTCGACGGAGACGAGGGACGAGCAGCTCGCACCGAGCGCACCACGGACAGCGAGCGCAGCCGAATTCACTTCGGCGGAGCGAGCGGGGGTCTGGGGGGCGCGACGCAGCGCCCCCCAGCTCACTACTGGAAGAGTCCCGCGGCCTCGTGGATCGGGATGATGTTGGCGATGCCCATCCCGGGCTTCGTGAGGTCGGCCGCCGCCACCACGACGTCGAACAGCTTGCGCGTGGCGTCCGCGGTGCAGACGATCTGGATGACTTCCTTCTGCGGCACGATGGCGAAGCCCAGCGCGCCCATCAGCTCGCCCACGCCCATGCCGCGCCCGTAGACCACGGTCGCGCCCTTGGCGCCGGCCTGCATGGCGGCCTTCGCCACGTCGTTGGCCTTGCCGCGCTGCAGCACGCAGGTGATGAGGTTCAGGCGGCCCTTGAGGGGCGCGGCCATGCTCGGCTTCGAGGATCCCCTGGCTCCGGCCCGGGCCGCGGTCTTCTTGGTCTTTGCAGGCAAGGTCTTTCCTCCATCGTGTTCACGATGCTTCTGGCGCACAGCAAGGCGTTCGAGGGAGGCCTCGTGCGCACGCGGTCCGGCCGCTACGCGAGGACCGGCGGACCGCTTCGGGAGACGGGATCGTATGTTTGCGCGATGCGGAGAGTCAAGCGGTTTGAGGCCGGCCGTTGGCGTATGCTGACCGTGTGAGCGAGCGCACCGACGACGACCTCGATTCCCTGCTGGCTCAGCTTCCCGCGGGGGGCGCCATCCCGCTGCGGCTCGAGGAGGACCGGGCGGGACGCGCGGTGGTGAAGCCCGACGACAACGCGGTCAAGGCGCTGCGCGCGCTGCCGGGGCTGGCGTCCGAGCTGCGGCGCCTGCGCCAGCAGGTCGCCGAGATGGAGGCCCGGTCGAAGCGCTCCCGCGCGGAGGAGCCCGCCCGCCCCGCGCCACCACCCGAGACGCTGGACGAGCTGGGCTCGCTGCTCTCGGCGCCGTTCCGTGTCTCCGCGCGCGCGGCCTCGGCCGCGAAGACGGAGCCGCTGGCCGCGCTGGCCGTCCAGGTGGCGCGCGCGACGGCGGAGGGCGCGAACGAGCGCGAGAGGGCCCGGCTCATCGCGATGGCGTTCGCGGCGTCGGAAGGGGACCTGGACGGGTTCTGGGAAGCGCGGAGGAGCCGCAAGGCGCCGGGCGCGCCGGGCAAGGCGCCCGCTCGCAAAGGGAGGACATCATGACCACGCGAAGGCTGGCCGGAGTGCTGACGACCGTGCTGCTCGGCCTCGTGCTGTCGGGCTGCGGCGCCACCACCATCAACCACGTCCTGGCCGACCCGAGCCGCTACGCGGACAAGGAGGTCACGGTCGGCGGGCGCGTCGTGAAGAGCGCGTCCGTCCTCGGCCGCGGCGCCTACCAGATCGACGACGGCAGCGGCACGCTGTGGGTGGTGACGAAGCGCGGCGCCCCGCGCGAGGGCGCGAAGGTCTCGGTCAAGGGCCGCGTGCGCGACGTCATGAACCTGGGCGACCTGATCCCGCTGCCGCCGGAGGTCCGATCGGGCCTCGTGCTGATCGAGACCAGCCACAAGGCCGACTGAGGCCGGGCCCCACTCGGGGTCAGCCGGACAGGCCGGGCAGGGAGCGCGGGGCCGCGGGCGGGGGAGGCAGCTTCGTCGCGGGCGCGCGCGTCGCGCGGGAGCCGCGGGCGGTGCGCGGACGCGCCGGCAGCGGCGGCGCCACCAGCTCCAGCGAGCGCGCGATCGAAGACGCGGCCGGCGGCGTGCCGTCCGCGAACGCGAACACGTGGAGGTGGTCGCGGTTGCCCTCGCGCAGCGCCTCCACCCGTCCCTCCTCCTCCAGCCGGGCCACGACGTTCATGAGGAACTGCTGCTCGGTGGCGCTCATGAAGCGCGTCAGCAGGTCGAAGGCGAGACCGGTGCTGTGCGGCGGCAGGTCGATCGAGGTCGCGTTGGGGTTGCTCCGGCGCAGCTCGCGCTGGTAGCGGTACGACCGCACGAGCGAGGTGACGGGCAGCGGCCGGTCGAACGCGGCCGCGTACTCTGCCGCGATCTGCTGCATGACCGCGCGTGCCTCCGGGCGCAGGAAGGTGAGGAGCCGGCCGCGCAGCGCGCGCCGGTCCCGGGGGAGGCGCAGGTCGTACTCGCGGCCGCCCAGCTCGCGCGCCACCTGCTCCAGCTCGTGGAGCTTCCCGGCCAGCATCCGGCGCCGCTCCCAGTCCTCGTAGAACTCGGCGGTCCGCTCCTGCTGCCTGATCAGCGCGCCTTCCCGCTGCTCGAGGGCGCGCATCTGCCCCAGCAGCGCACGGCGCTGGCGCGCCGCCCGCCGCGACGTGCGGGCCCGCTGGGCCGTGACCTGCGCCCGGCGCTCCTGGAGCTCGGTCACCGCCGCGTCGAAGGCGTCGTCGGCCTCCTCGAAGTCGAGGTAGTGGTCGTAGAGCGGGATCTCGACGCCGAGCGACCGCTCGAAATGTGCGAAGGGCTCGCTGCCCGCGTGCGCCCCGACGCCGTAGAGCACGTACCCGTCCCCGAAGGGCGGGACCTCGACCATCTGGCCGTCGCGCACGAGCGCGGCCAGCTCCGCGTCGTCCTCTGGCAGCTCGTAGTCCTGCTCCTGCGACTCGGCCACCTGCACGGCCAGGAACATCCGGCGGTCGGCCTCGTGCTGGAGCGCGGCCGGGACGACGACGTGGGCGCGCCGGCCCGTCGGCTCGCCCCGCGCCTCCTCGGCGCGGCGGACCTCGGACGTCCACGTGCGCAGCTCCGTCGTCGGGAGGTCGACCGGCGGCGGCACGGACGGCGGCGGGGGCGGCTCCCGGCGCGAGCCCGGCGTCAGGAGGACGAGGGGGACGAGCAGCACGGCCAGGAAGAGCCACTTCGCGCGCGAGGGGGGTCGCGGCCGGGGGCCCGTTCCACGCGCCACCGGGCCCGTGGGACGTGGCCCCGGGGCGGACGCGCGCGGGCCCGGACGGATCGGACCCACCTGCGCAGGAGGGTCCGAGAGCCCCAGCCGGATTGGGCGCTTGGACGACATTCTGGTCCGATCCCCTCGTTCGATCCCAGGATAACCCGGCGCAGCGGAATCGGTCCGTAAAAACGCATCAGAAGGTGAAAACGCATGAGGAAGGGACGCCCAGGGACGCCTCGTCGCGGGCGCCGGCTCGCTGCGGGCGCGACTTGCCGTCAGTCCTCGACGGGCAGCGATCCGCCGGTCGCCGGGTATCCGGCCTCGTGCTCGCGCGCAGGCTGGGCCGCGGGCGCCGGGCGGCTCCTCAGCACGGACGCCAGGCCGTCCAGCAGCGTGTAGACGACCGGGACGACGACGAGCGTCAGCAGCGTCGACGTGATGAGGCCGCCGATGACCGCGCGGGCCATGGGCGCGCGCATCTCGGCGCCGGCGCCGATGGCGAAGGCGAGGGGCAGCATGCCGAAGATCATCGCCAGCGTCGTCATCACGATGGGCCGCAGCCGCGTGCTGCCGGCCTTGATCAGCGCCTCGTTGCGGCCCATGCCTTCGCGGCGGGCCTGGTTCGCGAAATCCACGAGCAGGATGGCGTTCTTGGTCACCAGGCCCATCAGCATGATGAGCCCGATCATGCTCATGATGTTGAGCGTGTCCCGCGTCAGGAACAGGGCCACCGCGACGCCCACCAGCGACAGCGGCAGCGAGAGCATGATC
>JAICEW010000494.1 GCA_025923995.1 Vicinamibacteria bacterium | reverse complement strand
TTGTCTCGATCGTCGCGCTGGCCGTGCTCCTGGCCGGTGGAGCCGCCGCCGACCCGCCGGCGTCCGCCGAGCAGGAGGTGGACCGCTTCCAGCACGAGCTGATCACGGCCCTGAGGGCCGGCGACCGCCCGGCGCTCGAGCGGCTGCTCGCGGACGGCTTCACGTTCGTGCACTCGACGGGCGGGCTCGACACGCGCGCGCAGTACATCGACAACATCGTCACGGCTGCCCAGGCGGGCCGCGCTCCCGACATCGAACGGCTCGACCACGCCGTCCAGGTCTACGACGGCCACACAGCGGTCACCACGAGCCGCGCGATCGTGCGGGGGCGTGGAGACGAGATGCTGCTGCGCAGCACGCACGTCTACGTGAAGCGGGGCTCCCAGTGGCAGTGGGCGGGCGGCCAGTCCACGCGGCTGCCCACTCGACCCCAGGCGGCCGTCACGATCTCGACGGCCGTCCGTGACTCCTACGCAGGCCGGTACGAGGTGGGCCCGGGCCGGGTCCTGACCGTCCGCGTCGACGGCGACGCGCTCAAGGCGGTGCTGCCCGGCTTCCGAGAGGCGGAGCTGATCGCGCGAACGGAGGCCGAGTTCGCCTGGTTCAACCCGGAGCTCAACCTCGACGCGCAGCTCGTCTTCGCGCGCGACGTCTCCGGCGCCGTCACCCACGCCGCCTTCCGCCGCGACGGCAAGGAGGTCTGGCGGGCCGCGCGGCTGAAGTAGGCGGCCCTACGTCGGCAGCGGCTCGAACACTCCCCAGCGCTCCACGAGCACGCCGTCCGCGAACCGCAGGATGTCGATGCCGCGCAGCTCGGCCGGACGCCCACGGTGCGTCATGCGGCCGGTGATGCGGCACGCGGCCTTGTCGCCCTCCACCACCACGTCCTCGACGGTCCCGCGATAGTCCGGGAACGCGGCGCGCAGCTCCGCGAACGCGCGCTTGACGCCTTCGCGGCCCGGCGTCATCCCCGGGATCGGGTTGTGGTCGACCACGTCCGGCGCCAGCAGCGCGTCGAGCAGGCTCACGTCCCCGCTGCTCAGTGCCCGGTTCAAGGTCTCGTAGAAGCGCTGGACCGCGCTGCGCGTGTCCTCGGTCGTGGGCATGGCACGTCCCTCCTGCCGCCGGCAGCCCGCGACCAGCGCCGCGAACGGCATCGCGGCGCGAAGGAAGCTCCTGCGGGCGGCCATGCCCCCAGAATAGGCCGCCCGCGTCGCCCGCGGGCAGCACGCAGGACATCGCGCTACCATCCCGCCCATGCCCAGCACGCGTGCCCTCCCGTTCCTCGCCGCGCTCGCCCTCCTGACGTCACCGGCCGCCGCCGCGCCGCGCCTCAAGGTCGCGCTCACGTTCGACGACCTGCCGGCGCACGGCACGATGCCTCCCGGCCGCACCCGGTCGCAGATGACGAAGGAGATCGTGGCCGCGCTGCGCGCGGGAGGTGCCACCGCCTTCGGCTTCCTGAACGCGAAGGCCATCGACGGCGCCGACGACGAGGACGTGCTGCGCGTCTGGCGCGAGGCGGGCCTGCCGCTCGGCAACCACGCGTTCTCGCACATGGACCTGCACAAGAACACCGCCGAGGCGTTCGAGCAGGACGTCGTCGCGAACGAGGAGACGCTCCAGCGCCTGATGCCGCGGGAGGACTGGCGCTGGTTCCGGTTCCCGTACCTCAACATGGGCGACACGCTGGAGAAGCGGCGGCGCATCGAGGCATTCCTGTCCCGGCGGGGCTACCGCGTCGCGGAGGTGACCATCAGCTTCAACGACTGGGCCTACCACGATCCCTACGCGCGCTGCCGGGCGCGCGGCGACCGCCAGTCGGTCGACTGGCTGAAGTCGACCTATCTCGAGGAGGCCCGCCAGTCGGTCGACGAGGCGCGCGCGGAGGCCCGCGAGCTCTACGGCCGCGAGATCGCGCACGTGATGCTCCTGCACCTGGGCGACCTGAACGCCGTCATGACGAAGCCGCTGCTGGCGCTGCTGCGCGAGAAGTCGTTCGACGTCGTGCCCCTGGCCGAAGCGCAGCGCGATGCCGCGTACGCGGAGCGTCCCGATGTCGCCATCCCGCACGGGGCCACGCTGTTCGACGAGGTGCGCGCGCAGAAGCAGCGGCCGGCCCCGCAGCGGCGCGAGTCGGTGCTGCCGCGGCTGGCCGAGCTGTGTCGGTGACTTGGGTCGACCACGCTCGACCGGCCGCGCGGCCGGTCGAGTGCGCGAGCCGGCGGTGGAGCTGGAGGACGACGACGAGGATGCGGCGGGCGACGGGACTAGAGACGCGCGTCATCCGCCCCGGGGCGGATTGAGTCTCTCGCGCTCAGGTCGCTCGCGAGTACCATCGGCCATGCGCCTCCCCCTGGCCGTCGCCGTGCTGCTCGCGTACGCCTCCGCGGAAGGCGCGGACGCCCGCCGATGGACGGTCGAGCCCGAGCGCGTCACGTTCGAGGTCTCCGCTTCCGACGCGCGCGCCTGGCGCGGGCCGGCCACCGGCGAACCCGTGTTCTCGGTGGCCGCGCTGCTGGCCGGGAGGAAGAAGGCGTTCGACGACGACGCGCAGGAGCAGGCGCGCGAGCTGGAGGGGCCCGATCCGCCGCAGTACGGCGTGTCCATCTCGGACGAGTCGGTGACGTACGAGGTGCTCTCGATCGTCGGTCCTCTCCTCTCGTACCGTGAGACGTCGGGCGGCTACACCGCCGGCACCGCGCACCCGACCGGCCACCAGTCGGTGGAGGTGCGCGACCTGTCGCGCGCCGAGGCCTCGCCACGGCTGCTCGACCTCTTCCCCGAGAAGCAGGTGGTCGCGGCGCTCAAGACCGATCGCTGGCTCCGCAAGTTCGCGAACCCCGAGCGCGGGTTCGAGCGCGCCACGACGGTCGTGCAGCTGCTGGCCGCGCTGGACACGAGCTGGGCGCTCGAGAACACGTCCGCCGAAGAGCCCGACTGCCCGCTGGACGTGTCCTTCGGCGAGGGCTTCGGTTCGGAGTTCTACTTCCACCACGTCGAGAAGGACCGCGTGGCGGTCCGGATCCTGGTGCCGTCCGGAAGCGAGTGGTGCAACCGGATCCAGGGGCCCCAGGAGGTCGGCGTGCTCCTGCCCATCCCCGACGCGCTGCGGGCGCACGTCGGCAGGGCCCAGCGCGGCGAGGCCGGCTTCCTGGCCGCCAACCGCAAGGCGTTCGGCCCTCCGACGTACCAGGAGAGCTGGGAGGTCGACATCCAGACGCTCCGCAAGCGATAGCGAGACAAGGCAGCGACCATGAAGGACGGGCCGGCGCTGATCCTCGAGGCCGCGGCGTTCGCCGCGGACAAGCACCGCAACCAGCGGCGCAAGGACAAGGGGGCGTCCCCCTACATCAACCACCCGATCGGGCTGGCCGCCCTGCTCGCGAACGAGGGCGGCATCTCCGACGCGCGCGTGCTGGCCGCGGCGCTCCTGCACGACACGGTCGAGGACACCGAGACCACCGCGGCCGAGCTCGAGGAGCGCTTCGGCACCGCGATCAAGGACATCGTGCTCGAGGTGACGGACGACAAGCGCCTGCCCAAGGCCGAGCGCAAGCAGCTCCAGGTCCAGCACGCGCCCCACATCACGCTCGAGGCCAAGCTGGTGAAGCTGGCCGACAAGATCAGCAACCTGCGCGACATCCTGGCCTCTCCGCCCGCCGACTGGCCGGCCGCGCGCAAGCGGGAGTACTTCGAGTGGGCGAACGACGTGGTGAACGGCCTCCGCGGCACCAACCCGGCGCTGGAGGCGATCTTCGACGGGCTGTACGCGCGGCGGGGGGAGTTCCGCTAG
>JAICEW010000493.1 GCA_025923995.1 Vicinamibacteria bacterium | reverse complement strand
GGCGGCGCGGCCATGGCCGGCGCGGCGGCTGCGTCCGCGGGTTCCTCGATGAAGAACGTGTCGGGCGCCGGAGCGGGCACCGACGGCGCGGCCGGCACGTCGAAGAAGAACTCCTCCTCGACTTCCGCCGCGGGGGCGGGCGCCGGCGCGGGCGACTCGAACGCGGGCTCGTCGAAGACGGCGGCCGCCGGCTCGTCGAAGAGCACGTCCGCCGGCGCCGGCTCGGGAGCCGCCGCGAACGCCGGCGGAGCGGCGGCCGGCGGCTCCGGCTCCTCGATGAAGAACTCCTCCGCGGGAGCGGTGGCCCTCGGCGGCGGCGGGACCACTGGAGGAGGCTCGTAGGTCGCGGCCGGAGGCGGCGGCTCGTCGATCACGATCGCGTCGTCGTCGAACGCCGCCGACTGCGGCTCGTCCGTCCGGACGTACTGTTCCTGTGCGAGCGCCGGACCGGGCTCGAACGCGTCGGGCGCCGGCTCGAAGGTGTTCGTCTCCAGCTCGTCGGGGATCGGCGCCGGCACGGCGCGCGCCGGCTCGACCGGCTCGTCGAGGACGCCCTCGAGCAGCGACTCGCCCGCCTGGGCGTAGTCGGCGACGGGCTCCGCGACGCTGGCTTCCTCCTCGATGACCCATTCCGCGGGCGGCACCGCCACCGAGGCGCTGTGCGGCGCGGCGGACATGGGCGTCGACACCGGAGGCGGTGCGTCGGCCGCGCCCTCGCCGGTGAAGGCGCGGAACTGGATCATGACGCTGTGGGCCTCGCCCGGCTGTCCCAGCCAGACGATGTCGCCGTCCTTGAGGTTCAGCTTGCCGTCCACGCGGTCGTCGTTGACCCAGACGCCCGCGGGGCTGCGCGTGTCGTGCAGCACCGCGCCGTCGGCGTCCAGCCACAGCCGCGCGTGGATGGGGCTCACGCCGGGAACGTCGAGGTACAGCCGGCAGTCGGGGTCCGACCCGATCAGGACGTCGTCGACGGCGTCGTCGATGACGAGCTGCGTGCCCTTGAGGGCGCCTCCCAGCACGGTGAGGGTCGCATATGGCAAGGGCTCGGGCATCGTCCTTCCAAGAAAACCCGCCGTCCGCAGCCGGATCCGGGCGTGGTCGTCCGCGACCCGGCCGTAACGAACGCCAGTCGCGGAGGATGCGCGATTCTAGCAGGGCGGCGCCCGCAGGGAAACGTGGGGCCGCGGAGGCCCTCTGCTATACTCCGCGCGGCCCCGACGGACGCGACGAAGCTGGGAGCTGGAGACGATGGCGGAGGAGAAATCACCCGGCCGGAAGGTCTTCTCCTACGGAGAGGCCGTCGCCATGCTGCCGGAGGTCCGGCGGCTCACCGAGCAGGCGCAGCAGCAGGTCACCGCGCTCACCACCCAGGCCGACGAGGGCGGCATCGCGCGCCAGGAGGTCGAGGAGGCCGTCGGCGAGGTGATCCGGGACTGGGCGCAGGCGATGGTCGGTATGGGCCTCGAGGTGAAGGGCCTCTGGCTGGTCGACTGGGACAACGGCTCCGGGTACTACTGCTGGAAGCACCCGGAGGACGGTCTGCACTACTTCCACTCCTACGAGGAAGGATTCCGCGGCCGGATGCGCATCCAGTAACCCATGGAAGAAAAGGTCCTGCAGTTCCTGTTCATCGTGGCGCTGCCGCTGGTGCTGGTCGGTGGCGGCCTCGTGGGCTTCTTCGCGATCGGCGCGTTCTTCGAGGCGCTCGAGGAGCCGGCCGAGCTGAAGCGGCGCATCGAGTCCGCCTTCCGCAGGCCTTTGAGGCCCGCCCGGCCCATCGGGCCCGACCACTACTATCATCAGTACTGGGAGGACACGGGGGCCAAGCCACGAGCGAGCTGACATGTGCCGGAACATCCGCACCCTCTTCAATTTCGAGCCGCCCGCCACGGATGACGAGATCCGCGCGGCGTCCGTCCAGTTCGTCCGCAAGCTGAGCGGCTTCAACTCTCCATCGAAGGCCAACGAAGCGGCGTTCGAGAAGGCCGTGGCCGAGGTCGCGCACTCCGCGCGGAAGCTGGTGGACGCGCTGGTCACCGCCGCCCCGCCGCGCGACCGCGTGGAGGAGGCCGTCAAGGCGAAGGCCCGCGCCGCGAAGCGCTTCGGGACCTGAGGCGGCCGTGGACGGCGCGTTCTTCCAGGACCCGCCCCGGCTCGCCAACACCTTCGACGCCGACGCCGTCCTGCGCGAGACGCTCGCCCGCCTGATCCCCGAGCCGGGCGCGCTCGCCGGCGTGTGGCGCGCGCTCGGCGACGCGGCCGCCGGCCCGCTCGCGGCCCTGGCCCGCGAAGCGGAGTCCTCGCCCCCGCGCCACGTGCCGTTCGACGCGTGGGGCCGCCGCGTGGACGCGATCGAAGTCTCCCCCGCCTGGACCGCGCTGCAGCACGAGGCCGCCCGCTGGGGGTTGGCCGCCGCGGCGTACGAGCCCGAGCTGGGCCCGCTCGCGCGCGTGCACCACTTCGCGCTGCTCCACCTGTTCGGCCCCAGCTCCGCCATCTGGACCTGCTACCTGGCCATGACGGACGGCGCGGCGCGGACGCTCATCGAGCACGCGCCCGAGCTGGCCCGCCACGCGGTGCCGCACCTGACCTCGCGCGACCCGGCCACGTTCTGGACCAGCGGCCAGTGGATGACGGAGCGCGGGGGCGGCAGCGACGTCGGCGGCGGCACGCACACGGTCGCGCGGCGCGAGGACGACGGGAGCTGGCGGCTCTTCGGGACGAAGTGGTTCACGTCCGCCATCACGAGCGAGATGGCGCTCACGCTCGCGCGGGCGGAGGGCGAGACCGGCCTCAGCCTGTTCTACCTCGAGCAGCGCCTCGCCGACGGATCGCGCAACGGCATCACCATCCACCGCCTGAAGGACAAGCTGGGCACCCGCGCGCTGCCGACCGCGGAGCTCACCATGGACGGGACGCGCGCCGTGCGGGTGGGCGAGCCTGGCCGCGGGGTGAAGTCGATCACGCCGCTGCTGAACGTGACGCGCCTGCACAACGCGATCAGCGCCTGCGGCATGATGGCGCGCCTGCTGCAGCTGCTGCGCGACTACGCCCGGCGCCGGATCGTCTTCGGCGCGCCGCTGGCCGCGGCGCCGCTGCACCGGGAGACCCTGGCCGCGCTGCAGGTCGAGTACGAGGCGGCGTTCGCGCTCACGCTCGACGGCGCGCGGCTGCTCGGCCGGCGCGAGCACGGCGTCGCGTCGGACGCCGAGCGCGCCGCGCTGCGCCTGCTGACCCCGCTCGTGAAGCTGCTCACGGCGAAGCAGGCGGTCGCTCTCGCCTCCGAGGCGCTCGAGGGGTTCGGCGGCGCGGGGTACGTGGAGGACACGGGACTGCCCGTGTACCTGCGCGACGCGCAGGTGCTGCCCATCTGGGAGGGCACCACGAACGTGCTGAGCCTGGACGTGCGCCGCGCGGTGGCGCGCGACGGCGTGCTGGAGCCGTGGATCGCGCTCTCACGCTCCCGCCTGGAGGCGCTGGTGCGCGGCCCGCTCGGGCGGATCGCGTCGGAGGCGCTGGGCCACCTGGCCGCGCCCATGGCCCTGCCGACCGACGATCCCGCGAGCGAGGCCGGCGCGCGGCGGTTCGCCCTGCGCCTGGCGGCGCTGGCGGCCGCGGTCCCGCTGTGCGAACAGGCCGCCTGGTCGCTCGATCAGGGGCACGGCGAGCGCAGCGCGCTGGCGGCCGCGCGCTGGGTGCGCGAGCGCATCCCGCCGACCGGCGAGTCGAGTGAGCAACGGTTGCGCGAGAGCGTCGTCCTGAGCGGGTTGTAGAGACGGACGTGCGTATCGCTGGGGCGACAGG
>JAICEW010000492.1 GCA_025923995.1 Vicinamibacteria bacterium | reverse complement strand
TCCGGCGCCGTCTCGCCCCGCATCCGCGCGGCGGCCAGCTCGATGGCCTCGAAGATCTTGAGGTACCCGGTGCACCGGCACAGGTTGCCCGCGGTCGCTTCCGCGATCTCCTGGCGCGTCGGCTTCGGGTTGGCCGCCAGCAGCGCCTCGGCCACCAGCAGGAACCCCGGCGTGCAGTACCCGCACTGCGCCGCGCCCAGCTCCACGAACGCCAGCTGCAGCGGGTGCAGCTCGCCGCCGGTGGCCATGGCCTCGACCGTGCGCACGTCGCGCCCCTCGCACTCGACCGGGAGCGTCAGGCAGGACAGGACCGGCTGCCCCTCGACCAGCACGGTGCAGGTGCCGCATTCCCCCAGCTCGCACCCGTGCTTGGTTCCCATCAGGCCCAGGTCCTCGCGCAGGACCTCGAGCAGCGTGTGGTGCACGGGGGCCAGGACCTCGCGGTCCTCCCCGTTCACGCGCAGCGGTATCCGGATCTTCTCCATGCGACCCCGTCCTTCGTTTGAACGATCGTTCAAACAGGATTATCCCCCGCTCCGGCGGGACGGGTCAACGGGCGGGGGTGCAGGTCAGTGCAGGCCCAGCACGAGCCCGAGGCCGACGCTCGAGAAGCCGCTCCCCCGGCGGTCGAGCTGGCGGTAGGTGTACTCGAGCCGGAAGCGCGCACGGTCGTCCACCTCGCCGGAGAGCAGCGAAGCGCCGACGTGGAAACCGGTCGCGCCGTCGAAGTCGTGGTCGCCGGTGTCCCAGCCGGGGATGTGCGAGACGCCCGCCTTCAACAGGACGGGGCTGCCGAGAAGCTTGATCACGGCCAGCGCGCTGAACTCCGCCAGCCTCCCGAACACGATCGCGTTGTAGCTCGCCTCCAGGCCGAACCGGCGCTGGAACACGACGGCCAGGCCCGCGCCGAACATCGGCAGCGCTTCCTCGATGGGTTGGTCGATGTCGAGCGTGGCGAAGAGCGGTCCCACCTCGCGCTTGGAGTTCATGGGGTCGTCGGCGGCCGTGGGCACGGCCGGGGCACACGCCAGGGGCAGTGCGAGGATGAGGCCGAGCATGCTGTCCTCCGCTTTGCCAGAAGATAGGGCGCGGAAGCGCGGGCGTCCTCAGGGCGCGGCGAGGGCGGTCCAAGGGATCGCCAAGGACCGGCGGGTCACTCCTGGGTTCTGCGGGCCCTTTGTCTTCCATTGCGCGGGATGCTTCGCATCCCGCGTATGAGGAACTCCGCGAATGCGTTCCCGATCTCGTCCGAGGACTTCGCCCCGCGCGGGTCGTACCAGCGGGTGATCCAGTTGGCGGCGCCCAGGACGGCGAACGTGAGCAGCTTGGGATCGCCGGGCGCGAAGACGCCCGACTCGATCCCGTCCTCGATGATCCTGCGCAGGCCCCGGTCGAACCGGTCGCGCTTGGCGATGACGCGCTTGAGGTGCGCCGGCGAGAGCGCCTGCAGGTCGAGCGTGAGCGCGGTGCCGTGCAGCTCGTCGATGATCATGTGCACGAAGGCCACGATGAGCCGCCGGAGCTGGCGGTCGGGCGGGCCGCCCTGCGCCTCAACCTCGCGCAGCCGGTCGAGCAGGATGTCCAGCGACCAGTCGTGGCAGAAGAAGAGGATCTCCTCCTTGTTCTTGAAGTAGTAGTAGAGGTTCCCCTTGGTCATGCCCAGCGTGCCGGCGATCTCGTCCACGCTGGCCCCGTGGTAGCCGCGGCGGCGGAAGGCGGCGACGGCGCTGCGCAGGATCTCGACGCGTCGGCTGGTCGCGTTTTCGCCCGTTTTCCTCAAGAGGAGCGCTAGCGTAGCATCGCCCCATGCACGTCCGCGTGTGCCCCGACTGCAAGGAGGAGTACCGGCCCGACATCGCCGCCTGCGCGGACTGCGGTGCCGTGCTCGTCGACCGCTGGGAGGACGAGCAGGGACGCGTCGTGAACGCCGACGGGACGCTGGCCGCGGACCGCGCGGAGCCACCGGAAGAGCCGGGCGTCCCGGCGCGGGCGCTCTTCGCCGGGCCTCCGGGGGCGCTGCGGGTCCTGGCGGACGTCCTGGTCCCGAAGGACATCCCGTTCCAGTTCGTCCCCGAGGACCGCGTCGAGTCCCGTCGCACCGAAGGCGCGCGGCTGTTCCTGGTCGTGCCGGAGCCGGACGTCGAGCGCGCGCTCGAGGCCCTCGCGGACTACCGGGGCCGCAGCACCGAGCTGGGCTTCACCGACATGGCGCAGACGTGGGTCCACGAGGAGGGCGATACGCTGCCCTGTCCGGCGTGCGGTGCGCACATGCCCGCTGACGCCGCGACGTGCCCCGACTGCGGCCTGGAGCTGGGAGGGCCCGAGGAGTGATCGCTCCTCTCGCGCTCGTGCTGGCCCAGGCCTCGCCGCTGGCGGGCATCCCCGTGGCGCGCTTCGCGTACCTCTCGGAGTCGGTCGAGTCCTCCGACACGTCCGGCAAGTGGCACGACGCCGCCGAAGGCGGACGCTTCGCGACCGGTGACCGCGTGCGCACGGGCAGGACCGGCCTCGTCCGCCTCGAGTTCCCCTGGATGAGCCTGACCGCGGGCCCGTCCTCGACCGTGTCCATCCCGGCCGAGCGCATCCTCTCGACCGTGCTCGACGAGGGCCGCGTGGAGACCGCGTCCGAGGGCGAGGACATCGTGAAGCTGCGCACGCCGGAGGCCGAGGTGCGCGGCCAGGGCCGCGGCATCGTGCGCCGCCGGGGCGGCACCACCTGGGTGATGGCCCAGGAGGGCACCTTCCGCGTCGAGTCCAAGCAGAAGACGGTCGTCCTCAAGGCCGGCCAGGGCGCGCGCGTCCGCGCGGGCAAGGCGCCCGAGACGCCGGTGCCCCTGCCCGCCGCCCCGCGCGAGCTGTGGCCCGCCGGCGATCCCGTCTACGTCAACGCGGGCGAGCCGGTCGCGCTGCGCTGGACGTCGAAGGCGCCGCTGCACCGGCTCGAGGTGCTGGGCCTCGAGTCGGAAGAGGTGCTGCTGGCCCGCGAGCTGCCCGAGACGTCGCTGTCGCTCGTGATCCCCTGGCTGGGCACCTACCGCTGGCGCGTGTACACGCTGGACCGCGAGGGCCTCGAGAGCCGGCCGTCGTCGGAGGGGCTGGTGTGTGTGGTGGAGCGCTAGTGTTCCCACGGCAGATCGACGGAGCGGATCGTCCAATCGCCGGGCTCCCACCAGGACGTCCGCTTCTGGATCCGAAGCCGCACGGTCGTGACGGCACCCTCGTGCACCCAGGGGTCGAGAGGGACGATCGCACCCGGGCTCGGCGTCCACGTCCCGCGTAGTCGCACGCGAGCGGTCGCGGACATCGAGCCCGTCTCGCCGAACTCGATCGATTCGGCCGACGAGTCGATCCGGGTGTCCGCCCCTTCGGACAGCATCGTTCGAATCCTTCTCTCCCAGCCGGACCGCGTGTTCGGGTTTTCGCCGGGGATGAGCCGAGCCATGGCTTCGAGATCGCGCCCGTTCCACCCCTTCGCGAACTCGGCAACCACGTCATTGATCCGCCGTTTGTCCTCGGCCACGTCGAGACGGGGACTGGGTGGAGCTCCGTTCGATTCGCCCCAATCCGAGTCCCCCACGACCCAGACGCCCGCCTTGTTCGCTACGCGGACCATCGAGGTGCCCACCCTGCCGCTGAAGTACTGGCTCAGGCGCCACACGCGGACCGTGCGCTCGCTTGGGTAGGGGGCGCGCGGGCTCGCGTCCACCGGCCCCAGCGAAAACCGGTTGCCGGTGCGATGCTCGACGCACCATGAACGGGGCTTGACGTCCTTCAGGTCGGCGAAGCGGGCCATGAACGCCGAAGGCGGATCCTCGCCCG
>JAICEW010000491.1 GCA_025923995.1 Vicinamibacteria bacterium | reverse complement strand
CGGGCTGTCGGTCTTGCTCTGCAGCTTCTTCCGACCGACCCGGACGAGTTGGCTGACCGTGGGCACTCTTCTTCCTCCAACCGGATGTGAGAGCGCGTGCTACCCGGCACGCCCGCGCTCAAGGCAACCTTACGATTCTACCGGCAAACCGACGCCTGTCAAGGGCTAAGAGAAGAGACGAGGGCTTCGAGGGGATCCCCCTGGCAGGTCCGCCCGAGAAGGGCGTGTTCCCTCCTGTGGCGCCCGACCCGAGCCCTCCGACTGGCGCCCGGAGAGGGAAAGATGATCGAACGAAAGGTTGCAGGCGTCGCTATCTCATTGACTGCGTGCTGGATGCTGGCAAGCGGCTCCGCCGCCGCAGAGTGCCCCACCACCTGCCAGGTCACCAAGCTGTGGTTCACCGAGGTCACGCGCCAGGATGCGGCCACGGTGTTCGTGGATGGATACGGGCCTTCGGTGTTTCCGTCCTCGTCGACCGCCGCGGGACTCAACTTGTACACGCTCACGCCCACGCTCGACCAGACCGCCCAGGTGAACGCGGCGCTCGAAGCGGACTGCCCCGTCGAGGTGCGGTTCTGGACGCGAGGCCAGCTCCTCCGCTCCCACGACGCCATCTCCGGCTTTGCCGCGCACCTGGAGACGAAGTCCGTCGCGCCGTCGGGGGTCGAGACGCTCCTGAGCGCCAACGACCTGTCGGTCACCGGCCCGCCGACCCCGACAGGCAACTACCCCGTCGAGCACGTGGTCCCGATCACCACCGCGCTCGCCGAGGGCGACTCCTTGGCCGTGTCGGGGCTCGGCAGCGCCCATGCGAACGCGATCGGCACCACCACGGCGGACTACGGCAGCGCCTACCTCAAGATGTACCGCGGCAACACGAGCGGGGCGCCCATCCTGCAGTTCTGCCTGCCATAGACGATGCCTGAGGGCCGCGCCGCGGCGCGGCCCTCAGCGCAGCGTCAGCGTCGCTCCCGACGCGGAGCGACCGACCTCGACGCGCGCCGGCAGCCGCTGCGCGAGCTCGGCGATGTGCGTGATGACCCCGACCAGCCGGCGCCCGCCCTGGAGCGTCTCGATGGCCTGGACGACGACGTCGAGCGTCTCCGGGTCCAGGGTCCCGAACCCTTCGTCCAGGAACAGGCTCTCGAGCGCCTCGCCCGCCCGTCCCTCCGCGCTGAGGGCGGCCAGGCTCTCGGCCAGCGCCATCGCCAGCGCGAGCGAGGCGAGGAAGGTCTCGCCCCCCGACAGCGTCCGCACGGAGCGCTGGCGGTCGGCGTGCCAGTGGTCCTGCACGACGAACTCCTGCTCCTCGCAGAAGAGGCTGTAGCGGCCCTGCGAGAGCGTCAGCAGATGGCGTGAGCCGTCCGACGCCAGCCGCACGAGCGCCTCCTCCTGCACGAACGCGAGGAACTGGTCCGCGCGCAGGTGCTGCGCGAGGGCCGCCGCCAGCGCGCTCTCGCCCTCGCGCTGCTTGCGCTGCGATGCGAGCTCGGCGGCGCGGTCGACGGCCCGCTCCAGCGCCTCCAGCCGGGTGCGCAACCGCTCGACCCGCCCGCGGCGCTCGCGCGCCTCCGCACGCAGCGCGGCCTGGCGCTGCTCCAGCGCGTCGAGCTCGTCGCGATGGCCCGCCAGCGCCCAGCCCCGCACGGTGGCCTCCGCCTCGAGCACGCCCTTCGCCTCCTCGAACAGGCCGGCGAGCGGACCGCGCTTGCCCTCGATCTCCACCGCCCGCGACAGGGCCAGGACGCGCTGGGCCTCGGCGGTGGCCTCCTCGGCCGCGAGCTTCGTGGCCTCCTGCTCCACCTGGCGCCGCTCGTCCTCGAGCCGGTCGCGCTCCTCGCGCGCGCGCGCCGCCTCCTTCGCCTCGGACGCGATGCGCTCGATCAGGCCCTCCGGCTCCGCGACCGCGAGCGGCGGGAACCCGGCCTCCTCGAGCGATCCCGAAAGCCGCCGGCGCGTCTCGCGCGCCTGCTCGCAGCGCTCGTCGAGCGCGCGCCGCTCCACCAGCGCGGCCTGGACTCGTCCCGCGAGCTGCTCGCGCTCCAGCTTGGCGGATTCCAGCCGGCCGCGAGCGGCATCCGCGGCCGACTGTGCCGAGCGCAGCGCCGTCTCGGCCGCCTCCAGCCCGCCCGGCTTGCGCCGGCTCGGAACCGTCGCGACGAACTGCTCGCAGACCGGGCACGGGTGCCCCGCTTCGAGGTGACGACGCAGGTCGTGCGCGGCGAGCTGGCGCCGGCGATCGTCGAGCACCTCGCGCGCCTGCTCGACGGCCTTCTCGGCTTGCGTCCGCGCGTCGTCGATGGCCCCCAGCCGGGCCTCCACGCGGCGCACGTCCGCGACCATCCGCTCCTCGGCGTCGGCGCAGGCCGCCAGCTGCCGCTCGATGCGGCCGATCTCCCTCGCCGCGCGGAGCAGCTCGTCCGCCCACGTGCGCGCCTGGGCCAGCACCGCCTCGCGGGAGGGGTCGCCCAGCGCGGCCTCCGCGCGCCAGTGCAGCCCCTGGCGGCGGCGTTCGATCTGCGCGCGCCGCTCGCGCGCCTGCGCCAGCGCGTCCTCCGCCGTCTTCCGCCGGGTCCCCTCCGCGGCCGCGTCCTTCTCGAGGTCCAGGAGCTCGCGGCGCGCGGCCCGCAGGGTGGCGGCCGTCCGGAGCGACGCGGCCAGCGCGTCCTCCTCGTCGCCGGCGTCCCCCGCCGAGGCCATGGCGCCCGCCAGCTCGGCGCGCAGCGCGTCGAGCGCCTCCGGCGTCGCGTCCGCGAAGTCGCGCTCGAGCTGCTGCACGAGGAACTGCGCCTCGCGCCGCGCGTCGGCCGCCTTGCGGTTCACGATCGCGTGCATGCGCTCGTACACGTCGAGCCCGAGCAGCGTGACCAGGATCTTGCGGCGCTCCTCGGGCTTGCCCTTGAGGAACGCGTCGAACTGGCCCTGCGGGAGGACGACCGAGCGCGTGAACCCTTCGTAGTCGAGCCCCAGGATGCGCCCGACCTGCTCCTCGATGTCCTTGACGCGGTCGGCCACGGGCAGGGCGCCCTTGGCGGAGAGCCGCTCCAGGCGCGACTGCGGCGCGCCCGAGGACTTGAGCGTGCGCGCGATGCGGTACGTCGTAGCACCCATGCGGAAGTCGAGCTTCACCGAGAGCCGTTCCGCGCCGTGGCTCATGAGCTGCTTGTACTCGCGGCCGACGCGCGGCACCTGGCCGTAGAGGGCGAACGTGAGCGCGTCGATGAGCGACGACTTGCCGGCCCCGGTGGGGCCCGTGATCGCGAAGAGGTCCAGCGACGCGAAGTCCAGGTCGACGGGCGCGCGGAAGGACGTGAAGCCGTCCACGGTCAGGTGGAGCGGCCTCATCCGCGCGCCGCCTCGTCGTACGTGTCGTGGAACAGCTTCGCCAGGTCCGCCGGCGGGGACGCGCCGTTGCGGCGCGTGTAGAACTCGACGAACAGCTCCCCGGGCCCCAGCCCCTGCGTGACGGCCACCGGCGCCGGCTGCACGCGCTCGTAGAGCAGACGCACGTCGAGCGCGTTGGGCAGGACCTCGCGCACCTGCTCCGCGACGCCCGGGACGGGACCGTCCACCCTGACGCCGACGCGCAGGTAGTCGTCGCCGGTGGCGCCCGCCAGCGCCAGCAGCTCCGCCAGGGTTCCCGTGACGTCGCGCAGGCGGCGGCCCGCGGCGAGTGGAACGGACTCGATCGCGGCGGGCCGGCCCGGCACCACGTCGACCACGACCACGCGCTTGCCCTGCTCGGTCTCGCCGAAGTCCAGCTCCAGGATGGACCCGGAGTAGAACGTGCGGGAGGGGGCCATCAGCTCCTGCGGGCGGTGCAGATGGCCCAGCGCGATGTACT
>JAICEW010000490.1 GCA_025923995.1 Vicinamibacteria bacterium | reverse complement strand
GGTAGGGCGCGGCCTCGGTCACCCCCGCCCGCCGGGCCGCCTCGCGCAGCGTCAGGGCGTCCGGCCCGCGCTCCGAGGCCAGGGCCAGGGCCTGGTCCAGCAGCGCGCGGCGCAGGTCGCCGTGGTGGTACGCGCGCTTGCGGGGCGGGGAGGCCTTCACGGGCGGGCGCAACGGTACCAGCACCGGCTTGACACAATCAACGCGGGCGTGCCAAAGTCAACAGCGTTGACATTGCGGGGCCCGCCCCCGGGCGGCGCGGCGGGCCTAGAATCGGAAGCGGGCCTCATGCCGGTCAACTACATCGTCCTGGCCATCCCGGTCTTCTTCGCCCTCATCGGGCTGGAGCTGCTGGTCACCCGGCTGCTGGAGCGGGACTCCTACTCGCTGGCCGACTCCCTGAACGACCTCAGCTGCGGCATCGTCCAGCAGCTGGTCGAGGTGTTCGCCAAGACCGCGCTCTTCGCCGGCTACGTCTTCCTCTACGGCAGCGCCCGCCTGTTCGAGATCCCCCTGGGCGCCGCGTGGGCCTGGGTGGCCTGCTTCCTGGGCGTCGACCTCGCGTACTACTGGTTCCACCGCGTCAGCCACCGCGTGAACGCGGTATGGGCCACGCACGTCGTGCACCACCAGAGCGAGGAGTACAACCTGGCCGTGGCCCTGCGCCAGGGCGCGTTCCAGGGCTGGTTCTCCTGGGTCTTCTACCTGCCGCTCGCGGTCCTGGGCTTCCCGCCGCTCATGTTCCTGACCCTCTCGGCCTTCGACACGCTGTACCAGTTCTGGATCCACACGCGGGCGATCGGCAAGCTGGGGCCGCTCGAGTGGGTGCTCAATACGCCGTCCCACCACCGCGTGCACCACGCCTGCAACCCCAAGTACATCGACCGCAACTACGCGGGCACGCTGATCGTCTGGGACCGGATGTTCGGGAGCTTCAAGGAGGAGCAGGACGAGCCCGTGTACGGGATCACCAGGCCGCTGCGCAGCTGGAACCCGGTGTGGGCCAACCTCCACGTGTGGGTGGACCTCTTCCGCAAGGCGCGGCGCACGGAGCACCTGGGCGACCGGCTGCGCCTGTTCCTGAGCCCGCCCGGATGGCAGCCCGCGGAGCTGGGCGGGTTCGAGCCGCCGCCGGAGGTGGACCGCGCGACCTACCAGAAGTACCGCACGCCGCTGCCGCGCGGCCTCGCCCTCTACGCGTTCGCGCAGTTCGTGCTGGTGCTGCTGGGCACCACCTGGCTGCTGTTCCGCCTGGGCGAGACGACGCTGCCGCTGCGCGCGCTGGGCGCCCTGGCCGCGGTGGTGAGCCTGGTGGCCGTCGGCGGGCTGTTCGAGCGCAAGGCGTGGGCCGCCGGCCTCGAGTGGGCGCGGCTGGCCACGGCGCCGCTCGCCGCCTGGCTGGCGACGGGCGCGAGCCTGTGGACCGCCACTGCCGCCGTCGTCGCGGTCGGTTGCGCCCTCTGGCTGTCGCGCTACACGCGCCTGTTCCAGAGCGCGCGGCCGGAGGCGCGCACGGCGGCCTGAGGCTACTGCGGGCCCAGGATCGGCACCACGATCTGCCCGCCCGGCGCCTCCTCGATCCCGAGGACGATGCTCGAGGCGCCCGCCGCCGACGGCGCGGCGCTCGTGGTGAAGCCGAAGCTGTAGAGCAGGCCCCAGTCCTGCGGCGCGGCCGCGACGCCGGCCGGTGCGGTCCACGCCAGCGAGCCGGCGCCGGCCGCCGGCGCCCAGTCGGTCGAGGCGTTGCGGTCCACGTCGTGGAACCTCGTGTCGGACACGGTGGCTCCCGCCGGGAGCGACGCGGTGAACGACTTGAAGCGGCGGTCGAAGCTGTGGTTCATCACCGCGTAGTCGTAGCGCCAGAGGCCGCCGACGTTGCGCGCGCGCACGGCGACCGTCACCAGGCCCTCGCCGGTGTCGATGCGCTCGTAGTCGGCGTTCGGGCCCGGTGAGGTGGGGTTCACCCAGGCGTCGATCACGGCCCCTGCCACTTGCGCGGCCGCCGGGTTGAAGGACCAGACGCTCCCGGAGAGCACGGGGTTGACGCGCTGGTAGGCCATCGTGTTGAAGATGTTCACGTCGTCCCGCACCACGTACCACGCGTCGTAGTAGAACTGCGTCCCCTTCGAGACGTTCAGCACGTCCGCGGCGGCCACGGTCATGCGCCGCGGATCCGAGGCGCCGCTGAAGCCGGGCGGCGTGTCCGGCTGGTTGTCGCAGTTCGGGTCGAAGATCGACCCGCAGCGCTGCCAGACGCCGGTGTGGGCGGTGACCTCCGTGCGCGGGCCGAGGCTGAAGCTGCTGTTGTTGGTGCCCGAGTCGTACGTGTCCTCGCACCCCTGCCCGGGCCCCACCGCCCACAGGACGGAGCCGGACGGACAGGGGCACCCGAAGTTGATGGTCAGGAACGCGTGCTTGACTCCCGACGCCCCGATCTGCTCCAGCCGGCCCTCGCTCACGCGGTACATGTTCCAGACCAGGAAGGGGTGCTGGTCGACGCCGTACGGAGCGAGGTTGAAGTTGGAGGGGCTCGGCGCGGAGAACATCTCGATCCAGGGCACCTCGGTCGTCCCGACGTTCTTGAGCGTGGCGGACGGGGCCGCGGCGAAGATCCCGCCCGCGTTGGCGAACTGCTGGAGGCCGCTGGCCTGGGTGAGCCCGACGTCGTTGCTGGGGTTGCCCCAGTTCGGCGTCACGCAGGCGCCGTCCGGCTGCTCCTGCGCTCCGACCGGGATGCCCGCGGCGGCGTTGATCTCGAGCACGCCGATGCCGACGTCCGCCAGCAGCGGATGGCCCAGCCGCCGCGCCAGCTCCGGCGTCAGGCGCAGGCCGAGGTTGAACAGCCGCGCCGTGCGCGCCTCGCGGTCGATGCGGACGTGCTGGTGGTCCGCCACGAACAGCGGCGAGCCGTCCGCGGCGTCGATCGCGTAGGTGATGGGCTGCGAGCCCGGGCGCAGCGTGGCGCCCTCGAACGTCAGCGTCGCGCCCTTCGACGTGAGCGAGGGGCCACCGGAGAGCCGCAGCGCGCCGCCGGCCACCGTCTGGAACAGGCTCCGGGGCGACGAGGCGACGAGCTTCCCGTCCGCGCCCAGCGCGTACGGTGCGTAGCCGTCCCGGTCGGGACGGGCGGCGGGAGCGATGCGGACGCCCATGCCCGCCAACAGGTCGACGTTGAGCCGGACCTGTACGGTCGCGTTCGTGAGGTCCCACTCCTCCGCGCGCACGGGAAGCGCCGCCAGCGCGAGCAAAGCCGCCCATACGGACCTTCGCATCGGACCCTCCTCGCGGGAACCAGTCGCGAGCGTAGCACGGGGCCCGAGTGCGGGTCTGACAGCCTTGATGCTTCGGGAAGGGAGACGAGCGCTCGGGCCCGGCGACGCGCCGAGCCCGAGCAGCGGGTCAGGCTAGCAGGGGCCGTTCTTCGAGCAGGTGACGTCGCTGCTCGAGGGGACCTGCACGACGACGTTCACCGGCGTTCCCGTCTTGAAGAAGCCGAGCGTCGCGGCCGCAGTCGCCGGCGGCCGGTTGGAGTCGAAGCGGATGTTGTACATGGTGCCCCAGCGGATCGCGTTCGCGTTCGCGTTGAGCGCGATCGTCTCCGAGCTCCAGGTCACGCGGCCTCCGGCCTCCTGCTGGGTCCAGGGCGCGCTGCTGTAGCCCAGGTTCCCCACCGTTCCGTCCGCCGGCCATCCGGGATGCTGCGGCGGCGCGTAGAACCCGACGTTGCTCAGGGTGACGCCGTTGTGCTTCGGGATCGCGAAGGACTGGATGGCGCGATCGAGGTTCTGGTTGTAGATCGCGTACTCGTAGTGCCAGACCCCGGGCGAGGGGTTCGTCACCTTGTAGCCCACGATCGCGATGCCGTCGGCGCCG
>JAICEW010000489.1 GCA_025923995.1 Vicinamibacteria bacterium | reverse complement strand
GTGAGGATGTGGAACGTCGCGGTCTCGACCCCCTGCGACACCGCCCAGTCGACGGTGCGGCCGAACACGTCGGGACCGTCCTCGTCCATGCCGAAGACGAAGCTGCCGTTCACCATCACACTCAGGTCGTGCAGCCTGCGGATGGCGGCGCCGTAGTCGCGATGCAGGTTCTGGACCTTGTGCTGCTCGCGCAGCGCGTCGGGGTTCAAGGTCTCGAACCCCACGAACAGGCTGCGCAGGCCGCAAGCGGCCGCCTTCTCGAGCAGGCCGGGGCGCAGGATCGAGTTGACCGTGCCCGCCGCCTGCCAGAGCCGGCCCATCCCGCGCATGCCGTCGAAGAGGGCTCCCGCGAAGCGGACGTCCCCGAAGAGATGGTCGTCGAGGAAGTAGAGGTGGCGGCCGGGAAGCCGTTCGATCTCGGCCAGGGCGTCGTCGACCCGCTGCGTGTAGAAGCCGCGGCCGCCCTCGAAGAAGGCCTCCTTGTAGCAGAAGTCGCAGACGTGCGGGCACCCGCGCGAGACCACGATCGAGTTGGGCACGAGGTACAGGTGGCGCTTGATGAGGTCGCGGCGGATCGGCGGAAGGCCGTCCAGCGTGCGGACCACCGAACGATAGAGCGTGCGCGGTCGCCCGGCCGCGAAGTCGGCGAGGAAGGCCGGCCAGGTGTCCTCGCCGGGCCCGATGAAGATCGTGTCGGCGTGCGCGGCCGCTTCCTGCGGCAGGGAGGTGACGTGGAGGCCTCCCAGCACCACGTACGCGCCGCGGGCGCGGTAGTGGTCCGCCAGCCGGTACGCGCGCAGGGCCGACGTGATGTAGACCTGGATCACGACCAGGTCCGGCTCGTCGTCCAGGCGCAACCGCTCCACGTGCTCGTCCTGCAGGTCGATGGAGGTGCCCTCCGGCAGGTAGGCGGCCAGGGTCGCGAGCCCGAGCGGCGGGAACAGCGAGTACTTCACCGGCCGGAAGTAGGGGCTCACCGCCTCCGTCAGCGCCGGGAGGATCATCTTGACCTTCATGGCCTACCAAGATCGGCCAAGAGGCACGGCCGCGAATGCGCGGGAGGTGAGGGAATCGTGACGCTTGCGTGAGCTGGCATCCATCCGGGCCTGGGCCATGTGGCTCATGGGCCAGGAGAGCGGTTCCTCCGTATCCTCAGTCGTGAAGGCATGGCTGCTTCGCCAGGGGGAATCCGCAAGGGGCACCGCGCAGGGGCCGCCACCCTGACCATCCTGATTCTGTCGGGCGCGGCCGTCGCGGCCGAGGACGTGGCGGGCAACGCGCGTGTACGGCTCGAAACCCTCAGCGCGGGCAAGGTGGTCGGTACCCTGCTGCGAATGGACTCCTCCGGGCTCACGTTGTCGCTGGAGGGCACCTCGAAGACGTTCGCCCTCGACGAGGTGACGGGGTTCGAGGTGTCGCGCGGGCGCCGAAGCCAGAAGACCAGGTGGGCCCTCATCGGCGCCATCCCCTGGGTCGTCGTCGCCACGATCGTCCTTGTCGAGGGCGGCGGCGACGAGTCTGGCCTCGTCTCGCCGCAGTCCGCGCTCCTGCTCGGCGGGGGCGTGACCGCCGGCGTCATCATCGGATCCCACAGGAAGACGGATGCATGGGAGCCGGCCCGGATTCCCGGAGCGACTCGCCGGCTTCGCGACAGGGATCTCGGCGTGAGCGTCACCGTTTCGTTCTAACCGGCGATCCGCTGGCGGGAGCCGCTCGCGTCGAGCCGCGCTCGCTGGCCCGTCAATCCCGATGGGGTATCATCCGCCGCCATGTGCGTGGTGACCCGCCCCGGATTCGGAGTGCGCCAGCGCGCGCCCTTCATCGTGCTCGCGCTGCTCGCCGCCCTGCCCGCCGCCGGCCAGGCGGCCTCGCCTGCTCTCACGCCCGCCGCCGTGCGGACGGTCATGGAGCGCGTGGCCGACTGGCAGCTCGCGCACCCCTCGAGCGTCGATCCCACCGACTGGCAGCAGGCGGCAGGGTACGCGGGCATGATGGCGCTGGCCGGCATCTCGGAGAGCAAGCACTTCCAGGACGCGATGGTGCGGATGGGCGAGGCCAACCGCTGGCAGCTCGGGCCGCGTCCCTACCACGCGGACGACCACGCCGTCGGCCAGACGTACGTCGAGCTGTTCCAGCGCCGCCACGAGCGGGCGATGATCGCGCCGCTGCGGGAGCGCCTCGACGGGATCCTGGCGAGCCCCAAGGACGACAACCTGGACTTCGACCAGGCGAAGAACCCCGATCGGACGGACCGCTGGTCGTGGTGCGACGCGCTGTTCATGGCGCCGCCGGCCTGGCTCAAGCTGTGGCAGGTCACCGGCAATGAGGCTTATCTCGACTTCGCCGTGCGCAAGTGGTGGGTCACGTCCGACTACCTGTACGACCGCAAGGAGCGCCTGTACTACCGCGACAGCACGCAGTTCGCCAAGCGCGAGGCCAACGGCAAGAAGGTGTTCTGGAGCCGCGGGAACGGCTGGGTGATGGGGGGCCTGGCGCGCGTGCTCGACGTGCTGCCCGCCAGCCACCCGTCGCGCGAGCGCTTCCTGACGCAGTACCGCGAGATGGCCGAGCGCGTCGCGGGCCTGCAGCAGGAGGACGGGCTCTGGCGGTCCAGCCTGCTCGATCCCAAGGGGTACCCGCTCAAGGAGTCGAGCGGATCGGCGTTCTACTGCTACGCGCTGGCCTGGGGCGTCAACCGCGGCCTGCTCGACCGCCCGCGTTACGAGCCGAAGGTGCGCAAGGCCTGGGAGGCCCTCGTGGCATGCGTGGACGCGGAGGGCAAGCTGACGCACGTGCAGCCGGTCGGCTACGACCCCCGCAAGTTCGAGCCGGACAGCACGGCGCCCTACGGGGTCGGCGCGTTCCTGCTGGCCGGCAGTGAGGTCTATCGGATGGTGGGAGGGGGCCGCTAGGGGTCAGGCCCTGGCCAGGGACTTCTGCACGAAGTCCTCGATCTGGGCGGCGGGACGAGCGCCCAGCGTCCGCGTGATCTCCCTGCCCCCGCCGAACACCGCCATGGTGGGGATCGAGCGGATCTCGAAGCGCTGCGCGAGGTCGGGAAGCGCCTCGGTGTCGACCTTGGCCACCAGGTAGCGCCCCGCGTTGGCCGCGGCGACGCGCTCGACCTCGGGTGCCACCATGTGGCAGGGCCCGCACCACGGCGCCCAGAAGTCCACGACGACGGGGAGGCTCGACTGTCCGACCAGCGCGTCGAACGCGCTCGCGCTGGGGACCTCGATCGGCTCGCCGACCGGAGGCAGCGTGGCCTTGCAGGCGCCGCAGTTGCCGCCGTCCCGCCCGAAAGGCACGCGGTTCTTCTGTCCGCACGCCGTGCAGGCCACGATGACGCCGCGCTCGTCCATCGACAGGGCCATGGAGCAACGATATCAGGACGTGGAACCTCGGCGGCGCCGCCCGGGAAGATGGTGGGGGGGACCGACGGCGCGCCCACGTTGCTTTCCGGGCGCGTCCGCAATATTAATGATGGGCGACCGAAGGGGGGGCGTCCCGCGCCCCAGCCGAGCCGGACGCGAGGGTCCCGCGTCTTTTCGCCGCTCCCCGTGAATCGGCTCGCGCGCGCCCCGCGTCCAAAGAGCCGAAAGGTGTGCGAGCCCTTGGAGGTGTCTTGAGCCAGGCGCAGATGGACGTCGCGAAGCTGAACGAGGCCGTGCGGGAGGAGGCCCACCAGGTCCAGGCCGCGGTGGCCGAGGTCAAGAAGGTGATCGTGGGCCAGCGGGTCCTGATCGACCGCATGATGGTGGCCCTGCTCTGCCGCGGCCACCTGCTGGTCGAGGGCGTTCCCGGACTGGCCAAGACGCTGGCCGTCAAGACGCTCTCCCAGGCGCTGGACCTCCAGTTCTCCCGCATCCAGTT
>JAICEW010000488.1 GCA_025923995.1 Vicinamibacteria bacterium | reverse complement strand
CGCAGCGAGGAGGTGCAGCACGCGAAGGAGGAAGGCGTGCGCTTCCTCTTCCAGACGAACCCGCTGCGCATCCTGGGCGACGCGAACGGCGACGTCGTGGGGCTCGAGATCCAGCGCACCGAGCTGGGAGAGCCCGACGCCTCGGGGCGCCGCCGGCCGGTGCCGGTCCCCGGCTCCGAGGAGGTGATCGCGGTGGACACGGTGGTGGAGGCGATCGGCCAGAGGCCCAACCCGATCGTGCAGGCCACGACGCCTGGGCTCGAGACAGGCCGCGCGGGCGTCGTCGTCGTCGACGAGAGCCAGCGCACGAGCCGGCCCGGCGTGTTCGCGGGAGGAGACCTCTCGCGGGGCGGAGCCACCGTGATCCTCGCCATGCGGGACGGCCGGCGCGCGGCCGCGGCCATCCACGACGCGCTTTGGGAACAGGCTCGCTTCGTGCAATGCGGTGACATCAGGACCGAGCGGAGGAACCCATGATCGTGACGGAAGTCGTCATCCAGACGCAGCCGGGGCGGGCTCCCGCGGTGGAGGCCCACCTGGAGAAGGACGTTCCGGGATTCCAGTCGCGCCGCGTCGAGGGCGGCGACTGCATCCACGGGTCGTGGTGCGTGCCCAGCGGCCAGGCGCAGGCGCTGGCGGAGGTGCTCCAGGCGCTGGACCCGGACATCCTCTCGGTGAACCCCACCATCATCGGCGTGATCGGAGAGTGACCGTGGCCCGTCCGAGCGCAAACGCTTCACCGTCCACCCCCGCCGACGCAAAGGCTGCGCCCACGCGCATCGTCGTGGACGGCAACGAGGCGGCCGCCTCGGTCGCCCACCGCCTGAGCGAGGTGATCGCGATCTACCCGATCACGCCCAGCTCGACGATGGGCGAGCTGGCGGACCACTGGTCGACCGAGGGCCGGGCGAACGTATGGGGCGACGTGCCGCGCGTGGTCGAGATGCAGTCCGAGGCGGGCGCCGCGGGAGCGGTCCACGGGGCGCTGCAGGCAGGCGCGCTCGCGACCACGTTCACGGCCTCGCAGGGCCTGCTCCTCATGATCCCCAACATGTACAAGATCGCGGGGGAGCTGACGCCGTTCTGCATGCACGTGGCGGCCCGCACCCTGGCCACGCACGCGCTCTCGATCTTCGGGGACCACTCGGACGTGATGGCGTGCCGGCAGACCGGCTTCGCGATGCTCGCGTCGTCCTCGGTGCAGGAGGCGCAGGACCTGGCCGCCATCGCGCACGCGGCGACCCTGCGCAGCCGCGTGCCGTTCCTGCACTTCTTCGACGGCTTCCGCACCTCGCACGAGGTCGCGACCATCGAGGCGCTTCCGGACGACGCGCTGCGCGCGCTGGTGGACGAGGACGGCGTGCTGGCGCACCGCGCGCGCGCGCTGACGCCCGACCGCCCGGTGCTGCGCGGCACCGCGCAGAACCCCGACGCGTTCTTCCAGGCGCGCGAGGCGGCCAACCGCTTCTACGACGAGCTGCCCGAGATGGTCCGGGACGTGATGGGGCGATTCGCGGCCGTGACCGGCCGCGCGTACCGGCCGTTCGCCTACCGCGGCCATCCGGAAGCCGAGCACGTCATCGTGGTGATGGGATCGGGCGCGGAAACGGCGGCCGAAACCGTGGACTTCCTGGTCGAGCGCGGCGAGCGGGTGGGCGTGATCAAGGTTCGCCTCTACCGTCCGTTCTCGGCCGCGGACTTCCTGGCGGCGCTGCCGGCGACCGCGAGCCGCGTGGCGGTGCTCGATCGGACGAAGGAGCCGGGTGCTGTGGGGGAGCCGCTCTACCTCGACGTCATGGGCGCACTGCATGAGGGAGCCCGCCGCGGCCTGCGCACGACGCCGATGCCGCTCCTGGTCAACGGACGCTACGGGCTCTCGTCGAAGGAGTTCACGCCCGCGATGGTCGAGGCGGTGCTCACGGCGCTGCGCTCCGACCCGCCGCCCCATCCGTTCACGGTCGGCATCACCGACGACGTGACGCACCTCTCGCTGCCGGTGGGCACGCTCGACATCGAGCCGGCGGACGTGAAGCGGGCGGTGTTCTTCGGCCTGGGCTCCGACGGGACGGTCGGGGCCAACAAGAACTCGGTGAAGATCATCGGCGAGACGACCGCCGATCACGCGCAGGGCTACTTCGTGTACGACTCCAAGAAGTCCGGCGCGGTCACGGTGTCCCACCTGCGGTTCGGGCCGCGTCCCATCCAGGCCCCGTACCTGGTCGAGCAGGCGGGGTTCGTGGCCTGCCACCAGTTCGAGCTGCTGGAGCGGATGGACGTGCTGGAGCGCGCCGCGCCCGAAGGGGTGCTCCTGCTGAACGCGCCTGGCGAGGCCGGGACCGTGTGGGACCGCCTGCCCGGCGAGGTGCAGGAGCAGGTGATCGCGAAGCGGCTGCAGGTGCACGCGATCGACGCCGTGCGCGTGGCGCGCGAGGCGGGCCTGGGCGGCCGCATCAACACGATCATGCAGGTCTGCTTCTTCAAGCTGTCGGGCGTGCTGCCGCTCGACGAGGCCATCGCGCGCATCAAGGAGGCGGCCGAGAAGAGCTACGGCCGGCGAGGGAGCGAGCTGGTGCGCCGGAACGCGGCTGCCATCGACGCGGCGCTCGCCAACCTGTACCGGATCGAGGTCCCCGCGACCGCCTCCGGGCGCATGCGGCCCCCGCTGGTCTCGGCCGCCGCTCCGGAATTCGTGAAGCGCGTCAGCGCCGTGATGATGGCGGGCAAGGGCGACCTGCTGCCCGTCAGCGCGTTCCCGCCGGACGGGACCTGGCCCGTGGCGACCAGCCAGTGGGAGAAGCGGAACATCGCGCTCGAGATACCGGTCTGGGACGCGAAGGTGTGCATCCAGTGCAACCAGTGCGTGCTGGCCTGCCCGCACGCGGCCATCCGCGCCAAGCGCTACGACCCGGCGCACCTCACGGGCGCGCCGGCCACGTTCCTGTCGACCGACTTCCGCTCGGCCGACGTCAAGGGCGAGAAGTACACGCTGCAGGTGGCCCCCGAGGACTGCACGGGCTGCACGCTGTGCGTCGCGGTGTGCCCCGCCAAGGACCGCCAGAACCCGCGGCACAAGGCGATCGACATGGCGCCGCAGGCGCCGCTGCGTGAGACGGAGAGGGAGAACTACGAGTTCTTCCTGGCCATCCCGGACGCCGAGCCGCTGGCCGGCAAGCGCATCGACGTCAAGGAGTCGCAGTTCCGCCGGCCGCTGTTCGAGTACTCGGGGGCCTGTGCGGGCTGCGGCGAGACGCCGTACGTGAAGCTGCTCACGCAGCTCTTCGGCGACCGCGCCCTGATCGCGAACGCGACGGGCTGCTCCTCGATCTACGGGGGGAACCTGCCCACGACGCCGTACACGACGGACGCCTGCGGTCGCGGGCCCGCGTGGTCCAACTCGCTGTTCGAGGACAACGCCGAGTTCGGCCTCGGGTTCCGCCTGGCGCTCGACTCGAGGCGCGACCAGGCGCGCGGCCTGGTGTCGGAGCTGGCGCCTTCGCTGGGCCGCGGGCTCGCGGACGAGCTGCTCGCGGCCGACCAGTCCACCCAGGCCGGCATCGCGGAGCAGCGCCGCCGCGTCGCGCGCCTCAAGGAAGCGCTCCAGGGACGCGGGGAGCCGGCGGCCCAGCGCCTGCGCTTCGTGGCGGACGACCTGGTCGAGAAGTGCGTCTGGCTGGTGGGCGGGGACGGCTGGGCCTACGACATCGGCTTCGGCGGCCTCGATCACGTGCTGGCCAGCGGCCGCAACGTGAACATCCTGGTGCTGGACACCGAGGTCTACTCGAACACGGGCGGCCAGCAGAGCAAGGCCACGCCCCTGGGAGCCACCGCGAAGTTCGCCGAGGCGGGCAAGGAGACGCCCAAGAAGGACCTGGGCCTGCTG
>JAICEW010000487.1 GCA_025923995.1 Vicinamibacteria bacterium | reverse complement strand
GCGCGTCTCGACCGGGAGGATCCCGTACAGCAGGCTCAGGTGGGGCACGAACGGGCCGACGGGCTCCGCCGGGAACGCGGTCTGGGCGCGGCGGCGGGCGTCGAGGATGGGCAGGTCGGGGGCGACGCGGACCACCAGCGCGCGGAAGTAGTCGCCGGAGTGCTCGAGCCCTTCGAAGCGGATCGAGAGGTCGGAGAGCCCGGCCGCCAGGTCACGCGCCGCCGCCACCGCCGCCTCCGCGCCCGAGGCGATCCCCCCCAGCAGCGTCACGTGCGGCGAGAACTGCGGCGTGCCGAACCGCGCCGACAGCTCGCCGATCAGGGCCGCGATGGCCAGGCCCTCCGGGCCGTCGGGCACCAGCCAGAGCGAGATGCCTTGGGCGCGCATGCGGTGTGCTAGGTTATCCGCTTCCTGGAGGTGCTGTCATGACCGCGCATCCCTCCCTGCTTGTCCTGTGTCTCCTGGCCGCTCCGGCTCACGCCCAGGCGCCCGCGGCCACCCCGAGCCATCACGACCGCCCGCCGGCCGATCCGTTCACGCTCAAGCCGCTGCGCGGCGGCGTGCACGCGCTGTACGGCCGCGGCGGCAACGTGGGCTTCCTGGTGGGGCCCGAGGCGGTGCTGGTCGTGGACTCGCAGTTCAAGGACATGGCCCCCGGCATCGTCGCGCAGATCCGCAAGGTGACGGACAAGCCGATCAAGTTCCTGGTCAACACGCACCACCACGGGGACCACGTCGGCGGGAACGACACCTTCCGGCCCATCTCCGTGATCATCGCGCACGACAACGTCCGCAAGCGGATGCTGGCGTCGCCGCAAGACATCCTGCGCGACTACCCGGCGCGCGTGGAGGAGGCGCGCAAGGCAGGGCGCGAGGACCAGGCGAAGCAGCTCCAGGAGCAGATCGAGTGGGCGAAGACGGTCAAGGTGGAGGAGATCCCCGCCCCCATCGTCACCTACGACAACGAGCTGCGCGTCCACGTCAACGGCGAGACCATCCAGGTCTGGCACACGCCGCCCGCGCACACCGACGGCGACAGCTCGGTCTATTTCGAGAAGGCCAACGTGCTCCACATGGGCGACCTGTTCTTCCACAAGGTCATCCCGTTCATCGACGTCCGCAGCGGCGGCTCGCCGAACGGGTACCTGAAGGCGCTCGACGCCGTGGTCGCGCGGGTGCCGCCCGACGTGACGATCATCCCGGGCCACGGAGACGTCACGGACGTCGCGGGCCTCAAGGCGTTCCGCCAGTACATCGCGGACGTGATCGACGCCGCGAAGAAGGCCCGCGCGGCCGGGAAGACGAAGGACGACTTCGTGAAGACGACCGAGCTGGCCGCGTACAAGGAGTACCGTGGCTATCCGGATCGGTTCCGGGACAACCTGGCCGCCGCGTACGACGAGGCCGGCAGATAACCTTTGCGCATCCACGTCGGGGCCAGCGGGTACAGCTACAAGGAGTGGAAGGGCAGCTTCTACCCCGAAGACCTTCCCGCGTCCGAGATGCTCCGCTTCTACGCGCAGCGCCTCCCGGCGGTCGAGATCAACAACACGTTCTATCGCATGCCGTCCAAGGAGGTCCTGGCCCGGTGGACGGAGGAGACCCCTGCGGGCTTCACGTTCGTCCTGAAGGCGCCGCAGCGGCTCACCCACCAGAAGCGCCTCCAGGACGTGGGCGACTCGCTTCCCTACTTCCTCGACGTCTCGGAGTCGCTGGGCCCCAAGCGCGGCCCGTTCCTGTTCCAGCTCCCGCCCAACATGAAGAAGGATGCGGCCCGGCTGGACGCGTTCCTGGCGCAGCTGCCGGCCGCCCAGCGCGCCGCGTTCGAGTTCCGGCACGCGTCGTGGTTCGACGAGGAGACGTTCGGCGTCCTGCGCGCGCGGGGGGCCGCGCTGTGCCTTGCCGACGTGAACGCGCCGGAGGACGGCGGCGAGCCGCTGCCGTCCGACCTCGTGCCCACCGCCTCCTGGGGCTACCTGCGCCTGCGCCGCGTGGACTACACCGACGCGGACGTCGACGCCTGGGCCGAGCGGATCAGGGCCCAGCCCTGGGACGAGGCGTTCGTGTTCTTCAAGCACGAGGACGAGGGCACGGCGCCCCGGCTGGCGAAGCGGCTCATGGAGCGGCTCGCGGGCTGACGGCTCGCCCGCTTCAGGGCTCGAGCGCGCTCGCGAGGTGCTTCCGCACGGCGCCCTCGATACGGCTGCGCACGGCCTCGTGCAGGCGCGCGTGGTAGCGCTGGCGCCGGTAGTGCAGGAACACCGGCTTGCGCACGGCAGCGAAGCTGCCGTCGACGCGCACCGCGCCACGGCGCGGCACGGTGTGGCGCGGCTTCACCGCACGGCCCAGCCCCAGCTCCACGCCGAGCAGGATCCCCGCCTCGTCGTGCAGGAACGAGCGCGCCATCGGCCCGCGGGGGCGGCGGCGGGCGGGCTGGGCGGCGAGGAACGCCTCCGTCGTGTCGTCGCGCGCGTCCACGTCGAGGAAGACGTCCCGGCGGGCGGAGTGGTGTCGGCTCTCGACCATGACGTACTCCTCGTCGCCCAGGTGGACGTCGACCAGACCCGGCGTCTCCGACGGCCCCTGCGAGAGGCCGATGTCGACGCGGCCGGCGGCGAGCGCGCCGACGACGCCCCGGTCGAGCTCCCGGTGGACCTCGACCTGCACGTCCGGGTGCTCGCGCAGGAACGGCGCCAGCGCGGAGAGCACGACGCCGGGCACCAGCGAGGACAGGCCGGCGATCCGGACCGACCCGCGATAGCTCGCGCGCGACGGCCGCAGCGCGCCGAGCAGGTCGTCTTCCATCGCCTGCTGGGCCTGCACGAACTCCAGCACGCGGTGACCCGCCGCCGTCAGCGCGGCGCCGGTCCGGCCCCGCACGAGCAGGGTCGCCTCCAGGCGCTCCTCGAGCCCCGCGATCCGCCGCGAGAGCGCGGGCTGGCTGAGGTGGAGGGCCGAGGCGGCGCGCGTGAAGCTCCCGGCGGCGGCCACGGCGACGAAGGCCTGCAGCTGGTCCTGCGAGAGCGGCGAGTCGGGCACGGACCATCATACATCTGATGCATGCATTGATGAGAACGTTGCATTGGACACATGGACGGTGACGGCCGAACTTGGTGCCATGTCGGGAACACTCGCGCTCGTGACCGTGATCCTCTCCGGCGTCGTCTACCACCTCGTGCAGAAGACGTCCGGAGCCACTCGTCCCTGGGGGATGCTTTCGGTGGCGTACGGCGCCGCCTTCGTCCTGTCGGCGGCGCTGGCCGTCGCCACGGGTGCGGAGGGCCGCGGCGTGGCCCGCCAGGGCGCCACGGGCCTGCTGGTCGGCCTGGCCGTCTTCGGCGTCGAGGCCGGCTTCTTCTTCGTCTACCGCTCGGGCTGGCCGCTCTCGACCACGTCGCTGGTGTCGAGCCTCTCGATCGCCGTGCTGCTCGCGGTCCTGGGCGTCGTCGGCTTCGGCGAGCACCTGAGCGCGTCGCGGGTGCTGGGCCTCGCGCTCGCGCTGGCCGGCGTCGTCCTCATGGCCCGCGGCTGACGCAATCGGGCTCACGGCCGCGCGCGGTTGTCTGCTAGCCTCGAACGGGGCAATTCCCGGACTTTACAAATGAAGCTCGCGCTCGCCGTGCTGCTGTGTGCCGCTCCGGCGACGGCGGACGATCCCGGCGGCGCCGTGCAGGGCCGCGTGGTGGACGCGCAGACCGGCGAGCCGATCGCCAAGGCGGCGGTCGCCGTCCGCGAGCGCCAGGTCGAGACCGTGACCGACTCGGGCGGACGCTTCCGGTTCGCGGACCTGGCCCCCGGCAGCGTGGCGATCGTGGTGACGACCGTCGGCTACGGCTTCGCCCAGCGCACGCTGGCGGTGGACGGTCCGGAGGTCGAGATCCGCCTGACCCAG
>JAICEW010000486.1 GCA_025923995.1 Vicinamibacteria bacterium | reverse complement strand
GGCGCCCTGTACGACGACCGGTCCGCGCCCGGGCTCGCGCTGCCCCAGCCGGACTTCTACAAGCTCTCCGGCCTGCTGCTCTGGGACGCGCGCGACCGGCCGTTCAACCCCCACCGCGGGGGCATGGTCGGCCTCATGTTCACGCGATTCGACGACCGCGGCAGCGAGGCGTTCGCCTTCCACCGCATGGCCCTCGACGTCCGCGGCTACCTGTCGCTGGGCTCGCCGCAGCGCGTGCTGGCCGCTCGAGTGCTGGCGCTGCGGGACGAGGCCGACGCCGGCAGCCGCATCCCGTTCTACCTCCAGGAGGCGCTGTCCAACAGCCATACGCTCCGCGGCTACCCGAGCTTCCGCTACCGCGGGGAGAAGGGGCTCTCGCTGCAGGCCGAGTACCGCTGGGAGCCGGCGCCGGCGGTCGAGCTCGCGCTGTTCGTGGACGCGGGGCGGGTGTTCCGGCCGGAGGAGAGCCTCACCCTCGACGGCCTGCGCGCCACCGGCGGGTTCGGCCTTCGCCTCAAGGCGCGCGACGACGTGCTGGTGCGGTTCGACGTCGGCTGGGGCCACGAGGGCGGGCGCGCGTACCTGCGCTTCGGGCCGTCCTTCTGATGCGGGCGGTCCTGGCCGTGCTGCTCCTGGCGGCCACGCCGGCCGCGGCCCAGAAGTTCTTCCCCGACGACCCGCTGCGGCGTGACGCGGACGACGGCGTCGTGCCCCAGCCGGGCGCGGTCGAGCTGTCCACCGCCTACGACGTGATCGAGCACACCTTCCACCATCGCCCCCACGGCGAGCCCGTCGCCGCGCGGAACGTCAACACGCTGGGAGAGGTGCCCGACTCGAGCTGGTTCGAGAACCGCATCGGCGTGCGCGCGATGACGATCGACGAGCAGGTGCGCGGGCCGGCCACCACCGGGGGACCCCTCGGCCGCTGGACCGTCATCGCCGGCAAGTCGGAGGGCATCACGCCCGGGTTCACGGTGCGCGACGAGGCGGGCGAGGTGTGGTTCGTGAAGTTCGACCGCCGCGAGTACCCGGTCCTCTCGACCGGCGCCGAGGTCATCGCCAGCCGCTTCTTCCACGCCATGGGCTATTTCGTGCCCGAGACGCACATCGCCTCCTTCCGGCGCGAGGAGCTCGAGGTCGCTCCCGGAGCGCGCGTCGCGATCAAGGGGGCGGGCAAGCGCGCGATGACGCAGGCCGACCTCGACGACGTGCTCTCCCACGTGAGGCGCGAGGACGACGGCACGCTGCGCGCGGTCGTGAGCCGGCTGCTCCCGGGCGTGCCGCTGGGGCCGCACAAGTACCACGGCACGCGCACCGACGACGCCAACGACGTGTTCCCGCACGAGGACCGGCGCGAGCTGCGCGGCCTGCGCGTGTTCTCCGCGTGGCTCAACCACGACGACTCGCGCAGCGTGAACACGCTCGACATGTACGTCCCGCCCGGCTACGTGAAGCACCACCTCATCGACTTCTCCTCCACGCTGGGCAGCGGCTCGGACGCCACGCGCGAGATCGGCCCGCAGAACCCGCGGGCCGGCAACGAGTACGTGATCGACTGGGGGCCGATCGCGCGGGCCGCGGTCACCTTCGGCCTCGCCGAACGGGCCTGGCGGCGCGTGCCCTACAGGGACTTCCCGGAGATCGGGAACATCGAGTCCGACTTCTTCGACCCCGACCGGTGGAAGCCGGAGTACCCCAACCCCGCCTTCGAGCGCATGCGGCCGGAGGACGCGTTCTGGGCGGCGCGGATCGTGGCGCGCTTCACGGACGACGCCATCCGCGCCATCGTGGGCACCGGCCGCCTCGGCAACCCCGCGGCCGAGGAGTACCTCGTGCAGGTGCTCGGCGCGCGGCGGGACAAGATCGTCGACCGCTACTGCCGAGCGCTCAACCCCCTCCACTCCTTCCGCATCGAGGGCGGTGCGCTCGTGTTCGAGAACCTGGGGGAGCAGGCCGCGCTCGCGCGAGCCGACGGGTACGAGCACCAGTGGTTCACCGTCGACAACGCGAGCGGCCGCGTGACCCCGCTGGGCGAGCCCTCGCGGTCGGCGGACGCGAGGGCGCCCCTGACGGATGCCGCTTCCGAGTACACAATGGTGCGCATCCGGACCCTGTCCGACGCCGTGCCGGCCTGGCGGCAGGCGGTTGACGTCTTTTTGCGCAACGGCGCCACGCCGGAGATCGTCGGTGTGGAGCGGGAGCCACGATGAGCGAGCCGACGGGAGAGCGGGCGCGCGAGGGCCAGCCGACACTCGTCGAGAAGGCGCTGCGCGTCATCACCGACGTGCGCCCTGGCGAGGGCATGACGGTCCTGCTGCTGGCGCTCAACCTCTTCCTGGTCCTGACCGCGTACTACATGCTCAAGACGATCCGCGAGGCGCTCATCCTCACGGAGGGCGGGGCCGCGGTGAAGACCTACTCCTCCGCCGGCCAGGCGCTGCTGCTGCTGGGCCTGGTGCCCGCCTTCGGTGTCCTGGCCTCGCGCGTGAAGCGGGTGCTGCTGCTGCGCGCGGTGACGCTGTTCTTCGTCGCCAACATCGTGCTCTTCTTCATGGCGGGCGTGGCCCGCATCCACGTGGGCGTGCCGTTCTTCATCTGGGTCGGGATCTTCAACGTGATGATCGTCGCGCAGTACTGGGCCCTGGCGAACGACATCTACACCCCGGACCAGGGCAAGCGGCTGTTCGCGATCGTGGGGCTGGGCAGCAACATCGGCGCCTGGCTGGGGGCGCTGTATGCCAGCCGCCTCATACGCCAGCTCGGGCCCTACCGCCTGATGCTGGTGGCGGCGGGCGTGCTCGGCTGCTGCGTGGTGGTGGCCGAGGTGATCAACCGGCGGGAGGCGGAGCGCTCGCGCGCGAAGGCCGAGGAAGGCGAGAAGCCGCTGGGCAAGGAGGGCGGCTTCGAGCTCATCCGGAAGGACCGCTACCTGCTCCTGATCGCGGTCCTCATCGTGGTCCTCAACGTGGTCAACACCACCGGCGAGTACATCCTGGGGAAGCTCGTGGTGGCGGAGTCGGTGGCGCGCTTCGGAGCCGACGAGGCCTCGCTCGACGCACGACAGAAGTTCATCGGCGGCTTCTACGGGGACTTCTTCAGCCTGGTCAACCTGGCCAGCTTCCTGCTCCAGATGTTCGCGGTGTCCCGCATCATCCGGGTGCTGGGAGTGGGCGGCGCGATGTTCGTCCACCCGGTGGTCGCGTTCCTGGGCTACCTCTCCGTGTGGCGCTGGCCGGGGCTGCCGGTCGCGCGCATCTGCAAGACGCTCGACAACACGATCGACTACTCGCTGGGCAAGACGGCGCAGCAGGCGCTGTGGCTGCCGACGAGCCGCGAGGCCAAGTACAAGGCCAAGCAGGCGGTCGACGCGTTCTTCATGCGGGCGGGCGACGTCATCTCGGCCGGCCTCGTCTTCCTGGGGGAACGGCTCGCCTTCGCGGCCCCCACCTTCGCCGTCGTGAACGTGGGGCTGGCCGTGGTCTGGGCCCTGATCCTCTCGCGCCTGGCGCCGGAGAATCGCCGGCGGATGGAGGAGGCGGCCGCGCGAGCCGCGTAGGACCTACGGCCGCGGCTTGTCCTTCGGCTTGTCCGAGGGCAGCAGCGCGCCCATGACCCATCCCAGCGCGGCCATGATGGCGGCGGCGATCGTGTTCCCGACCAGCCCGCCCGAGCGCGCCTTCAGCGCGTCGATGAAGGGCACCGGATCCGGCGGTGCGTTGAAGCCGAGCAGCGCGCGCGGGTTCGTGAAGTAGGTGTCGATCCCCAGGCCGTAGGAGACCATGGTCGCGGTGAAGATCACGACCTGCGCCGAGAAGCCGATGACGGCGCCCAGCGTCATCGCCTGCAGCACGCGGTAGTCCTTCCAGCGCCGCGTGAACGCGCCGTAGAAGATCGTCGCGAACGCGGTCAGCGTCACCAGGCTGAAGACGTG
>JAICEW010000485.1 GCA_025923995.1 Vicinamibacteria bacterium | reverse complement strand
GCCCTGGTAGGTGCCTCGCATGAACGCGCGGACGCCGCGCTCCAGGCAGAGCGAGTCCGACGGGTCGAAGCGGGTGGTCACCACGATACCGGTCGCCGGCTGTGTCGGCGCCAGCACGTACGCCACCGCCCCGCCCGTCGCTTCGGTGACGGCCGCCACGGCGCGGGTGTGCGCGTCCATGGCCAGGCCGTCGGCGAGGAGCTCGTCCGAGGGAACGACGATCACCGTGGAGGCGCCGCGGGGCAGGCGCGACAGCGAGGACTCGCCCGTCGGCCCCGGCGGGTCGGTCGTCGACGTGTAGACGAGCGTCGCCGTGTAGTGCTCGCTCAGGCCCGCGCCCGTCGACTTCGGCCACAACGCGAAGCGCTGGCCGGCACCGGTGCGCACCGTGCTCTGGCGGTCCAGGTAGGCCGGATTCACGATGTCGATCGCGGCCCCCAGCGGCGCCAGCGCCGTCAGCCGCACCTCTCCGGCGCCATCGCTCGTGAGGGTCTGGGCGCCAATGGTGACTGTCGCGCCGGCGACCGCGGCTCCGGTCTCGCCCGACACGAGCGTGAGGACTGTCCCCGACGCCAGGCCGGCCGGAGGCACGGTGACCGAGGTGGGGCCCGTTCGGCTGCCGCCTCCGCAGGACGCGAACAGGACGAGAGCGGTCGCAGCCACGGAAGCGCGGGCGCGTCGAGCCAAGTGGTTTCCTCCTGCGAGGGAGCTAACGCCCGAACGTCAGCCCGATCCGGAAGTCGAGGACGTCGGCGTGGCTCCGATGCGGCACGAAGAATAGCTCACCCCCGGCCGCCTGACGGAGGTCGCCCTCGGTCAGATAGCGCACGTCGTCGGTCCACGAGTAGCGGACGCCGAGGTCGACCGCCATCCCGGAGCGTCCGATCGGGACCAGCAGGCCGGCGGACGCGCCGTAGGTGAAGACGGTGTCGTCGTAGTGCGTGTCGCGCTCGAACGCGGGACCCAGCGGCAGCGGCCGGAACTCCGTCGCGGTCTCGAAGTACGCGACCCCGGCGAACGCGGTCGCGTAGGGACGCACCGACCCGGCGGGGGCCATGAGCACGGGGCCCGTCACGGCGTGGCCGATCGAGTTCTCCGTGAACGCGACGTCGGTCGTCACGCGCCCCTGCGTGCCGGGCACCGGCACCCCGAGCGACTCGCTGCCGTACACGAGCCAGCCGCCCTCCAGCCGCCAGCCGAGGAGGCCGCCGCGCGTGCGCACGGTGCCGTGGAGGAGGGCGCCGATGCCCGTGTCCGCCACGTCGCCGAACGGGCCGACGGGATCGCCGACCTGAAGCGCGCCGCCCCACAGGAACCGGTCGACGGGGGGCGCGTCGTCGGCGGCGGCCGACCCTCCCGCCAGCGCGCACGCCAGCACCAGCAAAACCGTCCGCATCGTCATTCCGTCCTCCCGTCTCCGGCCGGCTCGCGGCCGTCCGTGATGGCGCGCCGCAGGGCCGCGAGCGGCGCGCCGTCGTCGAAGCGCACGCCGCCGGCGTCGGGCCGCACGCCGAGGCGCGCCCAGGTCGCGTCGAGGTCGACGGGCGCCGACCCCTCGGTGCCCAGCCGCGCATACAGCTTCGTCAGCACGTCCGTGCCCGTCGCGCGGTCGCCCGTCTCCAGGGCGCGCGCGAGGGGCCAGCTCACCGCGATCGTCCCGCCTTGCGCCCGGATCGCGCGCAGCGCGTCGTCCACCGACCGGCGGCCCGCGGTCCGCTCGCGGATCTGCAGGTCGGCCAGGAACCAGTACATCGCACCGCCCCAGTACAGCGCGCCCCAGCGCCGGGTGCGGTCGAATCCGTTCTCGCCCGGCCGCGGCTGGCCGTTGGGCAGGCCCTGGACCAGGCCGCGCCACACCTCGCCCTCGGCGAGCAACCCGGCCCGGGCGCGGGCGATGGGCTCGACGTAGGTCGCGAGCCCCTCCTCCATCCAGTGCTGCGCCCGCGGCACGTTCGGGAAGCCCAGGTGCGTCATCTCGTGCACGAGCACCCAGTCGCGCTCCAGGTGGGCGCGCGAGGCGCCCTTGCCCAGCCAGACGATGATCGACGCGCCTCCGTTGCCCAGCGTCGTCCCGAAGCCGATCGGCCGTCGACCGCCCGGCAGGACGATGACCTGCGCGCGCGGCACCGGGAACGTCCCGTAGTACCCCGCGACCGCACGCGCCGAGCGCTCCACCCAGTCCACGACGTCCTGCCGGGGCACGCTCCACTCGCCCGACGCGAGCGCGACGTCCACGACCCCTCCCGGTGCGCGGACGCGCACCGGCTCGAGCGGCCCGAACGCGGAGTAGGGCGCCTGCTCGAGGTCGTGCGTCGGGGCCTCGTAGGCGCCGCCATCGTCCGTGGGGAACACGCCGGTCGCGAAGGACACGTCCGCGGGAAGCGTGACGTGGAAGCGATAGCGGCCGGGCTTGGCGTCGCGCAGGGGACGCGCGAGCCAGGAGGACGGCGGCGCCAGGACGACCTCGCCGTTCATGTGCGCGACGCCCCGCCGGTCCAGCGTGCGCGCGGCCTCCAGCAGCCGCACGCGGTACCGCACGCGGCACGGGCCGCGCTCGCACGCGGGCACGATGAACTGGTCGCCGTGGCCCGGGATGGCGAGCCAATGCGGCCCGCGCTCCATCGCGAACGCCTCGACGAACGCGCCCATCCCGTCGTCGAAGGTGAGCGCCGATCCGACGGCGCGGGAGAAGCGCGCGACCACGGTGAGCTCGCGGGCGTGGGCCGACGCGTCGACCGTGTAGTCCCAGGCCGGTCCGGAGGCGGCGCTGGCGGCCGCGACGGCGGCGAGGAGTCCCCACGCGCTCACGGCAGGATCCTAGCAGGCCGTGGCAGTCGAAGCGCTTTGTTAAGATGGTGTTATCGCATGCTTCGAACCTCTCGGCCCCGGGCGGCCTGCGCCGCGGTGCTCGTGGGCCGGCTGGTCGTGCCTGCCCTGGCCGCCGAGGAGGCGCCGCCCCGGACGCGCGCCGAGTCCTGGCAGCGGCTGCGCGACGCGAAGCGGCTCCGACTCGCCCCCTACCGGCCGGGCCTCGTCGAGCGGCAGATCCTGACGTTCGAGAAGGCGGAGCGGCCCAGCCTCCTGGCGCTCAACTACAAGGGGTTCTACGCGCGCATCCGCAGCCTGGCGTCGGGATCGCGCCTGGCGCCGGTGCTGCGCTTCTGGCAGCCCGACATCAAGGGCTCGAGCGTGAGCCTGCACGCCTCGGCCGCGTACTCGCCGACGGGATACGAGCTGTACGACTTCCAGGCGGGCCGGCTGCCCCATCGCGGACGCGAGCTGCCCGCGCCCTCCACCAAGGGCGACGACGTGTACGAGCTGGGCGCGCTCAAGGAGTCGAAGCTCGACGGCCTCATCCTCTACTCGTCGCTGCGTTATCGGCACCAGCCGCGCGACGCGTTCTTCGGGCTCGGCCAGGACTCGCAGCCGGCGGACCGCACGTCGTTCCTCTACCAGGACGCGTCGTACGAGCTGGTGTCGGGCTGGCAGTTCACGCCGCGCCTCGTGGCGACCGCGCGCCTGGGCTACGTGCAGGTCTTCACCACCGACGGCGAGGACGAGGACTTCCCCCCCATCGGCGCCCTGTACGACGACCGGGCCGCGCCCGGGCTCGCGCTGCCCCAGCCGGACTTCTACAAGCTCTCCGGCCTGCTGCTCTGGGACGCGCGCGACCGGCCGTTCAACCCGCACCGCGGGGGCATGGTCGGCCTCATGTTCACGCGATTCGACGACCGCGGCAGCGAGGCGTTCGCCTTCCACCGCCTGGCCCTCGACCTCCGCGGCTACCTGTCGCTGGGCTCGCCGCAGCGCGTGCTGGCCGCTCGAGTGCTGGCGCTGCGGGACGAGGCCGACGCCGGCAGCCGCATCCCGTTCTACTTCCAGGAGGCGCTGTCCAACAGCCATACGCTCCGCGGCTACCCGAGCTTCCGCTACCGCGG